>NZ_MUBM01000099.1:495-54064 GCF_002154505.1 Streptomyces carpinensis | reverse complement strand
CCTTCCCCCGGAAGTTCCGCCCGGCGGCTCGCCAGGCGGAACTTCCGGGGGAAGGAGCGGCTGTTCCTCGCCGAGGGCCCGCAGGCCGTGCGGGAGGCCGCCGCGCACCGGACGGCCGGTGCCGGGAGCGGCGGAGCCACCCTCGTCGAGCTGTTCGCGACCCTCGACGCCGCCGAGCGGTACGCCGACATCGTGGGCGAGGCCCGCGACGCCGGCGCCCGGATCCACCTCGCCGCCGACGAGGTCATCGCCGACATCTCCACCACCGTCACCCCGCAGGGTCTCGTCGGGGTCTGCCGGTTCCTCGACACGCCGTTCGAGGAGATCCTCACCGCCCGCCCCCGCCTCGTCGCCGTCCTCGCCCACGTGCGCGACCCCGGCAACGCGGGCACCGTCCTGCGCTGCGCCGACGCCGCCGGAGCCGACGCGGTGGTCCTCACCGACGCCTCCGTGGACCTGTACAACCCCAAGGCCGTGCGAGCCTCCGTCGGCTCGCTCTTCCACCTGCCGGTCGCCGTGGGCGTCCCCGTCGAGCAGGCGGTCGCCGGGCTCAAGGACGCCGGGGTGCGCATCCTCGCCGCCGACGGCGCGGGCGAGCAGGACCTCGACGACGAGCTCGACAAGGGCACCATGGGCGGGCCCACCGCCTGGGTGTTCGGCAACGAGGCATGGGGGCTGCCGGAGGAGACCCGGGCCCTCGCCGACGCCGTCGTCCGCGTCCCGATCCACGGAAAGGCCGAGAGCCTGAACCTCGCGACCGCCGCCGCCGTCTGTCTCTACGCCTCGGCCCGTGCACAGCGCGCCCCCGGGGGATGCCGCTCCGTCACCCGGAGCCAGTAGGCTGACCAGCTCGGGGGCCCACAGTGGGAAGGGTGGGATGACGGGGATGAGTGTCGGCACGAGCGGCGCACCGGGCAGGCGCGAGGCGCCACGGCTGCCCGCGCCCCGGACCGCCGGGGATCCCACCGGACTCGGCATCGACCCCGACGACCTGCCGGACGGGCTGGTCGTCGCCGACGAACACGGCCGGGTGATCTGCTTCAACGTCGCCGCCGCCCGCATCACCGCCGTCCCCGCCGAGGAAGCCCTCGGGCAGCGCCTGGAGAAGGCCCTGCCCCTGGAGGACCTGGAAGGGCGCCGCTGGTGGCAGCTGACCGACCCCTACGGCGGTCTCGCCACCCGCGTGGGCCAGCCCGAGCGCAACCTCCTGCTGCACGGGGGCCGGGAAGTCCTCGTGTCGGCCAGGTACGTCCGGGCCCGCCCCACCGGTCCCGTCCGCCGCGTGGTCGTCTCCCTGCGGGACACCGAGGCCCGCCGCCGCACGGAGCGCAGCCACGCCGAGCTGATCGCCACCGTGGCGCACGAGCTGCGCTCCCCGCTGACCTCCGTCAAGGGCTTCACCGCCACGCTGCTCGCCAAGTGGGAGAGGTTCACCGACGACCAGAAGCGGCTGATGCTGGAGACCGTCGACGCCGACGCCGACCGCGTCACCCGGCTCATCGCCGAGCTGCTCGACATCTCCCGCATCGACTCCGGCCGTCTGGAGGTGCGCCGTCAACTCGTCGACATGGGAGCCGCGGTCGGCCGGCACGTCCAGGCCTACGTCGCCGCCGGCCAGCCCGCCGACCGCTTCCTGGTCCGTACGGAGCAGCCGCTGCCCGAGCTGTGGGCCGACCCGGACAAGATCGACCAGGTGCTGAGCAACCTCATCGAAAATGCGGTGCGGCACGGCGAGGGAACCGTCACCATCGACATCACAGCCGCGTCGTCCCCGCGCGAGGGGGACGAAGCCGAGAACATCGAGAACACCGCCACGTCGGTCACGGTGAGCGACGAGGGGCCCGGCATTCCGGAGGAGTCCATGAACCGCGTCTTCACCCGCTTCTGGCGGGGCAGCAAGCGCGGCGGCACCGGCCTCGGGCTCTACATCGTCAAGGGCATCGTCGAGGCCCACGGCGGGACCATCACGGTCGGCCGCGCCGTCGGCGGCGGCGCCCGGTTCCGATTTACCCTGCCCGTGGGCACCCCGGCACACCTGCTCTAGGCGTGCCGCCCGGCACCGGCCGAGGACCCACGGGCGCATCCGCTTTCCCCAGCCCCGTTAGACTCGGCTTTTGGCACCTTTGTGTCCCACCACTGGAGACGGAATGTCCACGAGTCGGTGACGGGGACCGTCAGCCAGCCAATCGGAAGCACGGGAAGAGATGTCGGCACCCAATAAGTCGTACGACCCTGTCGAGGTCGAGACGTTGAAACCGGAAGAGATCGAGCGCATGCGGGACGAGGCGCTCGCCGCCTTCGCAGCCGCGGACTCCCTCGACGCGCTCCACGAGGCCAAGGTCGCCCACACCGGCCCCGCCTCCCCGCTGGCCCTCGCCAACCGCGAGATCGGCGCCCTGCCCCCGCATGCCAAGGCCGACGCAGGCAAGCGCGTCGGCATGGCCCGCGGTGCGGTGAACAAGGCGCTCGCCGCCCGCCAGACCGAGCTGGAGGCCGAGCGGGACGCCCGCGTGCTCGTCGAGGAGGCCGTCGACGTCACGCTGCCCTACGACCGCGTACCGGCCGGCGCCCGGCACCCGCTGACCACCATGATGGAGCGGGTCGCGGACGTCTTCGTGTCCATGGGGTACGAGGTCGCCGAGGGCCCCGAGGTCGAGGCCGAGTGGTTCAACTTCGACGCGCTCAACATCGCGCCCGACCACCCGGCCCGCACCATGCAGGACACGTTCTTCATCGAGGCGGGCAAGGGCGAGGACAGCGGTGTCGTGCTGCGCACCCACACCTCGCCGGTGCAGATCCGCTCCCTGCTCCACCGCGAGCCGCCGGTCTACGTGGTCTGCCCCGGCCGCGTCTACCGCACGGACGAGCTCGACGCGACGCACACCCCGGTCTTCCACCAGATCGAGCTGCTCGCCGTCGACGAGGGCCTGACCATGGCGGACCTCAAGGGCACCCTGGACCACATGGTCCAGTCGCTCTTCGGCGCCGACATGAAGACCCGGCTGCGCCCGAACTACTTCCCGTTCACCGAGCCGTCCGCCGAGATGGACATGCTCTGCTACGTCTGCAAGGGCGCGTCCGTCGGCGACCCCGACCGGCCCTGCCGCACCTGCTCCAGCGAAGGCTGGATCGAGCTGGGCGGCTGCGGCATGGTCAACCCGCGGGTGCTCACCGCCTGCGGCGTCGACCCGGAGAAGTACAGCGGATTCGCCTTCGGGTTCGGCATCGAGCGGATGCTGATGTTCCGCCACAACGTCGAAGACATGCGAGACATGGTCGAGGGTGACGTCCGGTTCACCCGGCCGTTCGGGATGGAGATCTGATGCGGGTCCCGCTTTCTTGGCTGCGGGAGTACGTCGACCTGCCGGCGACGGAGACCGGGCGCGACGTCCAGGCCAAGCTCATTTCGGCCGGCCTCGAGGTCGAGACCGTCGAACAGCTCGGCGCCGACCTCAAGGGGCCGCTCGTCGTCGGCCAGGTGCTCACCATCGAGGAGCTGGAGGGCTTCAAGAAGCCGATCCGCTTCTGCACCGTCGACGTCGGCCAGGCCAACGGCACCGGCGAGCCGCAGGAGATCGTCTGCGGCGCCCGCAACTTCTCCGTCGGGGACAAGGTCGTCGTGGTCCTGCCCGGCGCCGTGCTGCCCGGCGGCTTCTCGATCTCCGCGCGCAAGACCTACGGCAAGGTCTCGCACGGCATGATCTGCTCCGCCGACGAGCTGGGCATGGGCGACGACGGCAGCCACGGCATCATCGTGCTGCCGCCCGAGCACGAGGTCGGCACCGACGCCATCGAGCTGCTCCAGCTCGTCGACGAGGTCCTCGACATCGCCGTCACGCCCGACCGCGGCTACTGCCTGTCCCTGCGCGGCGTCGCCCGCGAGGCCGCCATCGCCTACGGCCGCCCGCTGCTCGACCCGGCGCTGCTGGACGTTCCGGCGCCCAACGCCTTCGGGCACCCGGTGCAGATCTCCGACCCGTTCGGCTGCGACCGCTTCACCGCCCGCACCGTGACCGGCCTCGACCCCGAGGCCCGCTCCCCGATCTGGCTGCAACGCCGGCTGCAGAAGGCGGGCATGCGCCCGATCTCGCTCGCCGTGGACATCACCAACTACGTGATGCTGGAGCTGGGCCAGCCGCTGCACGCCTACGACCGCTCCCGGATCGAGGGCGCCATCGGCGTCCGCCGGGCCGAGCGGGGCGAGAAGATCACCACCCTCGACGGCGTCACCCGCACGCTGTCCACCGAGGACCTGGTCATCACCGACGACCGCGGCCCCGTCGGGCTGGCGGGCGTCATGGGCGGCGCCCACACGGAGATCGACGACACCGAGGGCACCACCACCGAGGTCGTCATCGAGGCCGCTCACTTCGACCCGGTCGCCGTCGCGCGCACCGCCCGCCGGCACAAGCTGTCCTCGGAGGCCTCCCGCCGCTTCGAGCGGGGCGTCGACCCGCAGGCCGCCTCCGCCGCCGCCCAGCGCACCGTCGACCTGCTGGTCCTCCTCGCCGGCGGCACCGCCGACGCGGGCGTCACCGAGATCGTCGCGCCCTCCGCACCGCGCACCATCACCATCCCGGCCGACCACCCGGACAAGGTCGCGGGCGTCACCTACGGCCGCGAGACGGTCGTACGGCGACTGCAGCAGATCGGCTGCGACGTCGTGGGAAACACCGCCGCGTGGAACACGTCGTTGCGGGGCGGTGGCCGGGAGACGGGCGGGCAGGACGAGCTGATCGTCACCGCGCCGTCCTGGCGGCCGGACCTGACCGACCCGAACGACCTGGCCGAGGAGGTCATCCGCCTGGAGGGCTACGAGAACCTGCCCTCCACGCTGCCCAGGCCCCTGCCCGGGCACGGCCTGACCGACCGGCAGCGGCTGCACAGCCGCGTCGGCCGCGCGCTGGCCGGCGCGGGATACGTCGAGGCGCTGAACTACCCGTTCATCGGCGAGGCCGCGCTGGACCAGCTCGACCTGGACGCCGACGACCCGCGCCGCACCGTGGTCACCCTCGTCAACCCGCTCTCCGACGAGGAGCCCTCGCTGCGTACGACGCTGCTGCCGGGCCTGCTCGGCGCGCTGCGCCGCAACGACGGACGGGGCAGCCACGACCTGGCGCTGTTCGAGACCGGCCTGGTCTTCCGGCCCACCGGGCAGGAGGAGATCCCGGCCCGGCTGCCCGCCGACCGCCGGCCCACCGACGAGGAGCTGGCCTCCCTCGACAGCGCGCTGCCGCACCAGCCCCGCCGGGTCGCCGTGGTGCTCGCGGGCGCCCGTGAGCAGGCCGGCTGGTGGGGCAAGGGCCGTCCGAGCGACTGGGCCGACGCCGTCGAGGCGGCGCGCCTGGTGGCCCGTGAGGCGGGCACGGAACTGACCGTGCAGGCCGACCAGCACGCCCCGTGGCACCCCGGCCGGTGCGCCGCGCTGTATGCCGAGGTGGACGGCGTGCGGACCCTCGTCGGCCATGCCGGTGAGCTGCACCCGCGCGTGGTGAAGGCGATGCACCTGCCCGAGCGCACCTGCGCCATGGAGGTCGACCTCGACCTGATCCAGCGGGCCGGGGACGGCATCGTGCGCGCGCCGCGGATCTCCTCGTTCCCCGTGGCCACGCAGGACGTCGCCCTCGTCGTCGACAAGCCGGTCCCGGCCGCCGAGGTCGAGGCCGCGCTGCGCGAGGGCGCCGGTGAACTCCTGGAGGCCATCCGCCTGTTCGACGTATACGAGAACGCCGAACAGCTCGGCGAGGGCCGCAAGTCGCTGGCGTACGCACTGCGCTTCCGCGCCCCCGACCGCACGCTGACGGTCGACGAGGCGTCGGCTGCCCGGGATGCCGCGGTGGCGCTGGCCGCCGAGCGGACCGGGGCGGTGCTGCGCAGCTGAGGCTGTTCCGCCGAGGGGCGGGTCCGGTGCGCCGGGCCCGCCCCTCGGCTGTGACCTGCATAAATGCAGAGTCGGAGAGTGCTCACTCGTTCGGGTGAGAACTCCGGGCGAGCCTGTCCCCGCGGTGCGTGCGGTCGACAGAATCGGACCGGCCTTTCGGGGCCGGTCCGCGCTGTCGGCGCCGTTTGGGGGTCATCGTCGTGATCCGCATCAGGGCTGGGGCTCCGCGCCGGATGCGGCCGGGCGCCGCGTTCCTCGCGGTGGGCACCGGCCTCGTCCTCCATGCCCGGCGCGCGCTCCTGCGCGAGCTGCGGCAGGCCCGCGCCGTCGCGGGGGCCGCGCGGAGCGTGCTGCTGCGGCCGCTGCCGCCGCGTGTCGCCGGGCTGCACCTGGCGGCGGCCCAGCTGCCCGCCGACCGGGGCGCGGCCGTCGGCGGCGACCTGTACGAGGTGATCGCCACCGAGCACGGCGTACGCGTCGTGATCGGCGACGTGCGAGGACACGGCCTCGCCGCCCGCGGGACCGTCGCCGCCGTACTCGACGACTTCCGCGAGGCCGTGCACGACGAGGCGGATCTCACGGGCGTGCTGCGCCGCCTGGACTGGGTGCTGGCCCGCCATGTGCGCGAGCGGGAGCCGGACCCCCAGGCGGCCGAGCACTTCGTCACCGTGCTGCTCCTGGAGATCGCCGCCGACGGCGCCCTGCACGCCCTCAACTGCGGCCACCCCTGGCCGTACCGGCTGAACACCCGGGGCGCCCGGCCCCTGACGGAGGCCGACCCGCTGCCTCCACTGGGCCCGTTCCCGCTGCCGTCCGACGTGCCCGGCGAACACCTCGGCCGTCTGCTGCCGGGAGAGACCCTGGTCCTCTACACGGACGGCGTGGAGGACGCCCGGGACACCGGTGGCCGCTTCTTCCCGCTGGCAGCGGTACTGACCGAGGCGACCCGAGCGGGTCCCCCCTCCCCACAGGCCGTCCTGCGCGCCGTGTTCACGCGGCTCCTGCAGCACACGGAACAGCGCCCCGCGGACGACGTTGCGGTCCTGGTGCTCCACAACGACCGGCGCGTCTCGGGCCAGGTGAGTACGGAAAGGGGCGCGGGGCTCTGCCGATAGCGGCTCCGCCGCGGACCGCGCCCAGCCCTCGGCCGGCCGGCAGCCGACCGAGAACCGAAGGCGCCGAGCCCGTAGTCGCCGGGCGAACCGGCGGAGCCCGGCGCAGCCGTCCGCTCCACCACGGAGTGTCGGGCAGGCGGCGGAGCGGACGGTGCGGATGCGGGCCGCCGCACTGTACGAGGGGGAGCCGGCGGCCCGGCCGGCCTCTTGACGAGGCATCTCAGTCAACCGGCCGCCCACGCTGCGCAACAGTGCGCGCACGGTACGAATGCGCGCACTCCGTTCGCACCCCGTGTGAACCCGAAGGCACTACGCTGTCGGCACCGAGCCACCGGGGGGCAGGACATGCAGCCCAACACTCTGCTCGACGCGATCCTGGACGAGGCGGGCATCTCCCACGCGGGCCTGGCCGCGCACGTCAACCAGGCGGGACGGGCGCGCGGTCTCGCACTCCGGTACGAACACACGGCGGTGGCCCGGTGGTTGAAGGGCCAGCGGCCACGCGGCCAGGTGCCCGACCTGATCTGCGAGGTGCTGGCCGCCCGGCTGCGCCGGCCCGTCACGCTCGACGACATCGGTCTGGGCGTGCCCGGCGAGCCGTCCGCGCCGCACGGCACCTCGCTGTCCGGCTTCGTCGAACGGGCCACCGCCCTGTGGCGCTCCGACGAGCAGCAGCGCCCGCACGTGCTGGGCGCGCCCGCCGTGACGGGGACGCCCGCGGTGATGCCGGTGTGGGAGTGGGAGAACCCGCCGGAGGATGTGGACGTCTCCCGGGGCGGCCGGCACCGGGTCACCCCGGCCGACATCGAGATGCTGCGCGCGGCCCGCACGCACTACGAGCAGATGTACCGCAAGACCGGCGGCGTCGCGACGCGCAGTCGCATCGTGGGTTTTCTCAACACTCAGGCGGCGCCGCTGCTGCGCGGCAGCTACACCGATGCAACCGGCCGACAACTGCACCGGGCGACCGGCGGGTTGGTGGCGATCGCGGGCATCTGCGCCTACGACTCGGACGCGCACGGCCTCGCCCAGCGCTACTTCCACCAGGCGCTCAGGCTCGCCAAGGCCAGCGGGGACCGCGGACTCGGGGCCTACGTCATAGCGCTGCTCGTCAACCAGTCGCTGTTCATGAGGGAGTACCGCCAGGCCGTCGCCTTCGCCGAGGCGGCACTGCGCGCCGCCGGCAAGCACATCACACCCGCGCTCGCCTCCGACCTGTACGCGATGCAGGCCAAGGCGTACGCCCACCTCGGCGACGGCACGGGCGCGCTGTCCTGCATCCGTCGTGCCGAGGCCGCCGCCGAACGCATCCGGCGCGGATACGAGCCCGACGAGACCGGCTATGTCCAGCCGGGCCTGGTCAACGTCCAGGTGGCGGAGGCGCTGCTCAGCCTCGGTGAGCTGGCCGCCGCCGAGGAGCACGCCACGGCCGCCGTGGACAACCCCGCGCACGACCGCGGCCGGGTGCACCGGCTGGCCATGCTCAGCACCATCGAGCTGCGCCGGGGCAACGCCGAGAAGGCGGTGGTCACCGCCGTGCAGATGGCCGAGCAGGCCCGCGGGATGGAGTCGCAGCGGCTGCGGGACAGACTGCGGGCGGTGCGCGAGCACCTGGTGCGCAGCGGCTGTGCCGGCACCGCCGAGGCGGCCGAACTCATCGACGGGGCACTGCGCGTGCCCCTGTGACGGTCCGTGCGCCGTAAGTGGCGCACCATGCGCCTGCTGCCCGGCCGCTCCGGCTGCGATATTGCCACTGACCCGACGGAAGGTGGCAGAACCGTGCAGTGGACGAAACAGCACGAACAAACTGTGTACGCAAACCGCTGGTTCACCGTCAACCTCGCGGATGTCGAGCTGCCGGACGGCCGGCACCTCGACCACTTCCTGATACGGCTGCGGCCCGTCGCCGTGGCCACGGTGGTCAACGAGGCCAACGAGGTCCTCCTGCTGTGGCGCCACCGCTTCATCACCGACAGCTGGGGCTGGGAACTGGCCGCCGGCGTCATCGAGGACGGCGAGGACGTCGCCCGCGCCGCGGCCAGGGAACTGGAGGAGGAGACCGGCTGGCGGCCGGGTCCCCTGCACCACCTCATGAGCGTGGAGCCGTCCAACGGCCTCACCGACGCCCGGCACCACATCTACTGGTCGGACGAGGGCGAGTACGTCGGACACCCCGTGGACGACTTCGAGTCGGACCGCCGCGAGTGGGTCCCGCTCAAGCTCGTCCCCGACATGGTCGCCCGCGGCGAGGTCCCGGCCGCCAACATGGCCGCCGCGTTACTCCTCCTGCACCACCTCAGGCTCCAGTAGCGCCGCACCGACAACGACCCGGGCCCGGCACCGCAGTACGTGGTGCCGGGCCCGGGTCGCGGCCGGAGACCGACGCGGTGCCGGTCAGCCGTAGGTGTAGAAGCCGGAGCCGCTCTTGCGGCCGAGCCGGCCGGCGTCGACCATGCGCTGCAGCAGCGGGGGAGCGGCGTACAGCGGTTCCTTGTACTCGTCGTACATGCTCTGCGCCACCGAGGCGACCGTGTCCAGACCGATCAGGTCCGACAGCTTCAGCGGGCCCATCGGGTGGGCGCAGCCGAGCTCCATGCCGTTGTCGATGTCCTCGCGGCTGGCGATGCCCGACTCGAACATCCGGATCGCGGAGAGCAGGTAGGGGATCAGCAGGGCGTTGACCACGAAGCCGGAGCGGTCCTGGGCGCGGATCGCGTGCTTGCCGAGCACCTTCTCGGTGAACAGCTGCGCCCGGCTCAGCGTGCCCTCGGAGGTGGTGAGCGCGGGGATCAGCTCGACCAGCTTCTGCACCGGGGCGGGGTTGAAGAAGTGGATGCCGATGACCTGGTCCGGCCGTGCGGTGGCGACCGCCAGCTTCACCAGCGGGATGGAGGAGGTGTTGGAGGCCAGGATCGCGTCCGGCCGGGTCACCACCTGGTCCAGGACCTGGAAGATCTCGGTCTTGACCTGCTCGTTCTCCACCACGGCCTCGATGACCAGGTCGCGGTCCGCGAACTCGCCGAGGTCCGTGGTGAAGCTCAGCCGCGCCTGCGTCGCGTCCCGCTCCTCCTCGGACATCTTGCCGCGCTCGGCCGCCTTGGCCAGGGAGTTGAACAACCGGGTACGGCCGATCTCCAGGGCCTCGCCGGTGGTCTCGGCGACCTTCACGTCCAGGCCGGCCCGGGCGCACACCTCGGCGATCCCCGCGCCCATCTGGCCGCAGCCCACCACTCCGACGCGTTCGATGTCGGTCACATCGTCCCTTTCCGTTTTGTTCGCGGCTTGCCTCCGGAGCGCTTGAGCCGGTACGGCGCGCTCGCCGGCGCTGATCTACGGCGTGGGTCAGGCGGACCATGTGTGCGGCGCCTGCTCCGATCGTGCACGTTACCCCTGTCGCAGCGATGATCGACCGGCCGGGTCGTGCATGCTGGGCCGGTACACGATCCGTGACGGCGCGGATCCACGGCGTACGGGGAACCCGGATGGGCCGAGTGACACGACGGGCGTTCACCGTTGCCGCCCTGTCGACCCTGACCATCACGCAGGCGGCCGCCGCGGCACCGGCCGCGCCCCAGCCGCCGGGCGCCCTGCGGACCGGCCGCTCGCGCAGGGCCGCCGCCGAGATGCGGGGCATGTGGCTGGCGACCGTGGACAACCGCGACTGGCCCTCGCGCACCGGGCTCGGTGCGGCCCGGCAGCGCGCGGAGCTGACCGCCCTGCTCGACGCGGCGGTGCGCCGGCGGCTCAACACGGTGTTCCTTCAGGTGCGTCCCACCGCCGACGCGCTGTGGCCCTCGCCGTACGAACCGTGGTCGCAGTGGCTGACCGGCACCCAGGGCAGGAACCCCGGCTGGGACCCGCTCGGCACGGCCGTCGGGGAGGCGCACGCGCGCGGCCTGAAGCTGCACGCCTGGTTCAACCCCTACCGGGTCGCCCTGCACGACGATCCGTCCCGGCTCGTGGCCTCCCATCCGGCCCGCAGGCACCCCGACTGGGTCGTGCGGTACGGCGGCAAGCTCTACTACAACCCGGGGCTGCCCGAGGTCCGGGCCTTCGTACGGAAGGCGATGCTCGACGCCGTGCGGAGGTATCCCGTGGACGGCGTCCACTTCGACGACTACTTCTACCCCTACCCGGTGGCCGGCCAGTCCTTCGACGACGCCGCGGCCTACGACCGCCACGGCGGGGCTTTCGCGAGCCGGGCCGCGTGGCGGCGCGACAACATCGACCGCCTCGTCCGCGAGACGGCGGAGGGCATCCGGCGGCTGCGGCCCGGCACAGAGTTCGGGATCAGCCCCTTCGGGGTGTGGCGCAACGCCTCGTCCGACCCGCGCGGCTCGGACACGCGCGCGGGCGTCGAGACGTACGACGACCTGTACGCGGACACGCGCACATGGGTCAGGAAGGGCTGGATCGACTACATCGTCCCGCAGCTGTACTGGGCGATCGGCACGGCCGCCGCCGACTACGCCACGCTGGTGCCGTGGTGGGCTCGGGTGGCGCGGGGCAGTAGGACCAGGCTGTACGTGGGGGAGGCGCTGTACAAGGCGGGCGACGCGGCACAGGGCAAGGCCTGGCGGGACCCTGACGAGCTGTCCCGCCATCTCGCCCTGGCCGAGAAGTACCCGGAGGTGCGCGGTCACGTGTTCTTCGCGGCGAAGGACGTCGCCGCGGACCCGTCCGGGGCGATGGCACGGGTGGTCGCCGACCACTACCGGCAGCCGGCGAGCCCTCCGCGCTGAGCTGCTACGACTTCCGTTCCTTCTCCTTGTGCCGGACCTGGCAGTCGGGGCCCGGTGACATCACGGCCTCGTGCCCGTCCGGGAAGCGGACGCGGTAGGGCGGGTTGCCCTCCGAGCCCATGACTTCGACGACTTCGCTGACCTGGTCGTGCTGACCGACCACTCGGCCGTGCTGGACGAGCTTGTCGCCCACGGTTGCTCGCATCTGCAGGGCCTCCTCACCATGTGCGGGAGCAGCGTCCTCGGCTTTCGAGTCTACGGCGCGGAGCGCGGCCGGAACCGGTGAAGCGGCCGGGGCCGGTGTGCGGTCGGAACCGGTGGCGTCGGTCAGCCGCGCGCCCGCTGGGTGACGGCGATGCAGACGAGCACGGCGGCGGCCGTCAGCGGGGCGGCCGGCGTCAGATGCTCGCCGAGCAGCAGCACCGACCACACCAGTGTGAGCAGGGGTTGGGCCAACTGCAACTGGCTGGCCTTGGGGATGCCCACGGCGGCCATGCCCCGGTACCAGACGACCATCCCGAGGAACTGCGATCCGGCCGCGACCCACAGCAGACCGGCCACGGCGTGCGCACCCAGGTGCACGGGCTCGTGGGCCAGCGCGAGCGCGGCACCGGGCACGGTCAGGGGCAGGCACAGCACCAGAGCCCAGCCGATCACCTGCCAGCCGGGCATGACCCGGGCCAGCCGGCCGCCCTCGGTGTAGCCGGCGGCGCACACCAGCAGGGCGCCGAAGAGGTACCCGTCGGCGGTGGTCAGGGCGCCGCCGCTCTGCTGCACGGTGAAGGCGACCACGGCCGCCGCCCCCGCCAGCGCCGCCGCCCAGAAGGTCCGCGACGGCCGGGCCCCGACCCGCAGGGCGGACAGCAGCGCCGTGGTGAGCGGGAGCAGGCCGACGACGACCGCGGCGTGCGCGGTGGTCGAGGTCTCCAGGGCCAGCGTGGTGAGCAGCGGGAAGCCGAGGACCACACCCGCGGCCACCACAGCGAGCCCGGGCCAGTGACGGCGCGCGGGCAGGGGAGCCCTCACCGCCAGCAGCGCGCCGCCCGCGACGACGGCGGCGAGCACGCAGCGCACGGCCACCAGCGACCAGGACCCGAAGCCCTCCAGACCCCAGGCGGTGGCCGGGAAGGTGAGGGAGAAGGCGACGACACCGAGGGCGGCCTGAAGGAGACCGGACCGGGTCCCGGCCGGCGAGGGCGGCGCGGCCGGGCCGCCCTCGCCGGCCGACGGTGACGCGGCGGGCGACGTGGAGGCCGCCGAGGGCGCGGCCTTCGGCGGCCGGCCGTGGACCGCTATCCGGCTTCGCTCAGTAGCGCTACTCTTTGTTCTCATGCAAGAGCGTAGCAGTGTGGGAGAACTGGCGGAACAGCTGCGGCGAGAGCTGAACCGCTACTCACCAGGGGGAAAGCTCCCCTCGAGTCGGGCCCTGGTCGAACGTTTCCGGGTGAGCCCGGTGACCGTCTCGCGGGCCCTCGCCCAACTGGCCGCCGAGGGCCTGGTGGTCACCCGGCCCGGCGCCGGTGCCTTCCGTGCCCGGCCGCACGAGGCGCCGACGCCCGCCGGGGACACCTCCTGGCAGGAGGTCGCGCTGAGCGCCGACGGCACCCCGGACCTCGTCCCGCGCACCGTGGACGCCTCCGGGGTCATGGTCTCGCTGGCCGCCCCGCCGCCCGGCGTGCTGGAGTTCAACGGCGGCTATCCGCATCCGTCCCTCCAGCCCGAGCGGGCGATGGCCGCCGCCCTGGCCCGCGCCGGGCGGCGGCCCGGTGCCTGGGGGAGACCGCCGATGGAGGGGCTGCCCGAGTTGCGGGAGTGGTTCGCCCGCGGCATCGGCGGCCCCGTCACCGCCGCGGAGGTGCTGATCGCCGCCGGCGGCCAGTCGGCGCTGGCCACCGCCCTGCGCGCGCTCGCCCCGCCCGGCGCGCCGGTGCTCGTGGAGTCGCCCACCTACCCGGGCATGCTCGCCCTCGCCCGCGCGGCCGGCCTGCGCCCCGTACCGGTGCCCGTGGACCCCGACGGCGTGAAGCCGCGGCTGCTGGCGGACGCCTTCCGGGCCAGCGGCGCCCGGGTGTTCGTCTGCCAGCCCCTGTTCCAGAACCCGACGGGCGCCGTGCTGGCCGCCCACCGGCGCGCCGAGGTGCTGCGCATCGCACGCGAGGCCGGCGCGTTCGTGATCGAGGACGACTTCGTACGCCGCCTCGCCCACGCGGACTGCGGCCCGCTGCCCCGCCCGCTGGCCGCCGAGGACCCGGACGGAGTCGTCGTGCACGTCGGCTCGCTGACCAAGGCGACCTCGCCCAGCTTCCGGGTCAGCGCGCTCGCCGCGCGCGGACCCGTGCTGGAGCGCCTGCGCGCCATCCAGGTCGTGGACAGCTTCTTCGTCCCCCGGCCGCTGCAGGAGGCCGCCCTGGAACTCGTCGGCTCCCCCGCCTGGCCCCGTCATCTGCGGGCGCTCTCGGCCGAGTTGAAGGCCCGCCGCGACGCCATGACGGCCGCGCTCGCGCTGGACCTGCCCGAACTGGCGCTGCCGTACGTCCCCTCCGGTGGGTACCACCTGTGGCTGCGTCTGCCCGACGGCACGGACGAGGCCGCCCTGACCGCCGCGGGTCTGCGCGCGGGCGTCGCCCTCACTCCCGGCCGCCCCTATTTCAGCGCCGAACCGCCGGCCCCCCACCTGCGCCTGAGTTTCGCGGCGGTCGCCGGCATCGGGGAGGTCACCGAGGGGGTCCGGCGTCTGAAGCAGGCCTGCGACGAGGTGCTGGGGCTCGACCCGGCCCGCCGCGACCTGTGATCATCACGGCATGAGCGATGCACCCGCACTCCCCGAGGGCTACGAGTTCTCCGCCGACACCGACCGCGTCGACGTCGAGCGCGTGCACGGCTGGCTCTCGGCCGACGCGTACTGGGCCATCGACCGGCCCCGCGAGAAGCACGAGCGTGCGATGGCTTCCTCGATCAACTTCGGGGTGTACGACACGGCGTCGGGAGAGCAGGTCGCGTACGCGCGCGTGGTCACCGACCGCGCGCTGTTCGCCTGGCTCGCCGATGTGTACGTCCACCCGTCCGTGCGCGGCAACGGCGTAGGCACCGCGTTCGTGGGCGCCATCCGCGAGCATCTGCGCCCCTACGGCCTGCGCCGCATCCTGCTCGCGACCGAGGACGCGCACGGGGTCTACGAGAGGCTCGGCTTCCGCCCGCTGGACCGGCCGGACCAGTGGATGGTGCACCACTTCGACTGAGCCGAATCCGGGCGCGTTCGGCGGAGCGGGGCCGGAACGCGCCTCGCAACTCACCGCCGGCTCCCCTTGACCTGCCGACGCAGAGGGGCACACCATCACCGCATGCCACTGAGGGTGACGTTCGTCGCCGCCGCGCGCAGTTCCCCGTTGCTCGCGGAGCGCTTCGAGGACGACCGGCCGCTGGATCAGGCGGGCTGGGACGAGGTGCAGCGCGTCGCCGGGGAACTGCTGCCGCTGGCGGCCGCCGAGCTGCGCTACTGCTCACCGACCCCGCGCAGCCGGGCCACCGGCGACGCCCTCGGGTACGCCCCGCTGGTCCAACTCGCCCTGCGCGACTGCGACATGGGCCGCTGGCGCGGGCTGACGCTGGGCGAGGCGATGGCCCGCGAGCCGCGGTCCGTGGACGCCTGGCTCGCCGACCCGCGCTCCACCCCGCACGGCGGAGAGTCCCTGCTGGCCTTCATCGCCCGGGTCGGCGGCTGGCTCGACACCCGGCCGGGGGAGGACGGGGGCCGGATCGTCGCCGTGGCCGAGCCCTCCGTGATCCGCGCCGCCCTGGTCTACGCCCTGAAGGCGCCCCCCGCGATCTACTGGAACATCGACGTCCGCCCGCTGTCGGCGACCACCGTCACGGGCCGCTCGGGCCGCTGGAACCTGCGCCTGGACGGCGCCTTCACCCAGCCTTCGCGCGCTTAGGGCCTCTCGTTCGGATCATGCCGGGCTCGCCACTAGGCCCGTGCCCTCGCGCGCACAGCCGGGGCCTTGGCGTCCTGACCGCTGCCCTCGCGTGCGTAGTCGGTGGTGAGCACCAGGTCCTTCGCCGGACCGCCGACCCGCCACACCGACCGCCAGTGGTCGGCGTCCCGGACGGTGAACTCACCGCGATAGAGGTCGGCCGCGCACGGGTGCTCGGCGACGTACCGCCCCGTCGTCAGGTCCAGCGGATGGAAGGGCCGCCCGTCCGCGAACCGCACGTCGGCCGTGCCCGGCACACCCCCCGGCAGGAACCGCAGCGTCCGTGTCGCGGGCCGGGCCACGCCTCGCCAGGTGAAGGTGCCCGACTCCTCGTGCAGCAGCCCGCCGCCGTCGAGGGGGCCGAAGACGGTGACCCCTTCGAATCGGCCCTCGTCCCCGCTCGTCAGATCCCGCACGCTCCGCGCCACGCGCCAGCGCCCGGCCAGATGGGCCAGCACGTCCGTCACCGGCCAGAACTCGCCCATCGTCATCCCTTCCCGGCCCCCGGCCGCACGCGGGGCCCGTCCGGCAACCCGGCGATCGGGGAGTCGAACAGGGTCGGGTGCGGCGGCGCATGCATGAGGCCGAGCTTACGGGGCGTGTGCGTCCGTGCCATTGACGTGTCCATACCCCTTCCCTATCTTGCCGTTCGAAGTGCTGACCACTGTCTGATATTTCGAACAACGAGAGCCGCGGAGTATCCATGTCACGCACCACTCGCACGAGGTTGAGACTCGGCCTCGCGACGAGCGCCCTCCTGCTGGGCGCGACCGCCCTTCCCGCCCCCGCCCACGCCGACGACGTCACCGACTACACGATCACCGTCGACCCGGCGGCCAAGGGCCCGAAGATCGACAAGACGATGTACGGCGTCTTCTTCGAGGACATCAACCGCGCCGCCGACGGAGGCCTGTACGCCGAGCTCGTGCAGAACCGGTCCTTCGAGTACTCCACCGACGACAACCGGTCCTACACCCCGCTGACGGCCTGGACGGTCGACGGCGCCGCCCAGGTGGTGAACGACTCCGGCCGCCTCGACGATCGCAACCGGAACTACCTCTCGCTGGCGGCCGGTTCGTCCGTCACCAACGCCGGCTACAACACCGGCATCGCGGTCGAGAACGGCAAGACGTACGACTTCTCCGTCTGGGCCCGAGCCGGGAGCGGCACCACCCTCACCGTGACCCTCCAGGACGCCGGCGGCTCCCTCGCCACCGCCCGCCGAGTGGCCGTGCGCAAGGGCGGCTGGGCCCGGTACAGGGCCACCTTCACCGCGACCCGCACCAGCACCACCGGCCGCCTCGGCGTCGGCTCCTCGGCCACGGCGGCGCTCGACATGGTGTCCCTCTTCCCCCGCGACACCTACAAGCACGAACCGAACGGCCTGCGCAAGGACCTCGCCGAGAAGATCACCGCCCTGCACCCCGGCTTCGTCCGCTTCCCCGGCGGCTGCCTGGTCAACACCGGGTCCATGCAGGACTACAGCGAGGCCTCCGGCTGGCAGCGCAAGCGCTCCTACCAGTGGAAGGACACCGTCGGCCCGGTCGAGACGCGGGCCACCAACGCCAACTTCTGGGGCTACAACCAGTCCTACGGCCTCGGCTACTACGAGTACTTCCGCTTCGCCGAGGACATCGGCGCCATGCCGCTGCCCGTCGTCCCCGCCCTGGTGACCGGCTGCGGCCAGAACAAGGCCGTCGACGACGGCGCGCTGCTCCAGCGGCACATCCAGGACACCCTCGACCTGATCGAGTTCGCCAACGGCCCGGCGACCTCGAAGTGGGGCAAGGTGCGTGCCGAGATGGGTCACCCGAAGCCCTTCCACCTCACCCACATCGAGGTCGGCAACGAGGAGAACCTGCCCAAGGAGTTCTTCGCCCGCTTCACGCGGTTCCGGGCCGCCGTCCAGGCCGAGTACCCGTACATGACCGTGATCTCCAACTCCGGTCCCGACGACAGCGGCACCACGTTCGACACGGCCTGGCAGCTCAACCGCGACGCCAAGGTCGACATGGTCGACGAGCACTACTACAACAGCCCGCAGTGGTTCCTGCAGAACAACGACCGCTACGACTCCTACGGCCGCGGCGGCCCCAAGGTCTTCCTCGGCGAGTACGCCTCCCAGGGCAACGCCTTCAAGAACGGCCTGGCGGAAGCCGCGTACATGACGGGACTGGAGCGCAACGCGGACGTCGTCGAGCTCGCCTCCTACGCCCCGCTGTTCGCCAACGAGGACTACGTGCAGTGGCGCCCGGACATGGTGTGGTTCAACAACCACGCCTCCTGGGGCTCGGCGAACTACCAGGTGCAGAAGCTGTTCATGAACAACGTCGGCGACCGGGTGGTGCCCAGCAGGGCCACCACGACCCCGGGGGTCAGCGGGCCCATAGCGGGTGCCGTCGGCCTGTCCACGTGGGCCACCAGCGCCGCCTACGACGACGTGAAGGTCACCGCCGCCGACGGGACGACCCTGCTCGGCGACGACTTCTCCGGCGACGCCTCCCGGTGGACCCACACCGGAACCGGCAGCTGGAGCGTCCAGGACGGGGCCTACGTCCAGAGCGACACCGCCGCCGAGAACACCATGGTCTCCGCCGGCGACCCCGCCTGGCACGACTACGACCTGCACGTGAAGGCCACCAAGAAGGCCGGCAAGGAGGGCTTCCTCGTAGCCTTCGGCGTCAAGGACACCGGCGACTACTACTGGTGGAACCTGGGTGGCTGGAACAACACCCAGACCGCCGTCGAGCAGGCCGTGGACGGCGGCAAGTCCACGCTGATCGCCAAGCCGGGCTCGATCGAGACCGGCCGCGCCTACGACATCGACATCAAGGTGCGCGGCCGTCAGGTCACCCTCTACCTCGACGGGCAGCAGTGGGGCAGCTTCACCGACGACAAGCCGGCCGAGCCGTTCCGTCAGGTCGTCACGCGCGACACGAGGACCGGTGAGCTGATCGTCAAGGTCGTCAACGCCCAGTCCGCGGCCGCCCGTACGTCGATCGACCTGGGCGGCGCGAGGGTCGCGCCCAAGGCCGAGGCGACCACGCTGACCGCCGCGCCCGACGCCGTGAACACCGAGACCGCCACCCCGGTCGCCCCGGTCACCTCCACCGTCACCGGGGTCGCCGACCGCTTCACGTACACCTTCCCGGCGAACTCCGTCACCTTCCTGCGGATCAGGCAGAGGTAGCCGGATCGGCACAGGCTCCGCGTCCGCGTCCGCGGGCCGCTGTCCCGGTGGCAGCGGCCCGCGGACGCGGACCTTTCATGTCACGAGGGCGATCCGCGCGCTCAGGCGGCCCGGGCTCGACGCGGACAGCCTTCGGGTGTGGAACTCATTAACGTCCGAATCATTTTCGGTACGGCTTCTGTTTACCTTTCGGCAATTGAAATGCGCCGGTGTTCGGTGCGCGTATTTGTCATGCATCATTCGCCCGTCGTTCATCGTTGAAGCACAACCTTGGGGAATTACTGCCCGTCTAATTGGGCGATCACGGCGAGTGGGGCCCGTCCCCCGAGAAAACGCCGTACGTACCGATTTTTCCCGGGGAGTCTGCCGAGAAATGGATCGACCAACCCTGCGGGTGCGACCGCGGCACGCCGCCGCACTGCTCGCCGCGGCGATCACCGTCACCGCGTTCTGCGCGGCCGACGCCGTCGCCCGCAGCTATCCCTTCGGCCCGCGCACCCGCGCGGTCAACGACCTGGGCAACCAGTACGTGCCGTTCCACGCGCACCTGTGGGACCTGCTGCACGGCCGGGCCGACGGCGGCCTGCTCATCAACTGGCAGTCCGGGTTCGGCTCCAGTTTCCTGCCCGACCTCGGGACGTACCTCAGCAGCCCGTTCGCCCTGCTCGTGGCGGTGTTCCCGAGGGACGAGATCGACCTCGCCGTGTACGTGGTCACGGTGCTGAAGACGGCGTGCGCCGGCGCCGCCATGGCCTGGCTGCTGCTGCGCCTGCGCCCCGGCCGCTGGTGGGTGGCGGGGCTGCTGGGCGCCGCCTACGCCCTGTGCGGCTGGTCCGTCGCCGACGCCTCCTACAACCCGATGTGGATCGACGGCCTGATCGCCCTGCCGCTGCTGTGCCTGGTCGGCGAATGGGCACTCGCCGGGCGGCGCCGACTGCTCGGCGTGCTGATCGTGGCGGCCGCCTGGATCGCCAACTTCTACACCGCCTACATGGCCACCATCGGCGCCGGCCTCATCCTGCTGCTCCGGCTGTGGCTCTCCGGCCTCCCGCGCCGGCGGGCCCTGGCGACGGCCGGCCGGGCGGCGGTCACCGTCGCCCTCGGCGTGGGCCTCGCCGCACCGCTGGTGACGGTGATCTACTTCGGCACCAAGCACGCCTACCCCGGCCGGGTCACCCACTTCGCGCCGGTGCCGACGCAGGATCTGCTGGCCCGGCTGCTGCCGACGACCTACGGCTTCGGCAGCCCGGCGCTCTTCGTCGGCACTACCGCGCTGCTGCTGGCCCTCGCCCTGCCCTTCCACCGGGCGGCCCCCGTACGGGTGCGCGCCGGGTGGAGCCTGCTGGTGGTCGCCGTCACGTTGTCGATGCAGTGGACGCCGACGCATCTGGCCTGGCACGCGTTCACCACCCCGAACGGAAGCCCCTACCGCCAGACGTTCGTGCTGTGCGCGCTGCTGGTGATCGCCGCCTGGCACGCGCTCTCCTACGGCGTGCCCGACCGGCGCGCGCTGACCGCGGCCGCCGTGCTGCTCGCCCTCATCGCCGCCGTCGCGAGCGGCAGTGCTCTGGTGCGCTCCTTCGCCTGGCCGGTGCTGTCGCTCGCCGCGGCCGGCGCACTGGGCGGCCTGGTCCTGCTCGGCCGCGCTCGCGCCGACGGGTTTGCCGAGGGCTCCCGCGCGGCGGCGGGGCGGCGCCGTCGACTGCTCGTCGGGTCCGCCGTCGTGCTTCTGGTCGGCGCCCAGCTGGGCGAGGCCACCGCGACCTCCGCCGTGGCCACCCGGCTGCGGCTGGACCACCTGGACGACTACGCGCCCTGGGGCGCCCGGCAGCAGCATCAGGCGGACGCGATAGCGAAGGCCGACGGCTGGCCCGCCTACCGCACCGACCCGGGCCGGGAGCAGACCGTCGGCAACGACCCGATGGTGGTGGGCGGCGAGGGCGCCCAGTACTACAGCAGCCTCACCGCCGACGTCCTCAGCCGTACGCTCACCGCCCTCGGTGACGGCTGGACCTCGCGCGGGCGGAACGTGCAGAGCCTGGACAACGCCGTCACGGACGCGATCTTCTCCGTCGGCGCCCGGGTGCACTCCCCGCCGGACCAGCACCAGAGGTGGAACCCCCGCGACCACAGCCCGGTGACCGTCTCCCGGCAGGACGTACCGCCCCTGGTCACCCTGCGGCCGTCCGCTCCGGCGCAGGACACCGGCGTCTCCGCCTTCGGGCCGTCGCCCTACCGCAACCAGGAACTGCTGCTGGGCACCCGTGTCTACACCGTGCCCCCGCTGACCGTGCGCACCGGCGACGGCGGGCAGCCGGAGCGCGGCGGGCGCGACCTGCCGGGACTGGTCGTCGAGGCACCCCGCGGGAAGGCCGCCGCCGCGGACAGGCCGACGGTCACGGCCGCGTGCCCGGCCGGCAGCGAGGTCTACCTCTGGGCGCCGCACTACTCCGGCACCGCCCGGCTCGGCGACGACCCCGCCCACCACCTGACCGGGCGGTTCACGTCCGACGCCGCCAAGATCGCCGCCATGCAGCACCTCGGCACGGTCCCGCGGTCCGGCCGGGTGCGGATCCAGCTGTCGCCCACCCGGACCGGCAGCGTCCCGGACGGTGCGGTCGGGTGCCTGGACACCGCACGGCTGCATGCCGCCGTCCAGCAGCTCAAGGCCACCGGCGCCACCGAGGTGACCGTCTCCGACGGCACCGTCCGGGCCCAGCTCCCGGCCGGCAGCAAGGGCACCGCCGTCCTCGCGGCCCCTCGGATCGCCGGTTGGCGGTGCGCCGCCGGCAGCGCCCCGGCCGCGCCCGCAAGGACGTACTACGGGCTGATCGCCGTCCCCCTCGACGGCTCCGCGACCAGCATCACCTGCACCTTCCACCCGCCCGGCCTGCGGCTGGGCGCGGCCGTCGGGGGCGTCTCGCTCCTGGCCCTCGTCCTGCTCGGCACCGTCACCGCCGTCCGCAGACGGCGCGCCGCGGACCGCCCAGCGGTCCGCACCCTCACACGCCCGCGCGAGCGCACCACCAGCGCTCTCTGATCGCGCCCCCCGGGGAGAACCATGCTCATCTCGATCATCGCCCCCTGCTACAACGAGGAAGACGTCATCGAACGCTTCCACACCGAGGTGCAGAAGATCGCCGACGACCTGCTGCCGCTCGGCCACGACATGGAGTTCGTCTACGTCGACGACGGCAGTCGCGACCGGACGCTCACCCTCCTGGAAGGGCTGGCCGACCGCGATCCGCGCGTCCGTTACGTCTCCTTCAGCCGCAACTTCGGCAAGGAGGCCGCCCTGCTCGCCGGTCTGCGGCACGCCTCCGGCGACTCCGTGGTGATCATGGACGCCGACCTCCAGCACCCGCCGCACCTGATCAGGCGCATGGTCGAGCTGCGCGGCGAGGGCTACGACCAGGTCCTCGCCCGGCGCAGCAGGCGCGGCGACCGGTTCACCCGCACCCTCACCGCCCGTCTGTACTACCGGCTGGTCAACCGGCTCGTCGACGTCGAGCTGGTCGACGGCGTAGGCGACTTCAGGCTGCTGTCGCGGCGCGTGGTGGACGCGGTGCTGGCCCTGACCGAGTACAACCGCTTCTCCAAGGGCCTGTTCGCATGGGTGGGCTTCCCCAGCACCACCTTCGAGTACGAGAACGCCGTACGCGAGCACGGCCGCAGCTCCTGGACCCTGAAGTCCCTGCTCAACTACGGGCTCGACGGGCTGCTGTCGTTCAACAACAGGCCGCTGCGCGCCGCCCTCCACCTCGGCATGGGCCTGCTGACGTGCGCCGGGCTCTACACGGCGTGGATCGTGGGCGCCGCGCTCGTCAACGGCGTGCAGACACCCGGGTATGTCACCATCATCACCGCCGTCACCGCGCTCGCGGGGGTGCAGATGGTGATGCTGGGCGTCATCGGGGAGTACACCGGCCGGATCTACTACGAGGTCAAGGGACGCCCGCACTTCCTGGTGAAGGCGACCAACGTGGAACGGACGAAAGACCTCATTCGCTGATGACCACCGTCATGACCCGCACGATGCCGAGACAGATCGTCACCTTCGCCGCGGTCGGCGTCGTGAACACCGGCACGTACTACTGTCTTTACCTTCTGTTCCTCACGCGTTTGCCGTATCTCCTCGCGCACGTTCTCGCGTTTTTGCTCAGCATGGTCGGGTCCTTTTTCCTGAACGCGCGCTTCACCTACCGGACCCGGCCGACCTGGCGGAAATTCCTGCTGTTCCCGCTGACGAACGCCGCGAATTTCCTCATCACCACGGCCGGTGTGTACGTGATCGTCGACGTGCTGCACGCCGGGAGCCGGTTCGCCCCCCTGCTCGCCTCCGCGGCGGCGATCCCGGTCACCTTCGTGGTGTCCCGCTGGATCATGCTGCCCAAGGTCGACCCCGTGGAGGAGATTGCATAAACGTGCAGGGATACGTATAGTCATGCCATCGATAGGAGGGCCCATGGCTGTATGTGTCGCGGTCGCCGGAGCGAGTGGGTACGCGGGCGGAGAAGTACTGCGTCTGCTGCTGGCGCACCCCGAGGTCGAGATCGGCGCCCTGACCGGCAACTCCAACGTCGGCCAGCGGCTCGGCGCGCTCCAGCCGCACCTGCTGCCGCTGGCCGACCGGGTGCTCGCCGAGACCACCCCGGACGTGCTCGCCGGACAGGGCCGGCGGCATGACGTGGTCTTCCTCGCCCTGCCGCACGGCCAGTCCGCGGCCGTCGCCGAGCAGCTCGGCCCCGACGTCCTGGTCATCGACATGGGCGCCGACTTCCGCCTGAGGAACCCGGCCGACTGGGAGCGGTTCTACGGCTCCCCGCACGCGGGCACCTGGCCCTACGGTCTTCCCGAACTTCCGGGTGGCCGCGCTGCGCTGGAGGGGTCCAAGCGCATCGCGGTGCCCGGTTGCTACCCCACCGCCGCCTCCCTCGCGCTGGTCCCGGCCTACGCCGCCGCCCTCGTCGAGAACGAGGCCGTGATCGTCGCCGCCTCCGGCACCTCCGGCGCGGGCAAGGCGCCCAAGCCGCACCTGCTCGGCTCGGAGGTCATGGGATCCATGTCCCCCTACGGCGTCGGCGGCGGCCACCGGCACACCCCCGAGATGATCCAGAACCTCAGCGCGGCGGCGGGGGAGCCGGTCACCGTGTCCTTCACACCCACCCTCGCCCCGATGCCCCGCGGCATCCTCGCCACCTGCAGCGCCAGGGCCCGCGACGGCGTCACCGCCGAGTCCGTGCGCGCCGCGTACGAGAAGGCCTACGCCGACGAGCCCTTCGTCCACCTGCTGCCCGAGGGGCAGTGGCCCGCCACGGCGGCCGTGTACGGCTCCAACGCCGCGCACATCCAGGTGGCCTACGACCCCGCCGCGCACCGCGTCATCGCGATCAGCGCCATCGACAACCTGACCAAGGGCACCGCGGGCGGTGCCGTGCAGAGCATGAACATCGCCCTCGGGCTCGACGAGACCACCGGGCTTTCGACGATCGGAGTCGCACCGTGAGCGTCACGGCCGCCAAGGGATTCCAGGCGGCGGGCATCGCCGCCGGGATCAAGCAGAACGGCAACCCGGACCTGGCCCTCGTGGTCAACACCGGGCCCCGCCGCGCCGCCGCGGGCGTCTTCACCTCCAACCGCGTCAAGGCCGCGCCGGTGCTCTGGTCCGAGCAGGTACTCAAGGGCGGCCAGGTGTCGGCCGTGGTCCTCAACTCCGGCGGCGCCAACGCCTGCACCGGCCCCAAGGGCTTCCAGGACACCCACGCCACCGCCGAGAAGGTCGCGGAGGTCCTCGGCCGGGGGGCCATCGAGGTCGCCGTCTGCTCCACCGGCCTCATCGGCGTCCTGCTCCCGATGGACAAGCTGCTGCCGGGTGTCGAGACGGCCGCCGCCCAGCTCTCCGAGCACGGCGGCGAGAAGGCCGCCATCGCCATCAAGACCACCGACACCGTCCACAAGACCTCCGTCGTCACCAAGGACGGCTGGACCGTCGGCGGCATGGCCAAGGGCGCCGGGATGCTCGCCCCGGGCCTGGCCACCATGCTCGTCGTCCTCACCACCGACGCCGACCTCGACGGCGAGACCCTGGACCGGGCCCTGCGCGCGGCCACCAAGGTCACCTTCGACCGGGTCGACTCCGACGGCTGCATGTCCACCAACGACACCGTGCTGCTGCTCTCCTCCGGCTCCTCCGGCACCACCCCCGGCTACGAGGAGTTCGCCGAGGCCGTACGGCAGGTCTGCGACGACCTCGGCCGGCAGCTGATCGGCGACGCCGAGGGCGCCAGCAAGGACATCAAGGTCGAGGTGGTCGGCGCCGCGACCGAGGAGGACGCCGTCGAGGTGGGCCGCTCCATCGCGCGCAACAACCTCCTCAAGTGCGCGATCCACGGCGAGGACCCCAACTGGGGCCGCGTCCTCTCCGCCATCGGCACCACCCGGGCCGCCTTCGAACCCGACCGGCTGGGCGTCGCCATCAACGGTGTCTGGGTGTGCAAGAACGGCTCGGTCGGCGAGGACCGCGAGAAGGTCGACATGCGCTACCGCGAGGTGCACATCGTCGCCGATCTCGCGGCCGGCACGGAGACCGCCACCATCTGGACCAACGACCTGACCGCCGACTACGTCCACGAGAACAGCGCCTACTCGTCATGAGCACCGGACCTACGCGCAAGCACACCGCGCTGCCGAAAGCCCAGATCCTCATCGAGGCGCTGCCCTGGCTGACCCGCCACCACGGCAAGACGGTCGTCATCAAGTTCGGCGGCAACGCCATGGTGAACGAGGAGCTGAAGGCCGCCTTCGCCCAGGACGTCGTCTTCCTGCGGCACGCCGGACTCAAGCCGGTCGTCGTGCACGGCGGCGGCCCGCAGATCAGCGCCGCCCTGGACAGGTACGGCATCGTCAGCGAGTTCAAGGCGGGCCTGCGCGTCACCACCGAGGACGCCATGGACGTCGTACGGATGGTGCTGGCCGGGCAGGTGCAGCGCGAGCTGGTCGGGCTGCTCAACCGGCACGGCCCGTTCGCCGTCGGCCTCACCGGCGAGGACGCGCACACCATCACCGCCACCAGGCACCGCCCCGAGATCGACGGCGAGCTGGTCGACATCGGGCGGGTGGGAGAGATCACCGAGATCGACACCGGCGCCATCGAGGCACTGCTCGCCGACGGCCGCATCCCGGTCGTCTCCTCCATCGCCCGGAGTCAGGACGACGGACATGTCTACAACGTCAATGCTGATACGGCGGCTGCGGCACTCGCTGCGGCACTGGGCGCCGAGACCCTCATGGTCCTCACCGACGTCGAGGGACTCTACGAGGACTGGCCGAACTCCGACGAGGTGATCAGCCGCCTCACCGCGAGCGAGCTGGAGAAGCTGCTGCCGGAACTGTCCTCGGGCATGGTGCCCAAGATGGAGGGCTGCCTGCACGCCGTCCGCAACGGCGTGACCACCGCCCGCGTCATCGACGGACGGGTCCAGCACTCGATCCTGCTGGAGATCTTCACCGACGAGGGCATCGGCACGATGGTCGTGCCGGACGAGAAGCCGGACGTACAGCCGGAACAGGGGGAGTCGTGAGCAACCAGGACATGGGCAACCGGGAACCGGGCAACGAGCACCTGACCGCGCGGTGGCAGGGCGCGCTCATGAACAACTACGGCACCCCGCGGCTGCCGCTGGTGCGCGGCGCGGGCAGCCGGGTCTGGGACGCCGACGGCCGGGAGTACCTGGACTTCGTCGGCGGCATCGCGACCAACGCGCTCGGCCACGCCCATCCGGCGGTCGTGGAGGCCGTCAGCCGGCAGATCGGGTCCCTCGGCCACATCTCCAACTTCTTCATGGCCGAGCCGACCGTGGCCCTCGCCGAGCGGCTGCTGCAGCTCTTCGGCCGGGACGGCAGGGTCTTCTTCTGCAACTCCGGCGCCGAGGCCAACGAGGCCGCCTTCAAGATCGGCCGGTTGACCGGGCGCACCCACATGGTCGCCACCGAGGGCGGGTTCCACGGCCGAACCATGGGCGCGCTCGCGCTCACCGGCCAGTCCGGCAAGCGGGAGCCGTTCCAGCCGCTGCCCGGTGACGTCACCCACGTGCCCTTCGGTGACGCGCAGGCGCTGGCCGCCGCGGTCACCGAGGAGACGGCCCTGGTCGTCATCGAGCCCATCCAGGGCGAGATCGGCGTCGTGGTGCCGCCGGCCGGCTATCTGAAGGCGGCCCGGGCGATCACGGCCGCGACCGGTGCCCTGCTGGTCCTGGACGAGGTGCAGACCGGCATCGGCCGCACCGGGCACTGGTTCGAGTACCAGGCCCACGAGGGCGTCCTGCCCGACATCGTCACCCTGGCCAAGCAACTCGGCGGCGGGCTGCCGCTCGGTGCCACCGTCGCCTTCGGGCGTGCCGCCGAACTGCTCCAGCCCGGCCACCACGGCACCACCTTCGGCGGCAACCCGGTGGCCTGCGCCGCCGGGCTCGCCGTCCTCGACACCATCGCGGCCGAGGGGCTGCTGGAGAACGTCAAGCGGCAGAGCGAGCAGCTGCGCGACGGCATCGAGTCCCTGGGCCACCCGCTGGTCTCCCACGTCCGGGGCGCGGGCCTGCTCCTGGGTATCGTGCTCACCGGGCCGCACGCGCAGCAGGCGCAGCAGGCGGCCCAGGAGGCCGGTTTCCTGGTGAACGCGCCCGCCGCCGACGTGATCCGGCTCATGCCGCCGCTGAACCTCGGCGACGACGACGTGGACGCGTTGCTCCGGGCGCTGCCCGGCATCCTGGACGTGGCCCACGGGGACGGATGATCCGGAGAATGAGACGACGATGAGCCAGGCACAGGACAACGGGTACACCGATGCCGGGGCCGCCGGGCCCGCCGTGCCGCAGACCCGCACCGCACGCCACCGCCGCATCGTGGACATCCTCAACCGGCAACCCGTGCGCTCCCAGAGCCAGTTGGCGAAGCTCCTCGCCGACGACGGGCTGAGCGTCACCCAGGCGACGCTCTCCCGGGACCTGGACGAGCTGAACGCGGTGAAGATCCGCAACACAGACGGCGACCTCATCTACGCGGTGCCGAGCGAGGGCGGCTTCCGCACGCCACGCGCGCCGCTGGGGGAGTCGGCCAAGGAGGAGCGGATGCGGCGGCTCTCCCAGGAGCTGCTGATCTCCGCGGAGGCCTCGGCCAACCTCGTGGTCCTGCGCACCCCTCCGGGGGCGGCGCAGTTCCTGGCCTCGGCGATCGACCAGGCCGAACTGCAGGACATCCTGGGGACGATCGCCGGCGACGACACGCTGCTGCTGATCAGCCGTGACCCGAGCGGGGGACAGGCCCTGGCGGACCACCTGCTGCGGCTGGCGCAGAACGGGCACTGAGACGCGTGGGTGGGGGCGTACCGACCTCGATACGCCCCCACCCACGCGTCCTCATCCGAGCCGGGCGGCCAGCCCGTCCGTGCACCGCACCTCGTCGCCCGCCGTGATCAGCAGCGCCTCCACGTCCGGCAGCGACTGCAGCCACGCCAGGCCCTCCCGCGAGCCCATCGCGAAGGCGGCCGTCGCCCAGCAGTCCGCCCAGGTCAGCGTGGGCGCGACCACCGTGACCGACACCAGGTCGGTCACCGCCGACCTGCCGGTGCGCGGGTCGACGATGTGGGCGCCGCGCTCGGCGGTGCCGGAGGTGGCCACGGCCAGTTCCTCCGTGCCGGCCGCCGAGATCACCGCGGCCAGCCCGCCGGTGCGCAGCGGATCCGAGACCCCGACCCGCCATGGCCGGTGCGCCTCGGGGGACCCCAGCAACTGCACGTCTCCGCCGCCGTTCACGCTCACCCCGCTCGCCCCGGCCGCCGCGATCCGCCGGGCCGCGCGCTCGGCCGCCCAGCCCTTGACGATCCCGGTCGGATCCAGCAGCCCCTGGTAGCGAAGGCTGAACCAGCCCTCGCTCACCCGCTCCGCCTCGGCGCCCAGCTTCAGCACCTCGGCGACCTCCGGATCGCAGTCCTCCACGGTGAGTTCGCCGCGCGCCAGCCGGGAGACCTGGCTGTCGTCGCGATAGGTGCTGAACTGCTCGTCGGCCCGGTGCAGCCCGGCGACCGCCTCGCGCAGCGCCGCAGCGACCGCCTCGGGCCGCCCGCCGCGGACGTCGTAGGAGAAGACGGTCCCCATGACCTCCTCCGCGTGACGCACCGCGGCGGGAGAGTTCGCCGGCTTCGCCACGGCCTCACCCACGGGCCCGGTCCAGCGCCGACTGGAGAGACTCGCGGTAGCCGCCGCTGGTGTAGGTGGCTCCGGACACCGTGTCGATGTTCGCGCCGCTCGCCGCCACCGCCTCCTGGTTCAGCCTGGGCACGGCCATCGCGGTCTTCTGGCTGCTCAGCCCGCCCGAGGGCGCCTGCACCGCCGCAGCCTCGGTGATCTTCCCGCCGCTGACCGTGATCCGGACCTGCACCGGCCCGTACTGGGTCTGGACGCCCTTGCCGGTGACGGTGACGGTATGGGCCTGGGTGGATCCGGCTCCGGACGAAGAACCCGATCCGGAGCCGGACGCGGACCCGGAGTGCGTCGGGGAGGCGGATTGGGACGGCGACGCCGAGTGGGACGGGGACGCCGCACCGGATGACTTGCCGCCGCTCTGCTCGGAGCCGCCCGCCGCGCTGCCTGCCTTCACCTTGTCCAGCGCCGACTGCAACGACTGCTTGTACCCGTTACTCGTGTACGTCGCCCCCGACACCGCGTCGATGCGCGCGCTCTGCGCGGCGACCGCCTCCTGGTCGAGCCTGGGGACGGCCATGGCGGTCTTCTGGTCGCTGAGGCCGCCCTTGGGCGCCTGCACCGCCTCCGCCTTGACGATCCTTCCGTCGCTGACGGTCAGCCGGACCTGGACGGCCCCGTACTGTGTGGGGGCCGCGTCCCCGGTGACCGTCCGGGTGCCCGTCCTCGGGACGCCGCTGCCGCCCTGCGGCGACTGCTGTGCCGCCGCGGTGTGCTCAGGCGCCGTGCCGGCGGCCGCGGCGGAGGCCGGGCCGGAGGCCGGCTTCAGCGACAGCAGCAGCACGATCCCGGACACGGTGGCGGCGCCGGCGAGCACCGCGCGCCGAAGGGGGTGGCTCTTCCTCATCGCGTATGAGCTCCTGATGTCCCGTCGCTCACATCTCGAACGACTCGTGATGGATGCGGCGGGCGGGGACCCCCGCACCGCGCAGTGCCTCGTACACCGACTGCGCGAATCCGGGCGGGCCGCACAGGAAGACGTCGTGGCGGTCGATGTCGGCGATCTTCCGGCGCAGGGACTCGGCGGAGATGTCCGGGCGTTCGCCGTCGGGGCTGTTGACCGCGTACATCAGCCGGGCGCCGCGCTCGTCGGCGATCTTCGCCAGCTCGTCCCACAGGGCCAGGTCCTGGGTGCTGTTGGCCCGGTACAGGAGGGTGATGTCACCGGCCGCGCCGGGCAGCGTCTCGAACAGCGCCCGCATCGGGGTGATGCCGACACCGCCCGCGACCAGCAGCACCTTGCCGCGGCTGCGCCGCGCGGCGGTCAGCGCGCCGTACGGGCCCTCCGCCCACACCCGCGTGCCCGGCCGGAGTTCGCGCAGCCGGGCGCTGTGGTCGCCGATCGCCTTGACGGTGATGCGCAGCAGCCCCGGGCGGGGCGCCGCCGACAGCGAGTACGGGTGCGAGCTGAACCGCATGCCCGGCGCCAGGAACCGCCACCGGAGGAACTGGCCGGCCTCCGCGCCCATCCGGTGCAGCTTCCGGCCGCCGATCAGCACCGACACGATCCCCGGTGTCTCCTCGACGACCGCCTCGACCCGCATCCGGTGCTTCAGGTTCAGCCGGATCGGGGTGAGGATCCGGTACCAGACCACCAGCAGGGTCACGGCAGCGTACAGCCCGTACCAGAAGGTCTTGGCGGCCGGTTCGACGGCGAAGTCGTTGCCGGTGGTGATCTGGTGCCAGAACGCCAGGAACACCGCCGCGTACGTGAACAGGTGCACGTGGTACCAGGTGTCGTACGGCATCCGGCGGCGGACCGGGCCGATGGAGACCAGTCCGACGACAAGAAGCAGGCCCGCGCCGACGGCGGCCTTGCCCATGTCGGGCAGCTGGTCGACGGAGTCGATCGTCTGCCGGACGATGTCGCCCAGCGACCTGCCCGCCTGCAGTGCGTAACCCCACATGACGAGGAAGATGTGCGCGAGCACCAGGCACAGGGTGTACCGGCCGCTCGTCGCGTGCCAGCGGGCGACCCGGTCGGAGCCCACCCGCCGCTCCAGGGCCGGCACGCGCGCCATCTGAAGTACGACCAGTGCCATCAGGTAGCCGGCGAGCAGACCGGTGATGCGGCCCGCGTTCAGGATTCTCCCGTCGGTGCCGGCGATGGACGGGGTGTTCGTCCACCACAGCCAGAGGACGCCCGCCGCGCCCGCCCAGACGGCGAGCAGCAGCGGGACTGCGGGGGAGCGGCGCGGCCGGATGCGGCGCATCGTCTGGCGCCGGGCGGCGCGGCCTCCTGCGAGCGTGGTGGTCACGGTTCCTCCGTGGGCTTGGACCCTTGGCCGCCCACAGATACGTGACGCGTGAGCCGAGCGTTCACAGACCCGCGGAGTCCAGCGCGGACTGGAGCGAGCGGCGGTAACCGTCACTGGTGTACGTGGCTCCGGAGACCGAGTCGATGTCAGCGCTCTGGGCCGCCAGCGCCTCCCTCCTCAGCTCGGGGAGGGCGTAGCTGTTGATCTCCTGGTCCCGCGGGTTGTCCGTGGGGTAGGAGACGGCGGTGACGTCGGTGATCCGGCCGTTCTTCAGCGTGATCCGCACCTGGACCGGACCCCACCGGGTCTGCTCGGTCTCGCCGGTGACGGTTTTGGTCCCGCTGGTGCCACCGGACTTTCCGGAACCCCCGGAGGCGCTGGAACCCCCGGAGGCGCCGGAACCGCCGGAACCGCTGGAACCCCCGGAGGCGCCGGATCCCGTGGAGCCGCCGGAGGTGCTCGCGCCGCCGGAGGCGACCGGGGCGGGCGCCGCGGCGACCTGCGGCGGGGTGTGCGGCTTCAGCGACAGCAGCATCACGAGACCGGAGACGGTGGCGGCGCTCGCCAGGACGACACGGCGCAGCGGTCGGTTCTTCTTCAACGGGTGCACGTCTTGGACCTCACAGCTCTCACAGTTCGAACGACTCGTGGTGGATCCGGCGGTCCGGCACCCCGGCCGTGCGCAGCACCTCGTACAGCTCCTGGGCGAAGGCGTGCGGACCGCACAGGTACACGTCGTGCCCGGAGAGGTCGGAGACGGTCGCACGCAGCGACTCGACGGTGATGCGGGGGCGTTCCCCGTTCGGGCCGTTCAGCGCGTACACCACCCGGGCCCCGCGCCACCGTGCGATGGCCTCCAGCTCGCCGCCCAGCGCCAGGTCCTGGGCCGTGCGCGCCCGGTACAGCAGGGTGACCTCGCCGGGCAGCGTCTCGAACAGCGCCCGCAGCGGGGTGACGCCGACCCCGGCCGCGATCAGCAGCGACCTGTGAGCGGTGCGCCGGTCGGCGGTCATCGACCCGTAGGGCCCCTCCGCCCAGACCCGGGTGCCCGGCCGCAGCAGCGGGACGGTCGCGCTGTGGTCGCCGAGCGCCTTCACCGTGATGCGCAGCAGGTCCGGGCGGGGCGGCGCCGAAAGGGAGTACGGCGTCGACGTCCAGCCCATGCCCTCGGCGAGGAACCGCCAGCGGAAGAACTGGCCCGGCAGGGCGCCGAGTTCGTCCAGCCGGTGGCCGCGCACGACGACCGAGTACACCCCGGGAGACTCCTGGTGCACCGCCTCGACCCGCATCCGGTGCCGCAGGTTGAGCCGCACCGGAACCAGGATCCGGAACCACAGCACCAGCGCGGCGACGCCGAGGTACAGCACGTACCAGGCGGCCGTGGCCACGGTGTGGCCGTTGAACTGGTCACCCAGGGCCAGCTGGTGCCCGAAGGTGAGGAAGACGGCGGCGTAGGTGAGCAGGTGCACGTAGTACCAGAACTCGTGGCTGGTCCGGCGGCGCACCGCACGCGCCGAGGTGATGCCGACCGCGAACAGGATCACCGTGCCGGCGGTGGCCTTCAGCATCTCCGGGTAGTCCAGGACCACCGTGACCGCCTCGTGCACGATCGAGGCGCGGTCCTGGGCGGCGTACCCGGTGAGTATCAGCGTGATGTGCGCGACCAGCAGGCACACGGTGTACCGGCCGGCCATCGCGTGCCAGCGGGCCACCCGGTCCGAGCCGACCCGCCGCTCGAGGACCGGCACCCGGGCCATCAGAGCGACGAGCACCGCGCACGAGTAGCCGCACAGCAGCCCCGTGATCCGCCCGGCGCCGGTCAGCACGCCCGCCGTGCCCACGACGGAGGCCGTGTCGTACCACCACAGGGCGACCACCGCGGCGGCCCCGCCCCACAGCAGCGCCAGCACGGCACCCGCCGGGGAGCGCCGGGGCGCGAGAGGCACGGGCGGTGCCACCCGCCGCTCGTACACCGTGGTCATGTGTTCCACGTCCTTTCACCGGTCCAGGACGCCACTGTGCAGGCCGAACCTCTGAGGGAGCTCTGAGATCCGGGGTCGCGCGGCCCACTCACAGAAAACTCAGATGCATCTCACGCACCGGACCCCCGGGCGACCCGCGATGCTGGAAGGGCTATGGACACATTCCGCCCGGCCGCTTCCGGCCTCCCCGTACTCATCCGCCCCGACGGCACGCCCGTCCGGGTCCTCGTCGTCGACGACGACCCGGACCTCGCCGAGGTGCTCTGCGGCGCCCTGCGCTACCAGGGCTGGGAGGTCCGTACCGCCGGCGACGGCGCCACCGCGGTCGCCCGTGCCCGTGAGCTGCAGCCCGACGCCGTCGTCCTGGACGTGATGCTCCCGGACACCGACGGCTTCGCCGTGCTGCGCGAACTGCACGCAGTGCAGCCGGACGTCTGTGTGCTCTTCCTCACCGCGCGGGACGCGGTGGAGGACCGCATCGCCGGGATCACCGCGGGCGGGGACGACTACGTGACCAAGCCGTTCAGTCTGGAGGAGGTGGTCGCCCGGCTGCGCGGACTGCTGCGCCGCGCCGGGATGGCCCGGCAGCCGGCCGACGGCCCGAGGCTGACCGTGGGCGACCTGGTCATGGACGAGGACGCGCGCGAGGTCACCCGGGCCGGGGAGCTGATCGAACTGTCCCCGACCGAGTACGAGCTGCTGCGCTTCCTGATGCACAACCCGCGCCGGGTGCTCAGCAAGACTCAGATCCTGGACCGCGTGTGGTCCTACGACTTCGGCGGCCAGGCGCACGTGGTGGAGCTGTACATCTCCTACCTGCGCAAGAAGGTGGACGCGGGCCGCGAGCCCATGATCCACACCGTGCGCGGGGCGGGGTACGTGCTGAGGCCGGCGGTCCGGTGAGCGGGGCAGGGCAGGCGGGTACGCCGGCGGCAGGGACGTCCGGGCCGGGGACGGGGGTGCGGGTGCGGGCCGGGTGGATACGCCGGCTGCTGTGGCCGCGTACGCTGCGGGCCCGGCTGACCGCCGGGCTGGTCGTGCTGCTCGCCGTGAGCTGCGCGGCCGTCGGGGTGGCCGCGGTGGTCGAACTGAACGGCTTCCTCACCGGCCGGCTCGACCAGCAGTTGCAGCAGACCGGGACGGGTTTCGCACAGAGCCTGGAGCACGGCGCGGCGGGAGCCACGACGGCCGACGGGAGCGCCGGGGCCGTCAAGCCCTCGGACCACGACGGCGACGAGCACGGCGACACCCGTCGCCAGGCCGCCGAGACACTGGGCGCCCGCCTCGTGGACGGCCGGGTCACCAACCTGGCGGTGGTGCCCTCCCGTTCCCATCCGGACTTCGGCGTCGCCCTCACCGCGGGCGACCGCACGGCGCTGGCCGCGCTCCCGGCGGACCGCGCCGGCCACACCGTGCGCCTGTCGCAGCTGGGCGACTACCGGCTGGCGGCGTGGCCGGGCCGGGACGGCGACGTGCTGGTCACCGGGCTGCCGATGGAGCAGGTACGGGCCACGGTCCACCGGCTGGAACTGGTCGCCGGGTGCGTCTTCGGCCTGGCCCTGGCCGTCGCCGGAGTGGCCGGAGCCGTGTGGGTGCGCTGGTCGCTGCGGCCGCTGAGCCGGGTCGCGGCGACCGCCACGCGGGTGAGCGAGCTGCCGCTGGCCAGCGGAGAGGTGGCGCTGCCGCCCCGGACGTCCGAGACCGACCCGGGCAGCGAGGTGGGCCGGGTGGCCGCGGCCTTCGACCGCATGCTCCACCACGTCGAGGACGCACTCACCAAGCGGCACGCCAGCGAGGAACGGCTGCGCAGCTTCGCCGCCGACGCCAGCCACGAGCTTCGCACGCCGGTGGCCTCGGTGCGCGGCCACGCCGAACTCGCCCTGCTGCACCCGGGTCCGGTGCCGCCGGAGATCTCGCGCGCCCTGGAGCGCATCGCCGCCGAGTCCGCCCGTATGGGCGAGATGGTCGACGAGATGCTGCTTCTGGCCCGGCTGGACGCGGGCCGCCCCCTGGAGCGACGCCCGGTCGATCTCACCCGCCTGGTGCTGGACGCGGTGACGGACGCGCGGGCCGTGGGCCCCGGGCACCGCTGGACGATGGAGCTGCCCGAGGAACCGGTGACGGTGACCGGTGACGCCCACCGGCTCCAGCAGGTGCTGGCCAACCTGATGGCCAACGCGCGGCTGCACACGCCCGTGGGCACGAAGGTGACGGTCGCCCTGGAGGCCGACGACTCGACCGTGGCCCTGTCCGTCCACGACGACGGCCCCGGTGTCCCGGAGGAGGTCCAGCCGGGCGTCTTCGAACGGTTCACCCGCGCCGACCGCCGCCGCACCGATCCCTCGGGCGGCGCCGGAACGGGTCTCGGCCTGTCGATCGTGGCGGCGGTGGCCGAGGCGCACGGCGGGAGCGTGGACCTGGAGAGCCGTACGGGGTCGACGACGTTCACGGTGCGCCTGCCCGCCGGCGGGGCGGGCACCGGCGGGTCCGGCAGCGGCACCGCCGTATCGGCACGGCCGGCAGGTGCCGAGCGCGGCGGGCACCGGCAGGCCGGCCGGGGCTGACTCCGACGGGCACCGGCACGGTCGGCAGGCCTGAGCAGGGGCGTGGGCTCAGGCCGGGGAGGGCGGCAGGGGCAGGGGCAGCCCCGGCAGGCCGTCCAGGCTGGTGGCGATGTGCTCCTTCCTGGCGAAGTACTCGCTCAGCGAGGCGTCGTCCTCGCGGGCGAACCGCCTGCCGTGCAGGTCGCGGTCCTCCTCGTACGCCATGAAGGGGACCGCGTAGCCGCAGGTGTCCCGGATCAGTTCGGCGTGCACGACGACGACGGCGCGCAGCCCGTGCGTGGCCGGGTCGATGTCCGTGAAGTGGGTGAGGAGCTCCTTGAAGCGCGGGTCGTCGCGGAAGACCGGCTCGCCCCGGCCGTGGACGCGCACGATGTTGGGCGGTCCCTGGAAGGCGCACCACATGAGGGTGATCCTGCCGTTCTCCCGCAGGTGGGCGATGGTCTCCGCGTTGGACCCGGCGAAGTCCAGATAGGCCACGGTGTGCTCGTCGAGCACCGCGAGGCAGCCCTTGAGGCCCTTGGGCGAGAGGTTGACCGTGCCGTCACCCGACAGCGGAGCGGTCGCGGTGAAGAAGAGGGGCTGCTCCTCGATGAACGTGCGCAGCCTGCCGTCTATGCGCTCATAGGTCTTTCCCATGTCTAACGATTATCGGGGAAAGCCTTTCGGCTGTCTAAGGAATTTCGAGGTCCGCTTCCCGGTGCGGCGCCGTCGGCACCCCCCGGCCGCCCGGGCATCACGGCCCTGACGAGCTCGATTGACGAATCATGCAGTGTTCTGCATAATCATGCATAACAGCGAAAGCAGTGTGAGGAGAAACCCGTGACCGAGCGCGTCGTACTCGCCTACTCGGGCGGTCTGGACACCTCCGTCGCCATCGGCTGGATCGCCGAGGAGACGGGCGCCGAGGTCATCGCCGTCGCGGTGGACGTCGGCCAGGGCGGAGAGGACCTGGACGTCATCCGCAAGCGCGCCCTCGCCTGCGGTGCCGTCGAGGCCGAGGTCGCCGACGCCAAGGACGAGTTCGCCGACGGGTACTGCCTCCCGGCGATCAAGGCCAACGCCCTCTACATGGACCGCTATCCGCTGGTCTCCGCGCTCTCCCGGCCGGCGATCGTCAAGCACCTGGTCGCCGCCGCCGAGAAGCACGGCGCCACCACGGTCGCGCACGGCTGCACCGGCAAGGGCAACGACCAGGTCCGCTTCGAGGCCGGCATCGTCGCCCTCGCCCCCGACCTGAGGTGCATCGCCCCGGTCCGCGACTACGCGATGACCCGCGACAAGGCCATCGCGTTCTGCGAGGAGAAGAACCTCCCGATCGCGACCACCAAGAAGTCCCCGTACTCCATCGACCAGAACGTCTTCGGCCGCGCCGTCGAGACCGGCTTCCTCGAGGACATCTGGAACGCGCCGATCGAGGACATCTACGAGTACACGCAGAACCCGGCCGTCCCACGCGAGCCCGACGAGGTGGTCATCACCTTCAAGGAGGGCGTCCCGGTGGCCGTCGACGGCAGGCCCGTCACCGTCCTGCAGGCCGTTCAGCAGCTCAACGAGCGCGCCGGCGTCCAGGGCATCGGCCGGATCGACATGGTGGAGGACCGCCTCGTCGGCATCAAGTCCCGCGAGGTCTACGAGGCCCCCGGCGCGATCGCCCTGATCACCGCCCACCAGGAGCTGGAGAACGTCACCGTCGAGCGCGAACTCGCCCGCTACAAGCGGCAGGTCGAGCAGCGCTGGGGCGAGCTCGTCTACGACGGCCAGTGGTTCTCCCCGCTCAAGCGCGCCCTGGACGGCTTCATCGACGAGGCCAACCAGCACGTGACCGGCGACATCCGCATGACCCTGCACGGCGGCCGCGCCGTCGTCACCGGCCGGCGCTCCCAGGAGTCGCTGTACGACTTCGACCTCGCCACCTACGACACCGGCGACACCTTCGACCAGTCCGCGGCCAAGGGCTTCATCGACATCTACAGCCTGTCGTCGAAGATCGCCGCGCGGCGTGATCTCGCAGGCGGAGCCTGACGCGGACCTCGCGCAGGCCCGCCCGGACACCTCCCACGCACTAGCCTGACAGCCGCCTCCCCGCTTGCCGAGAGTGGGGAGGCGGTTGCACATCGCCACACTGAGGAGCAACGCAAGTGAGCAGCAACAGCGGTGACGTACGGCTCTGGGGCGGCCGTTTCGCCGACGGTCCCGCCGAGGCCCTGGCGAAGCTGTCCGCATCCGTCCACTTCGACTGGCGACTCGCGCCCTACGACATCGCCGGCTCCCGTGCCCACGCGCGCGTGCTGCACGGGGCCGGCCTGCTCACGCAGGACGAGCTGACCCGGATGATCGCCGGGCTCGACCAGCTGGAAGCGGACGTGGCGGACGGCTCCTTCGTCGGCACCATCGCCGACGAGGACGTCCACACCGCGCTCGAACGCGGCCTGCTGGAGCGCCTGGGCCCCGACCTGGGCGGCAAGCTGCGGGCCGGCCGCTCGCGCAACGACCAGGTCGCGACCCTCTTCCGCATGTACCTGCGCGACCACGCCCGGATCATCGGCGGCCTGATCGCCGACCTCCAGGACGCGCTGATCGGCCTGGCCGAGGCCCATCCCGACGTGGCGATGCCCGGCCGCACCCACCTCCAGCACGCCCAGCCGGTGCTCTTCGCGCACCACGTCCTCGCACACGTGCAGTCGCTGTCCCGGGACGCCGAGCGGCTGCGCCAGTGGGACGAGCGCACGGCCGTGTCGCCGTACGGCTCGGGCGCCCTGGCGGGCTCCTCCCTGGGCCTGGACCCGGAGGCGGTGGCGCGGGACCTCGGTTTCGAGCGGGGCAGCGTCGGCAACTCCATCGACGGCACGGCCTCGCGCGACTTCGTCGCCGAGTTCGCCTTCGTCACCGCGATGATCGGCGTGAACCTCTCCCGGATCGCCGAGGAGGTCATCATCTGGAACACGAAGGAGTTCTCCTTCGTGACCCTGCACGACGCGTTCTCCACCGGCTCGTCGATCATGCCGCAGAAGAAGAACCCGGACATCGCCGAGCTGGCGCGCGGCAAGTCGGGCCGTCTGATCGGCAACCTCACCGGCCTCATGGCGACCCTGAAGGCACTGCCCCTGGCCTACAACCGCGACCTGCAGGAGGACAAGGAGCCGGTCTTCGACTCCTGCGACCAGCTCGAGGTCCTGCTGCCCGCCTTCACCGGCATGATGGCCACCCTCACCGTGCACCGCGAGCGCATGGAGGAACTGGCCCCGGCCGGTTTCTCGCTTGCCACCGACATCGCCGAGTGGCTGGTCCGCCAGGGAGTGCCGTTCCGGGTGGCGCACGAGGTCGCCGGCGAGTGCGTGAAGGTCGCCGAGGCCGAGGGCAAGGAGCTGGACGAGCTGACCGACGAGCAGTTCGCGAAGATCTCCGCCCACCTGACCCCCGAGGTGCGCACCGTCCTCGACGTCCCCGGCGCCCTCGCCTCCCGCAGCGGGCGCGGCGGCACCGCCCCGAGCGCGGTCGCCGTCCAGCTCGCCGAGGTGAAGGCGGACGTCGCCGCGCAGCACGAGTGGGCGAACGCCGGGAAGTAGCGCCTCGGGTGCCGCCGGGGCATCGCGGGTACGTTGGTCCTGAGCCGTCAGGAGCCGACCGAACGGAGCCCGCGATGCCCTTCGCCCGACTGGCCGCAGCCACGACTCCCACCTGCCACTTCGGCCTGGGCCTCGCCGCCGTCGGGCGCCCCGGATACATCAACCTCGGCCGCGAGCGGGACCTTCCGGCCGACCGCACCGTCGACGCCCTGCGCACCCGCACCCACGAACTGCTGGAGGCGGCCTACGCGCAGGGCGTCCGCTACTTCGACGCCGCCCGCTCCTACGGGCGCTCCGAGGAGTTCCTCGCCGACTGGCTGCGGGCCCGCCCCGAGATCGGCGACGTCGTGATCGGCAGCAAGTGGGGCTACACCTACACCGCCGACTGGACCACCGACGCCGAACGGCACGAGGTCAAGGACCACAGCCTGGCCGCCTACGAGCGGCAGCGCGCCGAGACCGCGCAGCTGATCGGCGACCGGCTCGACCTCTACCAGATCCACTCGCTGACCCCCGACAGCCCGGCCCTCACCGACAAGGAACTCCACGCCCGGCTCGCCGAGGCCGCCGCCTCCGGTCTGACCGTCGGCTTCTCCACCAGCGGCCCCGCCCAGGCCGACGCGATCCGTGCCGCGCTCGAGGTGACGGTCGACGGCGAGCCCCTCTTCCGCACCGTCCAGTCGACGTACAACGCCCTGGAGACCTCGGCGGCGCCCGCCCTCGCCGAGGCGCACGACGCCGGGCTGACGGTGATCGTCAAGGAGGGCATGGCCAACGGCAGGCTCGCCGAGCCGCACGCCCCGGACGCGCTGAAGGCCGTGGCAGCCGAGACGGGGCTCGGCTGCGACGCCGTGGCCCTCGCGGTGGTCCTGCGCCAACCCTGGGCCGGGGTCGTCCTCTCCGGCGCCGCGAGCGTCACCCAACTCGCCTCCAACCTCCACGCGGCCGTCGTCGACCTCGACGCGGACCAGCTGACCCGCCTCGCCACGCTGGTGGAGGACCCGCGCGCGTACTGGGAACACCGCGGACAGCTTCCCTGGCACTGACGGATCACCTCTGCGGCGGGTAGCCGTAAGCCACTCGCGAGTCACACGTGCCCATATGAGACATCAGTGTCTCATATGGTCTATGCTCGTCTCATGGCCGTCGATCGTGAGCACGTACTGCGCAGCGCAGCCGCCCTGCTGACCCGCAGATCCACCGCGACCATGGACGAGGTCGCCAGGGCCGCCGGGATCAGCCGGGCCACGCTGCACCGCCACTTCGCGGGTCGCGACGCACTCGTCCGGGCGCTGGAGGCACTCTGCATCGCCGAGTGCGAGGCCGCCCTGGATGCGGCCCGCCCGGACGAGGGCCCGGCGGCCGAGGCGGTCCACCGCCTGGTCCGCGCCATCGAACCCTCGGCGGCCCTGCTGGCCTTCCTCTACAGCGAGAACCAGCTGTTCGAGGGCGAGCAGCAGAACCAGGGCTGGACCCGCCTCGACGAACGCCTCACCGCCCTGTTCCGGCGCGGCCAGGAGAGCGGCGAGTTCCGCATCGACCTCACCCCGGCCTGGCTCACCGAGGCGCTGTACGGCCTGCTGACATCCGGCGCCTGGGCGGTCGCGGAGGGGCGGGTGGCCGCCAAGGACTTCACCTACATGATCGTCGAGCTGCTGCTCGGCGGCGCACGACGTACCCGGACACCCCGAAGAGAGGAATCATGACCAGCACCTTGCAGCCGGCCGTCGCGGCGGAGGCGGGGAAGCGGCCCGGTCGCTGGCTCGCGCTCTGCGTCCTCGTCCTGGCCGTGCTGCTGGTGGCCGTCGACGCGACCGTCCTCGGTCTCGCGACCCCCTACATCAGCGAGGACCTCGATCCCTCCGGCACCCAGCTGCTGTGGATAGGCGACGTCTACTCGTTCGTCATCGCCGGTCTGCTCGTCTCCATGGGCAGCCTCGGCGACCGCATCGGCCGCAAGCGCATCCTGCTCGGCGGCGCCACGGCGTTCGGGGCGGTCTCCGTGCTCAACGCCTACGCGACCACACCCGAGCTGCTGATCCTCGCCCGGGCGCTGCTCGGTGTCGCGGGCGCCACGCTGATGCCCGCCACGCTCGCCCTGATCCGCAACCTCTTCCACGACGCGCGCGAGCGCAGCCTCGCCGTGGGCGTCTGGGGCGCGACCGCCTCCGCGGGCACGGCCGTCGGCCCGATCGTGGGCGGATTCCTCCTGGAACACTTCTGGTGGGGCTCGGTCTTCCTCATCAACCTGCCCGTGATGGCGGTCCTCGTCCTCGTCGGCATCCGGCTGCTGCCCGAGTCCCGCAACCCCGATCCGGGCCCCTGGGACCTGGTCGGCGTCCTGCTGTCCCTGGCCGGCATGATCGCCACCGTGTACGCCGTGAAGGAGGCCGCCGCGCACGGGTTCACCCGGACGGTCCTCGGCGCCGGGCTGGTGGGCGTGGCCGCGCTGTACTGGTTCGTCCGCCGTCAGCTGACCCTGCCCACGCCGCTGCTGGACATCCGGCTCTTTCGCAGCCGCGGCTTCAGCGGCGCGGTCCTCGCCGACCTGCTGACCGTCCTCGGCATGTCCGGCCTCATCTTCTTCCTCTCCCAGTACCTGCAACTGGTACAGGGCAGGCGGCCGTTCGAGGCGGGCCTGGCGGAACTGCCCGCCGCCGTGGGCGCGGTGGCGGCCGGGCTCGTGGCCGGCCGTGCCGCCCGGCGCTTCTCGGTACGGGCCGTGGTCTCCGGCGGTCTGGCCGCCGTCGGCCTGGCCCTGGCCGCGCTGACGACGCTCGGCGGTGCGACCGGCTACCCGGTGCTGGGTGCGGCCCTGCTGGTGGTCGGCGTGGGCGCCGGCTTCTCCTTCACGGTCACCGCCGACGTGATCCTCTCCAGCGTGCCCAAGGAACAGGCGGGCGCCGCCTCGGCGGTCTCCGAGACGGCGTACGAACTCGGCGCGGCCCTGGGCATCGCCCTGCTCGGGTCCATCGTGACCGCCGCCTACCGGGACTTCACGGGCCCGGTGGGCACGCCGCCCCAGGCCCACGAGTCGCTGGGCGGCGCGGTGGAGGCGGCGGCGGGTCTGCCCGCGCACACCGCACAGGAACTGCTCGACGCGGCCCGCGAGTCCTTCGTCCACGGCCTGCACCTGGCCTCGGGCGCGGGCGCGGCGGTCCTGCTGGGCACGGCGGTGGCGGCGTGGGTTCTGCTGAAGGGGCAGAAACTGTAGGCGCCCCGAAAGGGGCTCGGGGAACTGCGCGAGCAACCGAAACGGACCCGCACCCGGGGAAGAAGCCGAACCCCTCCGGCGCACAAACCGCCCGACCGCCGGAGGCCTACGCCGCCTTCGCCTTGGTGGCGTACATGTCGACGTACTCCTGGCCCGACAGGCGCATGACCTCGGCCATCACCGAGTCGGTCACAGCCCGCAGCACGTAGCGGTCGCGGTCCATGCCCTCGTACCGGGAGAACTCCAGGGGCTCGCCGAAGCGGACGGTGACCCGGCTCGGCCGGGGCATGCCCGAGCCGCCGGGCTGGATCTTGTCCGTGCCGATCATGGCGAAGGGGACCACCGGCGCGCCGGTCATCAGCGTCAGCCGCGCGATGCCGGTGCGCCCTCGGTACAGGCGGCCGTCGGGGGACCGGGTGCCCTCGGGGTAGATGCCGAAGATCTTGCCCTCTTCCAGGATCCGGCGGCCGGTCATCAGCGCCGCGACACCGCCCTTGCCGCCGTCGCGGTCGACCGGGATCATGCCGACGCCGGTGAAGAACCAGGCCATCAGCCGGCCCTTGACGCCCTTGCCGGTGACGTACTCGTCCTTGCCGATGAAGAAGACCTGACGGTCGCAGACCAGCGGCAGGATCATCGAGTCGATGAACGTCAGGTGGTTCCCGGCCAGGATGACCGGGCCGTCGCCGGGAATGCGCTCCGCGCCTTCCACCTGTGGGCGGAACATCAGGCGCATGATCGGACCGAGCACTGCCTTGATGAGCGCGAAGCGGGACAACGGACCCTCCGGTGTCAAGGGAAGCTGTATGAGTCTGTGCAGGTGAGGACGATACTCGCGGCGTAGTCCCGATTGCACATCGGGCTCACCAGGTCTTACGTAGTGTTGACGTACGTTCACCTGCGGAGGGGATCTGTTGCCCCCTGGTAACCGGCGCCGGCGATGTGACCAAGTTCGCGCGCCGTACGAAATCCGGCTTCCCCCTTCACGTCCCGTCATGCCCGTTCCCGCCGACGGGGCCTCACCCCTCCGTGGTCACACGACATCCGGCGTCACCGCGGTGTTCGGCACGCGGTCTCCCGCGGGTCATCCACCCGAACCTACGATCGGCGCGCACACAGGACACGACAGGCAGGAGGCGGTCATGGGGACGCAGGTGCCGAACGAGGGGGCGGGGACGCCGAAGTCGGACCGACAGGCGGGTGGGACCGGGCGCCGGGCGCTGCTCGGAGCCGCGGTGCTCGGCGCCGGGGGAGCGGTTTTCGGTCTGCCCGGCGCGGCCGGAGCCGCCGAGGGCGGAGCCGGGGCCCGAACGGGCGGTGGGCTCGGGAGCCTGCCCGTGCCCACGGTCATCGGCCACCGGGGCGCCAGCGGCTACCGGCCCGAGCACACCTTCGGCTCCTACGACCTGGCCCTCGACCTCGGCGCCCACGTCGTCGAGGCCGGTGACCTGGTGCCCACCAAGGACGGTCACCTCGTCTGCCGGCACGAGCCGGAGATAGGCGGCACCACGGACGTCGCCGACCACCCCGAGTTCGCCGACCGCAAGACCACCAAGACCCTCGACGGCGTGCCCACCACCGGCTGGTTCACCGAGGACTTCACCCTCTCCGAGCTGAAGACGCTGCGCGCGATCGAGCGCATCCCGGCCAACCGCCCGCACAACACCCTCTTCAACGGCCGCTGGGAGATCCCCACCTTCGAAGAGGTCCTGAAGTGGCAGGACGAGCAGACCCGCAAGCGCGGCCGGCAGGTCTGGATCTACCCCGAGACCAAGCACCCGACGTACTTCCGGGGGCTCGGTCTCGGCCTGGAGGAGCGGGTCGCCAAGCTGCTGCGCAAGTACGGCAAGGACAAGCGGGACTCGCCGGTCATCCTCCAGTCCTTCGAGCCGAGCAGCATCCAGCGGCTGAACAAGCTGGTGGACAACCCGCTCGTCGTGCTGCTGTCCAATGCGAACACCCGGCCCTGGGACTTCGTCGAGGCGGGCGACCCGCGCACGGTCGCCGACCTCATCACCAGGAAGGGCCTGCGGGAGATCGCCTCCTACGCCCAGGGCATCGGCCCGACCTTCGACCTGGTCATCCCCAAGGACGCGAACGGCGACTTCACCACGCCGAGCAGCCTGGTGCGCGACGCGCACGCCGTCGGCCTGATCCTGCACCCCTACACCGTCCGCCCCGAGAACCCGTTCCTGCCGCCGAAGTTCCGCAAGGGCAGCGCCGCGGACGCTTACGGCGACGTCTTCGGCGTGTTCCAGGCGTACTTCGCGACCGGCATCGACGGCCTCTTCACCGACAACGCCGACATGGGCCTGCTCGCCCGCGAGGACTTCCTCGCCCGTCGGACCGTCAACGGCTGAGCCGCCTCGCCCTCGTCGGGGTGATTCGACGGCCGCCCGGGCAACCCGTGCCGGGGCGGTCTCGTCGTGCCGCATATGACGCACGACATGCTCACCGCCCTGCGCCCCCTGCTCGTCGCCGAGGCATCCGCCGAGGCACATGCCGCCGGAACCGAGCCGGGCGACCTGGAGCAGGCGGTCTGGCTGCGGCTGCTGGAGCGCCTGGAGGTGGACGGACCGCCGCACGATCCGCAGGGCTGGCTGCGCCGGGCGGTGCGCTCCGAGGCGCGCCGGACCCGACGCACGATCAGCATCGAGCGGCCGTACGGCCTGGAGCCCGCCGACGACAGTGAGCGCGGTCCCGAACACCTCGCCCTGGCCGCCGCCCGCCGGCGCGCCCTGCGCGACGCGGTGCGCCGGCTGCCCGGCCGCTGCCCCCGGCTGCTGGAGGCGCTGCTGTCGCCGAGGGACCTCACCTACCGGGAGATCGCGGGGGAGTTGGGTATCTCACAGGGCAGTCTCGGCCCGGAACGTTCCAGATGCCTGGGATGTCTTCGTCGTTTGCTGTCTCCGGAGGTTGCGGCCCGCGAACCGCGGGGATAGGAGTGGGGGACGACCGGTGATCAGGTGAGCGGGAGGCGTGCGCACATGGGCATGAGCGTGACCATCTCTGCGGCGACCGAGCAGGACGCGGAGCAGATCTTCAAGCTGCAGTACCTGTGCTTCCAGAGCGAGGCGGCGCTGTACGGCAACTACCGCATCGACCCGCTGGTCCAGAGCCTGGACTCGGTCCGCAGTGAAGTCGCCGGGGACTGTGTCTTCGTGGCCCGGCTCGGTGACGAGGTGGTCGGCTCGGTGCGCGGCCACATCACCGAGGACGGTGCCGCCTCGATCGCCAGGCTGTGCGTCCATCCCCGGCTGCAGGGCCACGGCATCGGCGCCCGGCTGCTGCGCGCGGCCGAGGCGGCGCTGGCCGAGGAGCGCGGCGCCACCAGGTTCCGCCTGCACACCGGCCACCGCAGCGAGGGCAACCTGCGCCTGTACCGGCGCGTGGGCTACCAGCCGGTGGGCACCTCCGAGGGTGCCGACGGCGTACCGATGATCGTCCTGGAGAAGCCGGCCGGGACGTACGCCGCTACCGCGTGACGGCGCGGGACCTGCGCAGCCAGTACATGGCGGACAGCGGCAGCAGCACCGGAATGAAGACGTAGCCCATGCCGTAGTCGGACCAGACGGTCGCGTCGGGGAACGCGGACGGCTCGACGAGCGTCCAGGTGCCGACCGTCAGCACACCCACGAGCTCGGCGGCGCAGCACACCAGCGCCGCCCTGCGGGCCGTCTCCCCGCCGCGCACCAGCGAGTACGTGATGAAGCCGTAGACGACGCCCGCCGCGGCGGACAGCGAGTAGGCGAGCGGCGCCCGGTCGAAGTCGGTCGCGATCTGGTAGACGGAGCGGGACACCGCGCCGACGACCATCACGCCGTAGAACCAGACGAGCAGCATGCCCGGCCCGCTGATGAGCCGCTCGGGCTTCTGTTCCGCGGTGGCCATCTCACCCTCCCCAGATGTCGTAGAGCCGCACTTCGAGGACGGCGAGCACGACACCGCCGGCCGCGACCGTCACCGAGCCCCAGCGCGTGCGCTCGGCCAGCGACATGACCCCCGCCGCGGGGACGCAGGCGAAGGCGCCCAGCAGATACGCCACGAAGATCGTCGTCCCCTGGTCCGGCTTCTCGCCCCGCGCCAGTGCCACGATCCCGATCACCAGCTGGATCAGGGCCAGCAGCGAGACCACGGCCATCCCGATGAAGTGCCAGTCCTTCGTCGGCTGGTCACGATGGGCCGCCCAGCCGCACCAGGCGGCGAGCAGCAACGCGGCGACGCCGGTCACCAGCGTCAGGGCATCAAGCATGCAGTGACCTTATTACGGAGCAAACACCCCTCCGCGCCCGCCCCGGCGGCAGCCTCCTGCCCGGCCCGGGCGCAGCGGCCCGCCTGTCCCGAGAGCGGCCCGGCGCCGTGGCATCGGCCACAACTGGGCGGGCCCATGACCTCCCCGGCTCCCCGGCGGCGAACGGCCCGCCGGGGCCCGGCCGTACCGATCGCCGACAGCGTGGACGAGGCCGCAGCCGGGGACGGCGAGGCCGCCGACCGGTGCGACGGGGCCGCCGAGCGCGACGGGAGGGCCGTCCACGAGCGTCCAGCATGCGGACAGCGATGCCGTGTCAGCACCGTCGGTCTGGTTTACTGGCCGCATGACCACGACGAGCGACCGCATCCCTGCGACCGGAGCGACCATGACGCCCGGTGCTCGTTGTATGTGTCCCGAGCGTCGAATGTGCGCCTTCTAGAGGGCCCCCGCACCATCTGAGCCTCGCGCCCCGAAGCGAGTGCCCGCTCATGTCCGCCCGTACGTCCGGCGTGCCCGGCGCACGCGGCTGAGCACCGCCCCGCGCACATGTTCTCCCCGGTTCCCTCGCGACCGCGAGAACGCTGCCGCGTTCCCGACCGCATGCACCCGTGTCCGGGCACACCCACGCCCGCGCACTCGACAGTGACGGAAACCCACGTGATCACCACATCGGGCCTCACCAAGGTCTACCGCTCGCGCGGCCGCGAGGTCACCGCCCTCGACGGCGTCGACCTGCACGTCCGCGAAGGCGAGGTGTACGGCGTCATCGGCCAGTCCGGCGCCGGCAAGTCCTCGCTCATCCGCTGCATCAACCTGCTGGAGCGCCCCACCTCCGGCACGGTCACCGTCGCCGGACAGGACCTCACCGCCCTCGCCGGCCGCGGGCCGCGCGCCGGCCGGGAGCTGCGCCAGGCGCGCAGCCGGATCGGCATGGTCTTCCAGCACTTCAACCTGCTGTCCTCGCGCACCGTGCGGGACAACGTCGAGCTGCCCCTGGAGATCCTCGGCAAGTCGGGGAAGGAACGTTCCCGCAGGGCGCTCGAACTGCTCGACCTCGTCGGCCTCGCCGACAAGGCGGGCGCCTACCCCGCCCAGCTCTCCGGCGGCCAGAAGCAGCGTGTCGGCATCGCCCGCGCCCTGGCCGGCGACCCCAAGGTGCTGCTCTCCGACGAGGCCACCAGCGCCCTCGACCCGGAGACCACCCGCTCCATCCTCCAGCTGCTGCGCGACCTCAACCGGCAGCTCGGCCTGACCGTCCTGCTCATCACGCACGAGATGGACGTCGTGAAGTCGATCTGCGACTCGGCGGCACTCATGGAGCAGGGCCGCGTCGTGGAGTCCGGCACGGTGAGCGAGCTGCTCGCGACCCCCGGCTCCCAGCTGGCCGCCGCGCTCTTCCCGGTCGACGGCGCCGCCTCCGGCGAGGACCGGACGGTCGTGGACGTCACCTTCCACGGCGAGGCCGCCACGCAGCCCGTCATCTCGCAGCTGGCCCGTACCTACAACATCGACATATCGATCCTCGGCGCCGCCATCGACACCGTCGGCGGCCTCCAGGTCGGCCGGATGCGCATCGAACTGCCCGGCCGCTACGAGGACAACGTCGTGCCGATCGGCTTCCTGCGCGAGCAGGGCCTTCAGATCGACGTCGTGGACCACACGGCGCCGGAGACCCTGCTGGTGAAGGAAGGTGCCCAGTGACCTGGTCCGAGATGCAGCCCCTGCTGTCCCAGGCGTGTTGGGACACCCTCTACATGGTCGGCTGGTCCACGCTCATCGCCGTCGTCGGCGGCCTCCCGCTCGGCGTCCTGCTGGTCCTCACCGACCGGGGCGGCCTGCTGCAGAACGTCGTCGCCAACAAGGTGCTCGGGCAGGTGGTGAACATCGCCCGCTCGATGCCGTTCATCATCCTCATGGTCGCCCTGATGAGCTTCACCCGCTGGGTCACGGGCACCACCATCGGCCGCGAGGCCGCCATCGTGCCGCTGGCCGTCGGCGCCATCCCGTTCTTCGCGCGCCTGGTCGAGACGGCCGTCCGCGAAGTGGACGGTGGGCTCGTCGAGGCCGTCCAGGCGATGGGCGGCAACACCTGGACGGTCGTGCGCAAGGTCCTCGTCCCGGAGTCCCTGCCCTCGCTGATCTCCTCCACCACGACCACGGTCGTCGCCCTCATCGGCTACTCCGCGATGGCCGGCACGGTCGGCGCGGGCGGACTCGGCGACATCGCCATCCGCTACGGCTACCAGCGCTTCGAGACCCAGCTGATGTGGATCACCGTGGCGATCCTCGCCGTGGTCATCTCCCTCATCCAGTTCGCCGGCGACCTGGCCGCCCGCTCCCTGCACCGGCGCGGCGGCCGCTCCGGCCCGGCGCCCAGGCTGCGACTGCTGAAGAGCAAGGAGCCCGCGGCGGCCGAAGTCGGCAAGGTCGCCTGAGACCCCGCTGCCCTCCGATGCGCGTCCGACGCCGCTTGTGACGCGTCCGAGGCCCCCCTTCGAGACTCCCCGTTCACCCAAGACGGGGTCGCACCACCCTAGGAAAGGCACTTTTCGTGCGTAACACCGCCAAGATCACCACCGCCGTCCTGGCCGCCGGAGCCCTCACCTTCGGGCTCTCCGCCTGCGGCTCCGGCTCGGACTCCGGCAAGGCCGACCCGAACGCCGCGCTGACGGTCGCCGCCACCCCCACCCCGCAGGGCGAGATCCTCACCTACGTGAAGGACCACCTGGCGCAGAAGGCCGGCCTCAAGCTGGAGGTCAAGGAGTTCACCGACTACGTGACCCCGAACACGGCCGTCCAGCAGGGCCAGGTCGACGCCAACTACTTCCAGCACAAGCCGTACCTGGACGACTTCAACAAGAAGAACGGCACCGACATCGTGCCGGTCCCCGGCGGCACCGTGCACCTGGAGCCGCTCGGCGTCTACTCCCAGAGCGTCAAGAAGCTCGCGGACCTCAAGAAGGGCGCCACCGTCGCCCTCCCCAACGACACCACCAACGAGGCCCGCGCCCTGAAGCTGCTGGAGGCCAACGGCGTCATCAAGCTGAAGGCGGGCGCCGGATACGACGCGACCCCCAAGGACGTCACCGACAACCCCAAGGGTCTCAAGTTCAAGGAGCTGGAGGCGGCCCAGCTGCCGCGCTCCCTCGGTGACGTCGACGCCGCGGTGATCAACGGCAACTACGCCCTGGAGGCCAAGCTCAGCCCGGCCAAGGACGCGCTCGCCGCCGAGTCGGCCAAGAACAACCCGTACGCCAACTTCCTCGCCGTGAAGAAGGGCAACGAGAACGACCCGCGCGTGAAGAAGCTCGCCAAGCTGCTCACCTCGCCCGAGGTGAAGAAGTTCATCGAGGACAAGTACGACGGCGCGGTCGTCCCGGCGTTCTGACCGGCACACCGCCACCGCCCGGCGCCCGGCACGGGGTCCACTCCCTCACCGGGGGTGGACCCCCAGTGGTGCGGTTCAGTGCTTCCATGCTGCATGCTGGGCAGTTCAGCAGGCCCTGAAGGTACACCGAAGGTTACGGAGCGGCGCATGACGAGCACCTTCCCCAACGTCTCCATCAGCACGGAGCGGTTGGTACTGCGCCCCTTCGAGGAGTCGGACATCGAGGCCTTCGCCGAGATGATGAACGACGAGCTGGTCACCGCCTGGACCTCCGTACCCCACCCCTACACCGAGGCCGACGCCCGTGCCTGGATCACCGAGCTCGCCCCCGCCGAACGCGCGGAGGGCCGCGGCATAGTCTTCGCCGTCGACGAGTTCCTCACCCAGCGTCTGGTCGGCACGGTCCACCTGCGCAACACCGACTGGCGCGTGCGCTCCAGCGAGATCGCCTACGTCGTCGCCCCCTGGGCCCGCGGCGAGGGCTACGCCTCCGAGGCCGCGCTGGCCACCGCCCAGTGGGTCTTCCAGGACCGCGGGTTCGAGCGCCTGGAACTGCGCACCGCCGCCGACAACACCGCCTCCCAGCAGGTCGCCCAGAAGATCGGCTGCATCAGCGAGGGAGTGCTGCGCGGCGCGTGGATGGCCCGTACCAGGGACGGGAACGGCGAGTGGACCGACGTACGCACCGACCTCATCGTCTGGAGCCTGCTGCCCGAGGACCTGGAGGGCGTGGGCGAGCACCTGGCCGACACCGACGGATTCACGTCGTTCGCCGACTGGAACTGACCGCATTCCGGCGGGCACCGCAGCGACGCGCCCCGCCCCGCGCTCCGGCGCACGGCCGAACCGGGGTACTCTCACGGGGCCGCCTTGCGGGCCGCTCCCTGACGACCTGCGCACACAACACCCTGAGAAGACCCCCAGGAGACTGACGACGATGGCCGACCGGGTCACGGTGATCGGCTGGGACGGTTCGCCACTGACCGAGGCGGCGCGCGGCGCTCTCGGCGCCGCCACCCTGGTGGCGGGCGCGGCCCACCACCTGGCGCTGCCCGAGGTCCCTCCCACAGCCGAACGCATCCGCCTCGGCAGTGTCGCCCTCGCCGCCCGCCGCATCGCAGCCCACCGGGGCACCGCCGTGGTGCTCGCCGACGGCGACCCGGCCTTCTTCGGGGTGGTGCGCACCTTGCGCGCACCGGAGTTCGGCCTGGAGGTCGAGGTCGTCCCCGCCGTCTCCTCCGTGGCCGCCGCCTTCGCGCGCGCGGGCATGCCCTGGGACGACGCGCAGGTGGTCGTCGCACACAAGCGCACCCTGCGACGCGCGGTGAATGTATGCCGAGCCCACACCAAGGTTGCCGTACTGACCGCGCCCGGTGCCGGACCGGCGGAACTGGGCCTGCTGCTCGACGGTGTTCACCGCACCTTCGTCATCTGCGAGGAACTCGGCACCGATCGCGAACAGGTCACCGTCGTCACCTCCGACAAGGCCGCCGACCACACCTGGCGCGACCCGAACGTCGTCATCGTCATCGGCGGCCGGGCCGGGGCCGGAGAGGGCAGCGGGTGGATCGCCGGCCGCGACCCGGCCGTGGGACCCCGCGGCTGGACCCAGCCCGCCGCGTCCTACGACGGCCGGCTCGGCGAAGGAGAAACGGATCTGCTGAGGGCCGCCCAACTCGCCCGTCTGGGACCGCGCGTCGGCGACCTCGTCTGGGACATCGGCTGCGGCAGCGGGGCCTTCGCCACCGAGGCCGCCCGCGGCGGCGCCGCCGTCATCGCCGTCGACCGCGACCTGGAGGCCTGCGCCCGCACCGAGGCCGCCGCACGCCGCTTCGGCGTCCAGCTCCAAGTGGTGCACGGCACCGCGCCGCACATCCTGGAGAACCTGCCCGAACCGGACGTCGTCCGTGTCGGCGGTGGGGGGCCCGCGGTGGTCTCCGCGGTCGCCGACCGGCGCCCGCAGCGCATCGTCACGTACGCCTCGAACCGCGACGCCGCCGAACTCGTCGGCCGTGACCTCACCGAGCACGGCTACCAGGTCGAGTGCGCCCTGCTGCAGTCCGTCCAACTCGACACCCGCGCCTGGACGGAGACGGAACGGAGCGTTGCGTTCCTGCTCAGCGGGGAGTTGCCGCGGCGCGAAGCGCCCCGTTGAGGGGCGGCGGCCGGGCGACGGGCCGGCCTGCCGGACCGCGCCCCGTGATCGGGTTGTCGTACCGCGCGGGGTAGGCTGGCCGATCGTTGTACCGCACTGGGTGGCCCGGAGCTTCGTTCGTCAATGTCCGGAAAGCCCGCCCGTTTTGTGGTGGGTGTGGTACGGCAGAACCAGGAAACGCGCAACGTGGCGCAGTCCACAGCGGACCGTGGCGGATCACGCTGTCGCCGCGGCCGAACGACCGCGACAATGCCACTCAATGGCTTTGTCGCCTTTTACGGGCGGGTCGTTCGTGCCGCTGGGCAGGGACGCTCGTTCTTCACTGGGGGGCGGTCGGTGCGCCGTTCCCGGTGAGCTGGTCGTAGAAGCACTAACCGATGGGCGAGGGGTACGCATGACCGACACCGGCCAAGTCCCGGGCGAGGGGCTGCCGGAGAGCGCAGGCATGGTGGAGCAGCCGGGCGTCCCCGCGCACGGCGCGTACACCTACCTCTCCGAGTCTCCCGCCGAGGACGAAGACCTGCTGCTGCCGGGCTCCCAGGGCGCGTGGGGCAACGAAGTCCCCCCGCCCGCCCCGGAGCCGGTCGTCGAGGCCATCCACGAGCCGGGCCCGCACGAGAGGTCCGGCCGGGACAGCGGCTCCGTCGACCTCGGCGGCGTCCTGCACCCCGACCCCACGGCCACGCCGCCCGTCATGCCCGCCGCGGTGACGCCCCCGCGGCGGCCGCTGCACCTCGGTCCGCCGATCCCCGACGTCTCCGCGAGCCCGGTGCGCTCCCTCGCCGATCGCGGCCCCGCGGGCGCCCCGGTCCGGCAGCCCGGTCCGCCCACCATCGGGCCCGAGTATCTCGACGTCCAGCAGTCACCGGAGTCGGTCCCGCAGGGCGCGGCTCCCTGGACCGCGCAGACGGCGCAGGCCGCGCCCGCCCCTGCGGTGCTTCCGGTGGGCGCGCAGGTGACGGCTGAGGAAACGGTTGTTCCCGCAAGTGGTGAGCCGGTCGGTGCGGCCCAGGCCGCCGTGGCCCGGCTCGC
>NZ_MUBM01000099.1:0-434 GCF_002154505.1 Streptomyces carpinensis | reverse complement strand
CGAGCCGCTGCCGCAGCCGGGTCACGCGCCGCACGACCCGGGACCGACCCAGGCCGCGGACGGCACGGAGAGCGGGCACGCTCCGGGTGCCGGCCAGGAGCCGGTGGCTGCCCACGGCGCCCCGGAAGCCCAGGCGCCCCACGCCGGTCACACGCCGAGGGACGGCACCGTGCCCGCGCACGCGGACCAGGCGGCCGAGGCCGTATCGGCTCCGGCTCCGGAAACGGTGCAGGCGCCCGGGACCGGTACGGAGGGCGCCGTGACGGGGGCGGCCACGCCCGAGGTGACGCCCGAGGGGCGGGCCCCGGACATGACCGCCGACGAGGCCGGTTCGCCCACCGAAGGCGCGCAGGCTCCGGACGGTGCCCACACTCCGGAGGGCACGCAGGCGCCCGGGACGGCCCCCACCCCGGAGGCCGGTCAGATCGCCGGGG
>NZ_MUBM01000098.1 GCF_002154505.1 Streptomyces carpinensis | reverse complement strand
AGCCCGCCCCCGGCCGCATGCCGCACGACGACCCCGGCCCGACCGGCGATCAGGCGGTGACCGGGCACCACAACCCCGAACAGCCCGGGCAGCCGCTCGACGCCACCGCCCACGCGGGCGGCGCACCGGCGACGGCGGCCCGCCCGCCCGCCACACTCCCGTCCCCGTCGGCGAGGGCACACACCACGACATGCGCCGTTTGAGACCGGCACCGCCGTACCGGCACCGCACAGGGACGGCCGAGGACCCGTGGGGCCCTGCCACCGCAACGGCCCGTCGCCCGCCGGCCGTTCGCGCACGTGGCCGATTCGAGTTGTTCTCCAGGTGCGTCGGCGAGGCTCGAAGGCAGCCGATGCGCTCCCACCCACGGCGGCCGAGGAGGTGCGACACACCATGCGGGACGGCTCGCCGGTCACCCTCTACTGCTTCGCGCACGCCGGCGCGGGCGTGTCCGGTTTCGCGCACTGGCACGCCGCCACCGGCCCCGGCGTGGCCACCGTGCCCGTGCCGCTGCCCGGACGGGGCGCCCGGCGCCGCGAACCCCGGGCGACCTCGCGCGAGGCGCTGCTCGACGCGCTCCTGGGCCCGCTCGCCGACCAGGTCGCCGACGGCCGCCCCTACGTGCTGTACGGGCACAGCTTGGGCGGCATCGTCGCCTACACCCTCGCCCGCGCGCTCGTCGACCGGGGGCTGCCCGCCCCCGCCTGCATCGCTGTCGGCGCGAGCCCCCCACCGCACATCGCGCCGCTGCGCCACGGCGACGACCTGAGCGACGAAGGGCTGTTGCGCTTCGTGACCGGCCTCGGCGCGGCGCCCGGCGGCGCGCTCGCCGCCCCCGGCGGCCTCTGGTACCGCTCCGTGCTGCCCCTGCTGCGGGACGACCTCCGGCTCGCCGCCGCCCTGCGCGCCGCCGCGGGCGGCCCGCTCCCGGTTCCCGTCCTGGCCGTCGGCGGACACAGCGACCCGGTCGTCGGGCCGGCGGCGCTGGACGACTGGGCACGCTGGACCACCGGCCGGCTTCTGCGGCGCACCGTCCCCGGCGACCACTTCTTCGTCCGCGGCCCGCACGCACCCCGACTGATCGGGCGCGCCTGCCGCGTGGTGCGGCGCACTCGGCTCGTACCTGGGCTCATATCTGGAGGACAACTGTGAAGGACAACCGATGAGGCGGGTCGTCATCACCGGAATCGGGGTCGTCGCCCCGGGCGGCGTGGGCACCCGCGCGTTCTGGGACACGCTGACCGCGGGCCGCACCGCCACGCGCGGCATCACCCTGTTCGACGCGAGCACGTTCCGCTCGCGCATCGCCGCCGAGGCGGACTTCGACCCGGCCGCCCACGGATTCGGGCCCGCCGAGGCCGCCCGCCTCGACCGCGCCGCCCAGTTCGCCCTCGTCAGCGCCCGGGAGGCGGTCGAGGACAGCGGGCTGACCGGCGCCCTGGAGCCGGTGCGCACCGGCGTCACCCTGGGCAGCGCCGTCGGCTGCACCACCGGTCTCGACAACGAGTACGGCGTGGTCAGCGAGAACGGCAGCACCTGGGAGGTCGACCACACCCGCGCGGTCGCCCACCTCTTCGACTACTTCGTGCCCAGTTCCATGGCGGCCGAGGTGGCCCGCGCGGTCGGCGCCCAGGGCCCGGTCTCGCTGGTCTCCACCGGCTGCACCTCCGGCATCGACTCCGTCTGCCACGCCGTCGACCTGATCCGCGAGGGCAGCGCCGACGTGATGGTGAGCGGCGCGACCGAGGCGCCGATCTCCCCGATCACCGTGGCCTGTTTCGACGCCATCAAGGCGACCAGTCCGCGCAACGACGATCCGGAGACCGCCTCGCGCCCCTTCGACCGCTCCCGCAACGGCTTCGTCCTCGGCGAGGGTTCGGCCGTGCTGGTCCTGGAGGAGTTCGAGCACGCGCGCCGGCGCGGCGCCCACGTCTACGCCGAGATCGCCGGGTTCGCCGGGCGCAGCAACGCGTACCACATGACCGGCCTGAAGTCCGACGGCGCGGAGATGGCCGAGGCGATCCGCGCGGCGCTCGACGAGGCCCGCCTGGACGCCACCGCCGTCGACTACGTCAACGCCCACGGCTCCGGCACCAAGCAGAACGACCGGCACGAGACCGCCGCGTTCAAACGCAGCCTCGGCGAGCACGCCTACCGGGTGCCGGTCAGCTCCATCAAGTCCATGATCGGCCACTCGCTCGGCGCGATCGGCTCACTGGAGGTGGCCGCCAGCGCGCTGGCCATCGAGCACGACACCGTGCCGCCGACGGCCAACCTGCACGAGGCCGACCCGGCCTGCGACCTCGACTACACCCCGCTCACCGCGCGCGAGCAGCGCACCAACACCGTGCTCAGCGTCGGCAGCGGCTTCGGCGGCTTTCAGAGCGCCATCGTCCTGACCCGGCCGCGACTTCAGGAGGCGGCATGACCACAGCCACACTGGACCGTCCCGCCGCCCGGGCGGGCGCCCGGGCCGCCACCGGCTCCGTCGTCACCGGCATCGGCGTCGCCGCCCCCAACGGGCTGGGCACCGAGGCATGGTGGGCGGCGACCCTGCGCGGTGAGAGCGGCATCCGCCCGGTGACCCGCTTCGACGCCTCCCGCTACCCGGTGCGCATCGCCGGCGAGGTTTCCGGCTTCGTCGACGAGGAGCATCTGCCCAGCCGCCTGCTGCCGCAGACCGACCGGGTCACCCGGCTGTCGCTGGCAGTGGCCAAGGAGGCCCTCGACGACTGCGGCACCGACCCCGCCGCACTGCCCGAGTACGGCGGCGGCGTGGTCACCGCCTCCTCCGCGGGCGGCTTCGAGTTCGGCCAGCGCGAGCTGCAGGCCTTGTGGTCCAAGGGCGGTCAGCATGTCAGCGCCTACCAGTCCTTCGCCTGGTTCTACGCCGTGAACACCGGTCAGATCTCCATCCGGCACGGGCTGCGCGGCTCCAGTGGCGTCGTCGTCACCGAGCAGGCCGGCGGCCTGGACGCGATCGCCCACGCCCGGCGGCAGATCCGCAAGGGCGCCCGTCTGATGGTCACCGGCGGCGTCGACTCGGCACTGTGCCCGTGGGGCTGGGCCGCCCACCTCGCCGCCGACGAGCTCAGCCACGCCACCGACCCCTCCCGCGCCTACCTGCCCTTCGACGCCGCGGCCGGCGGCCACGTGGTCGGCGAGGGCGGCGCCCTGTTCGTCCTGGAGAGCGACGTCGCCGCCCGCGAGCGCGACGCCCGCGTGTACGGCGCGTTCACCGGGTACGCGGCCACCTTCGACGGCCCCGGCACCCCGCGCCTGGGCGACGCCGCACGGCTGGCCCTCGCCGACGCCGGGCTGCGCCCCGAGGAGATCGACGTGGTGTTCGCCGACGCCGCCGGCGCACGCGCCGCGGACCGCGCCGAGGCGGAGGCGCTCGCCGCGCTGTTCGGCCCCCGGGGCGTCCCGGTCACCGCGCCGAAGTCGATGACCGGACGGCTGCTGGCCGGCGGCGCCTGCCTGGACGTCGCCGCCGCCCTGCTCGCCCTGCGCGACCAGGTGGTTCCGCCGACCACCGGGACCGCCGAGCCCGCCGCCGACTGCCCCCTCGACCTCGTCACCGCGCCCCGTGAGACCCCCCTTGGCCACGCCCTGGTCCTGGCCCGCGGCCGGGGCGGCTTCAACTCGGCGGCCGTCCTCAGCGCGGTCTGACCGGGCCGGGCCGCCGGGACGACATCCCCCGCGTCCCGGCGGCCCCCGAGGGGGGAAGTCGGCGGTACTTGGCGTAGTGGTAGCCGCGGTCGGCGAACAGCCGGCCCGGCCGGTGACGTTGGCCGGCTGCGGAGCCCGCGGATGCGGGGTATCGCGTCCGACGTCGGGCCGGGACGAGAAACCCGTCATCCAGTCCATCGCGTGGTCCGGCCCTGCCACGAACCCGTCCAGCGACATGGTGAAGTGCCAGAGCACCTTGTCCCGAGGAGGTTGCCCCTGCGTGTCCGCCGGCGACGGGATGAACGCGCGGCGGGTGCCGCGGGGGCCTGCGCACAGTCCATGGTTTCCTCTCGCCGGTCTCCTTCGTGCTCCTCGACCCGGCTCCACCCCGGAACTCATCGCCGGGCCACCGATAGACGGCCCGAGCCGTCGCGGACGTGCCGTCGCGGGCGCGCCGCCGCACCGCCAGCACGCGAAGAAGGGGGCCCGTCAGAAACGGGCCCCCTTGTTTTTCGCTGCCGGCCGGTCTCGCGCACCAGGGCACGCAAGACGCCTTGCGGCAACGGCCCGCCGCTGACCGGTCGGGGCGCTGCCGCAAGGACAGGCCGGCGGGCGGCCCTCTCCCTCGCAGGGGCCGCCCGCCGGTGTGGGTGACGGGGTCAGCTCAGGCCGTAGGCGGTGTAGGAGGCAGCCGACCAGTCGGGGGCGCCCGCCACCGGGGTCAGGGTGATGGTGAGGGCTTTTCGGCCGTGGGTGACGGCGGCCGGGATGAGGTAGGTGTCGTCCAGCCAGCGGCGTTCGGTGTTGCCGAGAGGTTGGTACCAGTCCGCGAGCCGGTGGCCGTTCACCGTGACCTGGACCTGCTGGTGTGCGGCCTGCTGGTCGGAGGTCCGGCGCAGTTCGACTCCCTTGTTGCCGGGGTCGGTGGCCAGGACGAAGCTGACGGGCGCGTGGGTGGCGCGGGTCGCCGCCGTCAGGTGGACGGGGTGTGTCTGGTCTCCCTCGAAGACGGAGTCGAGCGTGGTGACGGTACCGGGGTCGGTGGAGGCGTAGTGGTGTGCCTTCTCGTCGGCGCGGTCACCGATGCGCAGGGTGTCGGTGCGGTGTGCGCCCGGTTCGTCGGCGCCGTACCAGTAGGCGGTGGAGGAGTAGTCGGCCTGCTTGTCGTTGATGGGTCCGTGCTCGATGGAGTACGCGATGGAGCGGGTGAACGGGACGGCGTCGTGGATCTGCAGCCGGTAGGCGCCGGTGCAGTCGCGGTCGGCGGCGCATCCGGTCGAGGCGCCGAGGTGGGTGGGGTTGCCGTTGAACGGCTGGGTGTAGGTCTCCCGGTTGAAGTACCAGCCGCTCTGGTAGAAGTCCTCCGTTCCGGTGCCGTGCAGCTGCGGGGTGCGTGAGCCGTCGACGAGGACGCGCTCGTCGCCCTCGAGGTAGTTGCGGTTGGTCTCCCCGGTCATGGTGTGGCTGACGCCGACGAACTTGCCCCGGCCGGTGGCCTGCAGGAACGGCCAGCTCACGTCGGGGGTGGTGGGTGCGGCGTGGGACTGGGTGCGGAAGTACCCCTCGGCTCTGCCGGCCACCGCCCGTGCGTGGGCGGCGGAGGGCGCAGAGGTGACGGCGGCGGTGCCCGCGGTGACGGCGGTGGTGGAGCCGTTGTACAGCTGGACCTCGGCGCTGTGCGCGAACGGCATCGGCCACCAGGCCCTGAAGGTGCGCGTGGCGGGGTCGATGCCGAACATCAGGGAGCGGACGGGAGCCAGGGCGTGCCCGGAACCGAAGAACTCGCCCAGGGGTGAGTCGACGGTGCGGCGGCCGTCGAAGGAGATGCGAAGACGCAGGCCCTGCAGGAGCTTCTGCGTCGCGGTGAGCCGGGCACGCTGCTCGTCGTCGAGCGGATAGCCGAAGGTGCGTTCACCCTGCCAGGTGGGCGCGGTGATGCGGTACGCGTGGTCCTGCTCAGAGGCGGGCGTGCCGACGTCGACGGTGTCGGTGCGGTGGCTCTGCCCGCCTACGCTGCTGTCGGCCCAGTAGGTGAACTCGTTGTAGTCGAGGTCGGAGGAGACGAAGACGTTCTTGACGGTGATACGGGACTTGCCGGCGGTCAGGGAGGCGGGCAGCTGCACGCTCTGCTCGGCCCACAGTCCGCCGCCGACGGGCTCGTTGGGGCTCCACCGGCCGGCGAGCCGGCCGTCCACGTAGACGTCGGCGACCTGCCGGCCGATCCCCGGGTCCAGCCGCCGGGTCAGGGTGACGCCTTCGTTGGCGGGGTCCACGGCGAGGGTGAACTCGCTGGAGCCTCCGGCGCCGAACGCGCGGCCGTTGTCGGTCTCGGTGCGCGGTGTGACGTAGTCGGCCTGCGGCAGGCCGACCTGGAGGGCGGTCAGCAGCCCGGGGTCGGTCACCGTGGCGAGGGTCTGGGTGCGCCCGGGGGCGAGGTCGAGGGTGCGTGTGGTGGTGCGGGCACCGGGCAGCGCGGGCTTGGGGTCTTGTGTTCCGGCCGCTTTGAGACGGTCGACGACGTCCTGGGCGGGGTCGGCGGGATCGAAGGTGCTCACCCCGTCGGCGTCCGCGAACGTGCGGTAGGAGACGTGGTAGAACTGCGGGTTGTGCTCGGTGGTGATCCGCATGGACCGGCGGAACGTCATGGGCACCTCGATGAGCACGCCGCCCGAGGAGGCGTCGGCGTTGGCCACGAGCGGCGCCGTGAACGGCGCGCCCAGCTTTCCGTCGACGACGTCCTGCAGGGATGCGTGCAGCACCGTCTTGCCGTCGAGTTCGATGGTGATGGTGCCGGTCCGGGTGACGTCGCCGCCGTCGCGGGTGAACCAGATCGCCCCGATCTCGCCGGGCCCGCTGTGTTCGGCGATGACGCAGCCCTCGGCCACGGTGCGCAGACAGGAGTACCGTCCGTCGAAACCGTCGTGGTCGTTCCCGCCGGCGCGGTCGAAGCTGGAGAACTGCTGGGTTGTGACGCCGGTGGCAAGCTCTCCCAGGCGGTCCAGGTGGCGGTAGGTGTCCCAGCCGACGGGCCCCTTGCCGTCGGCTGCGGCGTCGGCGTGCCGGGCCGCGGGGACGTCCCCCGCGGTGGCCGTCGCCGTGCCCGAGGCGAGGGCTGCCGCGAGGGCGAGGGTGACCGTCGCCGCGTGCCGTGCCCATGGTTTGCGTTTCATGGCGTCCTTTCCAGAGCGCGCCCGGTGGGCGGATTCGGTGTGCGTTGTCCTCGTGCTGTCCGGCCCGCCGGAGCGGGACGGGGCAAAGACGCGGACGGCGGGAGACCAGGGCCCGGGGCGCACCCGGCGCGGGCGTGCCTGGCAACCCGGCGCGGAGCGCGCCGGGCCGTACACCCGGGGGCGGACGTGCCGGCCGCCGGCGTGCCCGGGGGCAGCGCAAGCCGGCCCCGGGCACGCCGCTGTCCGCTTTCGTGCCGGCAGCAGTGCTGGAAGTTGGTCAGGACGAGCGCCGGCCCAACCTCCGGGGTGCGGGCCGGGCCCGGCCGGCGCGGGTGCCGTCCGGCGCGGGCGCGCCGCCCGTGCAGGTGCCGATGCCGGGCGGCGGCTGGGCACGGGGTGTGCGGGAGACGGCGGAGGTCATGGCTGTCGTGTCCTGGGGGTCGGGCGTGGCCGCGCCGGGGTGGCGGGCCATGCGGAGCGTGCCAGGGGAGGGTGCGCCGGCCCGGGGCCTCAGCCGGTCTTGGAGCTCATGTCGAACTCCTCGTAGACCTTGGCGGCGTTCGCCTGGGTGATCTCCACGGTGCCCAGGGTCTGCTTCTTGGCCACCTTCTGATGCTGCGACAGCGCGTACGCGGCGTCGGCGGCCTCCTTGGCGCCGGTGGGGTAGACGAAGGTGGTCAGCAGGTGGCCCTGCTGCACGGCGCGGATGCCTCCGTCGGGGATCGCCAGGCCGTCGATGCCGATGAACTTCATGCTCGAGGCCTTGCCCGCGCCGGCCGCCGCGCCGTACGCGCCGATCGCCATGTCGTCGTTGTGGGCGTAGACCAGGTCGATCTTCGTGCCGCGGGCCAGCCACTGGTTCATGATCTGGATGGCGTTGGGCCGCGTCCACTTGGCCTCACGCGACTCGACGATCTTGATGCCGTGTCCGGTGATGGCGTCGCGGAAGCCCTTGTCGCGGTCGATCTGCGGCTGGGCGGAGAGCACACCGCGCAGTTCGGCGACGTCGCCCCCGTTCGGCAGTGCCTTCACCGCCGCCTCGCCGGCCTTCTTGCCGATCTGGTAGTTGTCGCCGCCGATGAAGGCGGTGTAGCAGTCGGTGTTGACGGAACGGTCCAGGATGATCACGGGGATGCCCGCCTTGCAGGCCTGCTCGACGGGCGGGGTGAGCGGGGCCGGCTCGTTGGGCGAGACGATCAGCAGGTCGACCTTCTGCTGGATGAAGCTCTGCACCTGACTGACCTGCGTGGCGTTGTCCTGCTTGGCGTCGGTGATGGGCAGCAGCTTCAGGTTCTTGTGCTGCTTGACGTAGTACTGGAGCTGCTTGTTGAGCTGCTGGCGGTACGGCTCGGCGTTGTTGGACTGCGAGTAGCCGATGACGAACTGGCCGCCGCTGCCGCTCTTGTCCTTGCCTCCCGCGCTGCCGGCGGTGTCCGTCTTGGATGCGCAGCCGGTGGCGAGCGCCGCGACGCACAGGGCGGCGACGGCGGTGAGCGCTTTTCTGGTCATGGCCTTACTTCTCCTCGGTCAGGCGGTCGGTGCGGGAGTGGTGAGTGATGCGGCGGCGCAGCCCGCCCAGCAGGTCGGGGCGTTGCAGGACGACCGCGAAGACGACGATCGAACCCTTGATGACCAGCTGCCAGTTGTCGCTGACGGCGTTGAGGCCGAGGACGTTGTCGAGCAGGGTGAGGATCAGCGCGCCGACGAACGTGCCGGCGATGGTGCCCTTGCCGCCGGCCAGGCTCGCCCCGCCGATGACGGCGGCCGCGATGGCGTCCAGCTCGTAGCCGTTGCCGGCCAGCGGGTCGGCGGAGGCGCTGTAGGCGGCGTCGATGGGTCCGGCGAACCCGGCGAGCATCCCGGACAGGGTGAACACGGCGATGACGACGAAGGTGACGTTGATGCCGGACAGGCGGGCGGCGGTGGGATTGCCGCCGACGGCGTAGACGTGCCGCCCGAACCGGCTCCTGGACAGCACCAGATGGAAGACGACGCACACGATGAAGAAGGCGAGGACGGGGAAGTAGATGCCGTCCGGGCCGAGGATGCCGACCAGGACGTTGTGCCCCGGGGTGCCCAGGCTCTGGAACGCCTCGGAGTTCGGGGTGAGTTTGCCGTCGGACCCGGCGACGGTGGTGCCGACGGAGGCGTTGTCCGACATCTGCCGGTCCAGGCCGCGGGCGATGGACAGCATGGCGAGCGTCATCACGAAGGACTGGATGCGCAGCCAGGTAGTGCCCACACCGTTGACGGCTCCGAAGGCCGCGCCGATGAGCATGCACAGGGGGACGATCTGCCAGACCGGCATGTCGTGGTGGAAGAGCATCATCGCCGCGGCCATGGACGCAAAGCCCATGACGGAGCCGACGGACAGGTCGATCCCGGCGGTGATGATGACCAGGGTGACGCCGACGGCGAGGATGCCGCGCGAGGCGAAGTTGCCGATGGCGTTGGTGAGGTTGGTCTGGTCGAGGAAGATGTCGCCCTTGGTGGCGACGCCGACCACGAAGATGAGGACCAGGCCGATATAGCTCTGCATCGACCCGAAGAGCGGCAGGAGCCGTCGCAACCGCCCGGGTGCGGCGGCTCCCGTGGTGTCGGGGGCGGCCTTGAGAACGCTCGTCATGAGCCGGGCTCCTTGGGATGGAGTTCGTGGGAGGCCGTGCCGGGTGCGGCATCGGACACGGGACTGGGTGCGGCTACGGACCCCAAGGCGCCCGGTCCGGCGGTGCGCCCGGACGGGGCGGCGGCCACCGCACGCCGGGCCATCGCCGCCGTGAGGATCGCCTCCTGGTCGGCGACCGGGCCGCGCGCCGCATCCCGGTGGAACTCGCCGGTGAGACGGCCCTCGCAGAGCACGAGGATCCGGTCGCACATCCCGATGAGTTCCGGCAGTTCCGACGAAACCGCGAGGATGGCGGTGCCCTGGGACGCGAGACGGTCCATCAGGGCGTGGATCTGGGCCTTGGCGCCGATGTCGATACCGCGGGTCGGCTCGTCCACCAGCAGCACACTGGGCCGCGTCAGCAGACACTTCGCGAGCACGACCTTCTGCTGGTTGCCGCCGGACAGCAGCCCGACGGAGGTTTCCAGGCCGGGCGTGCGGACCGCGAGCGCGGTCACCTGCTCGCGTACGGCCTCTGTCTCGCGCCGCCGCCGCACCGTACGCCACGGCGTCGCGAACCGGCCGAGCGCGGCGAGCGAGCTGTTGAAGCGGACCGTGTTGCCGAGCACCAGGCTCTGCGCCTTGCGGTCCTCCGCGACGAGCGCGAGACCGCTGCGGATGGCGTGCCCGGGGCTGCGCGGCCGGTAACGGCGCCCGTCGACCGTGAACTCGCCCCGTGCGGCAGCCCCGTACTGCCCGAAGATGGCCTGCAGGACCTCGCTGCGGCCCGCCCCCATGAGGCCGGCGATACCGACGATCTCCCCGGGGGCCACGGTCAGGTCGACGCCGTGCACGGCCGGGCTCCCGTCCGGCGGCGTGACGGTCAGGCCGCGCACCGCCAGCCGCGGCGGCGCGCTCGTGGCCTGCTCCGCCCGGCGCGGGTAGAGCTCGTCCAGCGGACGTCCGACCATGAGCCGTACGAGTTCGGCCCGGTCGGTGTGCGCCATGGCACGGCGGCCCGTGCATGTGCCGTCGCGCAGCACGGTCACCGTGTCGGCGATCTCCTCGAGTTCCTCCAGACGGTGCGAGATGTAGACGATGCCCACCCCGCGGGCGGTCAGGCTGCGGATGACGGCGTGCAGGCGACGCACCTCCGCGTCCGCGAGCGCCGACGTCGGCTCGTCCATCACCAGCAGCCGTACGTCGAGACTGAGGGCCTTGGCGACCTCGATGAGCTGCTGCTCGGCGATCCGGCAGTTCTTGACGGCACGCCGCGGGGGCAGGTCGAGGCCCAGTCCCGCGAGCAGGTCGGCGGTGCGGGACTCCATCTCCTTGCGGCGTACGGTGCCCCGCACCGTGGTGGGCTCCCGGCCCAGGAACACGTTCTCCGCGACGGAGAGTTCCGGCACCAGGTTGAGCTCCTGGTGGATCATGGCGATGCCGTGCCGTGCCGCGTCCCGGGGCGAGTGGATGGCGACCGGCTCGCCCAGGCACTCGATGGTCCCCTCGTAGTCGGAGTGCACGCCGGCGAGGATGTTCATCAGCGTCGACTTTCCGGCGCCGTTCTCGCCGAGCAGCGCCACGACCTCTCCGGCGTGCACCGTCAGATCGACCCCCGAGAGCGCTCTGACACCGGGGAAGGACTTGCCGATCGCCCGCATGGCGAGCAGGGGCGGCGCCTGGGCGGTCCCGTCAGCCACGCGGGTCACCCCTGTCCCTGACCGAAGACGCTTCGGCGGCCGAAGCAGCCGAAGCGGCCGGGGAAGAAGTCACCGGCGCGCACCTCGACGACGTGCCCCTCCTCGCCCACCCCGTGCGGGCGTCCGCCGGCACCGTCCGTCCGCAGGGCGAGGCTCGCCCGTCCGACCATGGTCACAGACACTCCTGAGCGATATATGCGAAACCGATTTCACTGATTTTTGGGAAAGAACTGCGAGCGTGCTACGAGACATGGCGAGCCAGGAGAGGCATGGATCGGCCGAATCCGCCCCCTGCTTTGAAATCCATTTCACGCGGAAACGTAGGGTCGCTGCCAGGGACGTGTCAAGACTCTGGGAGGCGGCTTCCCGACCCCCTGCAGACAGGGCCCGGGCCGGGAAGTTGACCGGCGATCAGCGATGCCCGACCGTGCGGGCACACCGGCACACAACTGCCTGCCGTACGGCGGTAGATGAGGCCGCGCTGCGGCGGGACGGCACAGGGCATCTTCCGGCCCGAAGCGCTCTGCTCTCAGCCAAGACAGTGGTGCCTCCCATGGCATGGGCGGCACGATCGTCACATGCAGCCGATCTTCGTGCTCGTGCACAGCCCGTCCGTGGGCCCCTCGACCTGGCAGCCCGTGGCCGAACACCTGACGTCGGCGGGACACCGGGTGCGGGTGCCGTCCCTGCTGCACATAGGCGCCGGCGCTCCGCCCTACTGGCCCCGCATCGTGGACGCCGTCCGCGACGATCTGCGGCAGGTCCCGGCCGGCAGCCCCCTCACGCTGGTGGCCCACAGCAACGCGGGCCTGTTCCTCCCGGTGATCCGCGCGGGCCTCGACCATCCGGTGACCGGCTCGGTCTTCGTCGACGCCGCACTGCCGTCCCGGACCGGACCGACCCCCGTCGTCACACCCGAGTTGCTGGAGTTCCTCCGCCTCATGGCCGCGAACGGAAGGCTGCCGCGCTGGACCGATTGGTGGGACGAGGAGGACGTCGCCCCCATGTTCTGCGATCCGGTGGTGCGGCACACCGTCATCGAGGAGCAGCCCCGCCTGCCGCTGTCCTACTACGAGCAGCACATCCCGGTCCCCGACGGCTGGGACGACCACCCCTGTTCCTACGTGCTGTTCGGCCCTCCGTACGACGACCCGGCCGCCGAAGCACGCGCACGCGGCTGGCGTGTGGCACACCTGCCCGGCGCACACCTCCACCAGATCATCGACCCCGCCGGCACGGCCCGGCACCTCGTCGAGCTCGCCGGCACGGCTTGACCACTCGGGGGTGGTGCCGCTCAGTGTCCCGGTCGCGGGGCCGGCGTCGATGTCCCGGAGCGGACGGCGGCGGCGGGCGGGGTGGCGTTCGTGTGCTTGGTGCCCGAGGTGAGCGCGGCCACCGCCGGCGTGGGATCGTCGGCGTACAAGCGCAGCACCCGCGCCTGGGCCTCCTTGCCCAGCGGGCGTACGAAGCGCACCGGTTCGCTCAGTTCCACCGTCACCGTGGTCTGCCCGCCCACCGACACATCCAGCGAGCCGTCGTCGTGCAGCTTCCCCAGGCCGCCGCCGCTGGTGACGCGGCGCTCCACCCGGGCGTGGACGATGAGCCGCGCCGGGATGCGGATGTCCAGCAGCACGCTGTAGCGCAGGCGCAGCGAGCCGTCCGCCGCCACCACGTGCGGGCGTACGACGCAGGAGATGTGCAGGGCGACGACGAAGTAGCAGCCCCAGATGTCGATCACGAGGAAGACGGTGTGCACGAGGGGCCAGGGGATGACCAGTGCCAGCGCCACCGTCTCCACGACCGAGACGAAGAGAAAACCGTAGATCATGGCGGACTGGTTCGCCGCGTACCTCACCGCGAGGTCTTCGGGACCCGTGCCGTGCGGCGGGCGGCGGGTGAGCCAGCGGCAGCAGCTGGTGAAGAGCCGGACCTCGTGGAGGGTGAGGCGGCGCAGGGCGGCCGGGACCGTGTCCCGTACCGCCTCGAGCGCCGCCGCCCGCTGGGCCATGCCCTCACGCCGGTGGCGGCGGTAGTCCGCGATCAGCCATCCCGCCAGCGCCGCGGCGGGAGCGAGCAGGGAGGCCTCGACCGCGCGCATCACCGGCACAGGTATGACTGCCCCGGACGCCAGGCACAGCACGAGCACGAGCCTGCAAAGGAGCAGGACGAGCAGAGCCCGACGGACGGTCCTGCGCAGCGTGTTCACCGGGTTCCTCCGAGGATGCCCCGGTCTTCAGGCCGGGGAGGAATCGGGCTCCTGCGGAGCAGGGCAGGGGTAGCCGGGTCGCCGTCGGGGTGATCCGGTGTCCACCCCGCACGGCGGTGATGTCGCCCGCGGTGATCGAGAATTCTCAACTGTCAGTCCTCTCGGGTAGGTTCGGATGCATGACGACAGGAGCGACTACGAAGGGCACCGGGTATGCCCGGTACACCTTCCGTGTGCGCCTGTCGAAGACGGCCAGGCGCCGGCTCGAAGCCGAGTGGGATCGCTGCCGCTGGATCTGGAACGAATGCGTGGCCAAGTCCAAGCAGGTCCACGTGCAGGGCACAGCGGGTGGCGAGAAGCTGACGTGTGGTCCGGCTCGGCTCGACAAGATGCTGACCGAGGCCCGCAGGGTGACGCCCTGGCTCGCTGAGGGCGCGAGCGTGCCTCAGCAGCAGGTGATACGGGACTTCGCCACGTGTCGCGCGAAGGCCTTGAAGGACATCAAGGACCGGCTTCCGGTGCACCGCCGGGCCGGGATGCCCAGGTGGAAGAGGAAGCGGGAGGCGCGGCCGAGCCTGAACTACACCCGGCGCGGTTTCCGGCTTGATGCCGGACGGCTGCACCTGGCAGCCGGGATCGTCCTGAGGGTGGTGTGGTCGCGTCAGCTGCCCGCGGACCCGTCCAGTGTGCGCGTGTACCAGGACAGCCTCGGCCACTGGCATGCGTCCTTCGTCGTCCCGGCTCAGGTCGAGCCGCTTTCTGGGACCGGCCGCGTCCTGGGCGTGGACTGGGGTGTGAGGGAGACCGCCACCACCACGGACGATGCCTACGACCTTGCGCATGGCGAGCACGGTAAGCGGGCCGCGCACAGGCTTGCGAAGTACCAGCGGATGATGGCTCGGCGGCGGCGTCCGAAGGGGCAGCCCGTATCCGCCGGCTATCGGCTGGCGCGAGCCCAGGCAGCGAAGCTGCACAAGAAGGTGGCCCGGCAGCGGGAGGACACCGCCCGCAAGTGGGCCAAGCGTGTGATGCGCGGCCACGACGGGGTTGCGGTGGAGGACTTTAGGCCGAAATTCCTCGCGAAGACCACCATGGCCCGCAAGGCGGCCGATGCCGCCGTCGCCGCGACGAAGCGTGCCCTGGTCGAGATGGGCCGCACACGCGCGAGACGTCCCCTCTCGTGCACCCGGCGCACACCACGATGGACTGTGCGCAGTGCGGAGCGAGAACCAAGCACGCACTACCTCTTTCGATGAGGACGTATACCTGCACCGTGTGGGGAGCCGTGTCCAACAGGGACAAGAACTCCGCCCGCGTGAGGCCGGTCCGGGCAGGTCGGAACCCGGACGGTGCCCAGGGCGTAGGACCGCCGGGGCCGCCGGCCCGGGCGGCAGGGCTGAGCCGTACATCCCCGCTCAGCCCTGGAGGGCGGAGAATCCCCTCCCTTCCAGGGAAGGGGAGCCTTCGACGCGGAGCCCTACCGGCGCTCGGAATGGTGGAGTTTGCGGGCGGCTTCATGGCGGGTGTGGACGCCGAGTTTGGCCAGTACCGAGCCGACGTGATGCCCCGCGGTCTTGGGGGCGATGTAGAGACGGGCGGCGATCTCGGCATTCGACAGGCCCTCGTCCAGCAGCTTCAACACATCCAGCTCCCGGTTGGTCAGCCCGTACGGATTGGCCCGGGTGGCCGCCCGCGGGCCACGCCGCACCAGGCGGACACCGCGGGTGCGCATCACGGCGCGGGTGCGCGCCACGGCAGGCCGGGCGCCGAGGGCCTCGAAGGCGGCCAGGGCCTGGTGCAGCGCGGGTGCGTCACCGGCCAGACGGGCCAGCGCGGCCTCGTACGGGCAGCCGAGCGCGTCCCATCGTGCCGCGGCGCCGGCCCAGTCACCGGCCAGCTCCAGCGCGTAGGGTTCGGCCGCCGGCACCTGCGGGGGCACTCCTCCGGCGCGTCGGATCCAGCAGGCCAGGGGCCCGGACAGCCAGGGATGGGTGCGCCCTGCCAGCGCGACCAGACCCTTGCGCGCCTCCGCCCGCACCCGCTCGTGGTCACCGGCCAGCCAGGCCGCCTCGACGCGCGCCTCCCACCCCAGGCCCGTGCCCAGCAGACAGTCGGCGTCGACCAGGCCCGCCGCCTGCTCCAGCAGCGGCCGCACCTGGGCCTTGCCCTGGCGGGCCCGCACCAGAGCCAGAACGGTCAAGGCCAGCGCCTGGACGACCGGCGGCGAGCTGGGATGGCACAGAACCTTCTGCGCGCAGTCGGCGGCCTGGCCCCACAGGCCCCGGTTCAGCAGCCCCCAACTGCCCCAGGCCCTCGTGCACAGCAGGTAGAACAGCAGATCGCGATCGAGACAGTAGGCCTCCGCCCGGCTCACCGCCGCCGCGCTCCGGTCGCCATCACGCTGCAGCGCGGCGAACCAGCACATGATGAGCGCCAGGAAGCCGGCGTCCACCGGCAGATCCTGCGCCATCGCGCCGGACACCGCCTGCTCGCAGTCCTCCCAGCCGCCCCCTTCGCACAGCATCCGCGCCGCCGCGGCATGAAAACGCGCCTGGACGACCACCCCCGCATCACCGAAGCGCTCGCCCAGAGCGATCGCCTTCTCGGCATAGGCGGACGTCACCGCCACCGCCTCGTGCTCGTAGCAGGACAGCTGACACAGGTTCAGGTACGCCCGGCCCAGCTCCCGGCCCGGCCGCAGCCCTTCGAGCACCCGCACCGCGTCCAGACCGGTCTGTCTGGCCTCGGCGGTCCGCCCGGCCGGCCACAGCCAGCACGACAGCCAGCGCAGGTCCTCCCCCTCGCACAGCCGGTCGCCCACCGCGCGGCGCAGCTCCACCGCCATGCGGCGAGAAGCGATCCCCTCCTCCAGCCGGCTGGCCAGAAGACAGGCCTGCGAATGCCCCTCCAGCAGACAGGTGTGCTGGTCGGGCGGCAGGCGGTCGGCGTAGCGCAGAGCACGCACGTACTGGGCGGCTGCTTCCCGGTGCGCGCCCAGCGCGGCGGCATGGACGGCCGCTTCGGGCGCGTACTCCAGCACCGCGGCCGGATCCCTGGCGGCCTCGGCGTGATCGGCCAGCAGCGCCAGATCATCCGCGGCGACCGGGCCGGACCGCATCGCCGTCAGCACCTGCCGGTGCACCCGCAGGCGGTAGGCGGCGGGGACCGCCTCCAGCACCGTCTGCCGTACCAGCTCATGGCGGAACTCGCTCACCTGCCCGTTGGTACGCAGGATTCCGCAGGCCACTGCCTCCTGGAGCGCCTCCTCCGGATCCGGCAGGACGGCGGCCAGCAGCGGCGGCGAGACCCGGTGCCCCAGGACGGCCAGCACGTCGACGACCATGCGCGCCGCGGCCGACAGGCCGGCCAGGCGGCCGGCGACGGCCTCACGCACCGTGGCCGGGATGGTCTCGGCGGGGGCGGCCAGGATCTCGGTGGCGATGAAGGGGTTGCCGGCGGAGACGTGATAGAGCTGTTCGGCGTCCACGGCGTGCCCCGTGGCCAATTGGGCCACGGCCCGGCGGCTCAAGGGGGCCAGGTCGTGGCGGTGCACCCACGGATAGCCGGCCAGGGTGCCCAGGAGAGGCGTCAAGGGATGGTTGCGGCCGATCTCGTCGTCGCGGTAGGTGGCCACCACCAGCGCCGGAACACTCGGCAGGCGCCGGGCCAGGTACAGCAGCAGGTCCATCGTGGCCTCATCGGCCCAGTGGACGTCCTCCACGACCAGCAGACTGGGGTAGCCGCTCAGATCGGCGAGCAGGCAGTCGAAGACCTCATCAGAACGGCAGGTGCCGGCCAGCGCCCCGGTCAGGGCAGTGCGCACCGCCCGGCCCAGGCGCGGGGCCAGGTCCATCAGAGGGCCCATGGGGCGGGGTGTGGCCAGCGGGTCACACGCGCCGACCAGGACCCGGACACGGGGATCGGCCAACTGGGCCAGGCGCCGGACAACGGAGGTCTTGCCGACGCCGGCCTCGCCGCGCACAAGAGCCATCCGTCCAAGGCCACCCACAGCCACCTGCAGGTGACCGGTGAGGTCCCGGAGCACGGCCTCTCGCTCTAGCAGGTCCATCACCAGCCAGTTTCCCTCCGTGGCCGGAGCCGCGCAAAAGATCCAGACCGATCAAGACGGGCCGGCCGGTGGGTCGGTGTCACGGGAAGCCGGGATGGAACTTGGGGTGTGCCGCGGCACAACGTGGGGCGGGGCGGGGCAAAACTTGGGGCGCTCACCCGATGTGCCCCCGGCTGCGGCAGGGCACGCTGGCCAGAGAGTTCCACAAGCCGGATCTCCCGGTTCGCGGCTCAAAGCCGCCCGTAAGAGCATCTCGCCCCCGATCCCCCGACAAGGACTCCGGCAGCGGAGCCAGCCGAAAAACGAGGACGAACCAGGTTGTCATCGTCTGTCGGGTCACGGGATTCCGGAGGGGAGAAGCGGTCGGAGTGCCCGGACTGATCAAGCCCTCAGGTCGAACGGGCGGACTCATTCGAAACCGTCGGGAACCGACCCAGCGGCGCGTTTCACGGAGAACTTCCTCCGTAATCGAAATGGGCTGCGAACCGACAAGGATTCACACTCACCGAAAGGAATCACCGTGATCAACAAATTCATGAAGCGCACGGCAATACTGACCGCATCGGCTGCCCTGGCCGCAGGAGGTGCCCTGGCGCCCACCAACGCCATCGCCGCCCCCACGCACACCGACGTCCACGTGACGGCGCCGAGCGACAACGGAAACCACGGCAAGCGCGGAAACAACAACAATAACAACAACAACAACCGCAGGGGCGGGAACAACAACAATAACAACAACAACAAC
>NZ_MUBM01000097.1 GCF_002154505.1 Streptomyces carpinensis | reverse complement strand
CCTCGCCGGCGAGGACCTCCAGGGCACCTGGATCCCGTTCTGCTGGAACGGCGTCACTCTGCACGCCACCGGCGCCGCCACCGTCCGCGTCCACATCACCGCCCGGGGCCGCCACGAACTCGCCGTCGCCCTCGCCGACCCCGCAGGCCGGCCGGTGGCCGCCGTCGACTCGCTGCTGCTGCGCGTCGTCTCCGGCGACCAGCTGAAGAACGCCCGCCGCGACCCGCTGCTGAGCGTCCAGTGGCAGCCGCTCCCGCTGCCCGGCACCGCGCTGGACCGGGACGCCGAACCGATCGACCTCGCCGACGCGATCGACCTCGCCACGATGGCCGGACTCGTCGGCGCCACCGCCCCCGCCGTCACCGGCAGCGTCCTCTACCGTGTCCCCGCCACTCCCGACGGTGACGTCCCGGCCGCCGTCCGCGCCGTCGCCACCCAGGCGCTGGAGGTCGTCCGCACCTGGATCACCGAGGAGCCGTACGCCCAGAGCCGGCTCGTCGTCGTCACCCGCGGCGGCGCCGCCGCGCCCGGCGCCGACGTGGACCTCGGCCAAGCACCCGTGTGGGGACTGGTTCGCTCCGCCGAGGTGGAGAACCCCGGCCGCTTCGTCCTCGTCGACAGCGACGGCACCGAGGCGTCCGAGGCCGCCCTGACCGCCGCACTGGCCACCGGCGAACCCGAAATCGCCCTGCGCGACGGGCAGGCGTACATCCCGCGCCTGGCCGCCGTACCCCAGCCTGAGACACCCCGCGAGCAGCCCTGGGACGCCACCGGCACCGTCCTGATCACCGGCGGCACCGGCGGCGTGGGCGCCGGTCTCGCCCGCCACCTGGTCGCCGAGCACGGCGTGCGGCACCTGGTGCTGACGAGCCGGCGCGGCCCGGACGCGCCGGGCGCCGCCGAACTGCGGGCGGAGCTGGAGGAGTCCGGCGCCGAGGTGCGTGTCGCCGCCGTCGACGTCGCCGACCGGGACGCGCTGGCCGGGCTCCTCGCGGAGATACCCGGCCGGCACGCGCTGACCGCCGTCGTGCACGCCGCCGGGGTGATCGACGACGGACTCGCCGCCGCCCTCACCCCGGAACGGCTCGACGCCGTCATGCGGCCCAAGGTCGACGCCGCCTGGCATCTGCACGAACTCACCCAGGACCACGCGCTACGCGCCTTCGTGCTGTTCTCCTCGGCCTCCACCGTCCTCGACGGCGCCGGCCAGGCCAACTACGCCGCCGCCAACCTCTTCCTCGACGCCCTGGCCGCCCGGCGCGCCGCCGCCGGGCAGATCGTCACCTCCCTCGCCTGGGGCCTGTGGGCGGGCGGCGGCGGCATGGGCGCCACCCTCGACGACGCGGCCCTGGCCCGCATCGAACGCCTCGGCCTGGACTCCCTGACCTTCGCCGAGAACTTCGAACGACTGGACCTGGCCCTCACCCACGACGCCCCGGCCGTCGTCCCGGTGCGCGTCAACCACCGTGCCGTACGCGAGCGCGCCGACGACATCCCCACCCTGCTGCGCGCCCTGGTGCGCCGACCCGTCCGCCGCGCCGCCGCGATCGCCTCCGAACCGGCCGCCGCGGGCACGACGCTCGCCGACACCCTGCGCGCACTCGACGAGCGGGCACGGCTGGAGACCGTCCTGCGTATCGTCCGGACCGAGGCCGCCGCCGCCCTCGGCTACGACAGCGCCGACGACTTCACCGCCACCCGCGCCTTCGCCGAGACCGGCTTCGACTCACTCGCCGCCGTGGAGCTGCGCAACCGGCTCTCCGCCGTCACCGGACTCCGCCTCAGCCCCACCCTCACCTTCGACCACCCCAACGCCACCGCGCTCGCCGAGAACCTCGTCACCCGGCTGCTCGGCCAGGCCACGCAGACGGTCCCGGCCACCCCCGCGACCCCCGTACCGCACGCCGCCCCGGACGACGACCCGATCGTCATCATCGGCATGGCCTGCCGCTACCCCGGTGGCGTCATGCTCCCCGAGGACCTGTGGCGGCTCGTCGCCGACGGCACCGACGCCGTCGGCCCCTTCCCCACCGACCGCGGCTGGCCCACCGACCTGTACGACCCGGAGATCGGCAAGCCCGGCAAGACCTACTCCACCGAAGGCGCGTTCCTCTACGACGCCGCCCAGTTCGACCCCGCCTTCTTCGGCATCAGCCCGCGCGAGGCCCACGCCATGGACCCCCAGCAGCGGCTCCTCCTCGAAGTCGCCTGGGAGACCTTCGAACGCGCCGGCATCGACCCGCACTCGGTCAAGGGCAGCCCCACCGGCGTGTTCGCCGGTGTGATGTACCACGACTGGGGCCTCAGGCTCGGACCGCTTCCCGAGGACGTCGCCGCCTACCACGGCAACGGCAGCCTCGCCAGCGTCGTCTCCGGCCGCGTCGCCTACACCCTGGGCCTGGAGGGCCCTGCCATCAGCGTCGACACCGCCTGCTCCTCCTCCCTGGTCGCCCTGCACTGGGCTGCCCAGGCACTGCGCCGGGGCGAGTGCACCCTGGCGCTGGCCGGTGGTGTCACCGTGATGTCCACCCCGGACACCTTCACCGACATGGCCCGCCAGCAGGGCCTGGCCGCCGACGGCCGCTGCAAGTCCTTCGGCGCCGACGCCGACGGCACCGGCTGGGGCGAGGGTGCCGGTCTGCTCCTGCTGGAGCGGCTGTCGGACGCCCGCCGCAACGGGCACCGGGTGCATGCCGTCATCCGGGGCACGGCCGTCAACCAGGACGGTGCGAGCAATGGTCTGACGGCGCCGAACGGTCCCTCGCAGCAGCGGGTGATCCGGGCGGCCCTCGCGGACGCCGGGCTGGGCGGCGCCGATGTGGACGCGGTGGAGGCGCACGGCACGGGGACGCGGCTGGGCGACCCGATCGAGGCGCAGGCACTGCTGGCGACGTACGGGCAGGAGCGTCCGGTCTCGGGTGAGCCGTTGTGGCTGGGGTCGGTCAAGTCGAACATGGGTCACACGCAGGCCGCCGCGGGTGTGGCGGGTGTGATCAAGATGGTGATGGCGATGCGGCACGGTGTGCTGCCGCGCACCCTGCACGCGGAAACGGCCTCCGACCAGGTGGACTGGGAAGCGGGCCGGGTGGAGCTGCTGACGCAGGCCCGGGAGTGGCCGCAGACGGTCGGGCGTCCACGCCGGGCCGGCGTCTCGTCCTTCGGTATCAGCGGCACGAACGCGCACGTCATCGTGGAGGAGGCGCCGGAGGAGCCGGTCGCAGACGGCGCTGTTGTCGCCCCGGCGGTGCTGCCGTTCGTGGTGTCCGGCCACACCCCGGAGGCCCTGCGTGGCCAGGCGGACAAGCTCGTCGCCTTCCTCGACACCCTGTCGGACGACCGACTCGCCGCCACGGCACGCGCCCTCGCCACCAGCCGAGCGGCCCTGGAACACCGCGCGGTCGCCGTCGGCGCGGACCGCGCGGAGCTTGCCAGGGCTCTGGAGACACTCGTCGGCGCCGACAGCGTGCGGGAAGGCAAATTCGGTTTCCTGTTCACGGGGCAGGGGGCTCAGCGGCTGGGCATGGGCCGGGAGTTGTACGACGCCTTCCCCGCGTTCGCTGCCGCGCTGGATGAGGTGGCCTCTGAGCTGGATCGATATCTGGATCGTCCGTTGCGTGAGGTGATGTGGGGCGAAGATCCGGGGGCGTTGAACGCCACGGGGTATGCGCAGCCGGCACTGTTCGCCGTCGAGGTGGCCTTGTTCCGCCTCGTCGAGGCGTGGGGGGTGCGGCCGGATGTGCTGGTGGGTCACTCCATCGGTGAGCTGGCCGCTGCCCATGTGGCAGGGGTGCTGTCGCTGGCGGATGCGGCCAGGTTGGTGGTGGCTCGTGGGCGTCTGATGCAGGCGCTTCCCGAGGGTGGGGCGATGGTCGCGGTGCAGGCGTCGGAGGACGAGGTCCTGCCCCTGCTCACCGAGAGCGTTTCCATTGCCGCGGTCAACGGCCCTACGTCGGTGGTGGTTTCGGGTGCCGTGGACGAGGTGCTGGCGATCTGTGGGCACTTCTCCGCGATGGGTCGTAAGACGAGTCGTCTGTCGGTGTCGCATGCGTTCCACAGTCCGTTGATGGAGCCGATGCTGGCCGACTTCCGCGCTGTGGCAGCGGAGTTGACGTTCCGCACGCCCGAGTTGGCGGCTGTTTCGACCGTCACGGGGGAGTCGGCGACCGGTTGGCAGTCTCCGGAGTACTGGGTGAACCAGGTCCGTGCCGCGGTCCGTTTCTCCGATGCCGTCCGTGCGGCAGAGGAGTCCGGTGTCCGGACGTTCCTGGAGCTGGGCCCCGATTCCGTGCTCACCGCGCTCGGGCAGGGTTCCGTCACCGGCGAGGACACCGCGTTCGTCGCGCTGCTGCGCCGGGACCGGGACGAGCCGCGTGAGCTGCTGGCCGGTGTCGGTGCCGTATGGGCGCGTGGTGGTGACGTGGTGTGGTCGGAGGTGCTCGGCGGCCGGGACACCGGCCACCTGGACCTGCCCACCTACGCGTTCCAGCGCAAGCGCTACTGGCTCGACGTGCCCGCGAACGCGGGCGATCTCGCGTCGGCCGGTCTGGAGCCGGTGGACCACCCGATCCTGAACGCGGCCGTGGAGTCACCGGAGGACGGTTCCGTCGTCCTGACCGGCCGGCTCTCGGCGGCCGGGCAGCCCTGGGTGGCCGACCACGGGGTGCACGGCAGCGTCCTGCTGCCGGGGACCGGCTTCGTCGAGCTGGCCGTACGCCTCGGTGACCAGGTGGGGTGCCCGCTGCTGGAGGAACTCACCCTGGAGGCGCCGCTGGTGCTGCCCGAGCGGGGCGGCGCCGCCCTGCGTGTGGTCGCCGGTCCGCCCGACGCGTCGGGCCGACGCGCCCTGAGCATCCACTCGCGCCGGGACGACCTCCCCGGGCAGCCCTGGACGCGGCACGCCACGGGGTTCCTGGCCTCCGGCACCGCGCACGTCGACGGGGCGGACCTGACCCAGTGGCCGCCGCCGGGCGCCACCCGCGTCGAGTTGGACGGCGCCTACGAACGGCTGAACGAGCGGGGCTACGGATACGGGCCCGCTTTCCAGGGCCTGACGGCCGCCTGGCGGCGCGGGGACGAGCTGTTCGCCGAGGTCGCCCTGCCCGAGGGCGTGCAGGGTGAGGCCGCCCGCTACGGCATGCACCCGGCCCTGCTGGACACCGCCATGCACGTCGACGTGCTGGTCGACCACGGCGAGGGCGGTACGGAGGCGCTGCTGCCGTTCGCGTGGAACGGTGTGACGCTGCACGCCTCGGGGGCCTCGGCCCTACGGGTGTACGTCCGCCGGATCCGTGGCGCCGAGGAATCCGTGATGGTGGTCGCCGACGGCACCGGACAGCCGGTGATGACGGTCGCCTCGCTGATCTGCCGGCCGGTCTCCCCGGAGGCGCTCCGGGCCGGGAACGGCACACCGTCGGAGGATCTGCACCGCCTGGAATGGACTGCGGTGCCGGCTCCGGCGGACGGGACGCCGCCCTCGTACGCGGTGATCGGCGCCGATGGACTCGCCGGGCTGTCCGGCTCGGACGCGCCGCCCCCGGTCGTGATCGCTCCGTGCGCCACGCCGCGCGGTGACGTTCTGGACGCGATGCGCTCCGTGACCTCGGGGGTGCTCGCCCTCGTGCAGGGATGGCTGGCGGACCCGCGCACCGAGGAGTCCACCCTGGTCGTCGTCACCCAAAACGCGGTCGCCACCGCGGAGGGCGCCGACGTGGACCTGGCGCAGGCACCCGTGTGGGGCCTGGTGCGGGCGGCCCAGGCGGAGAACCCGGGGCGGATCGTCCTGCTGGACAGCGACACGCCCGCCGACGCCGAGGACGTCGCGGCCCGCCTCGCCACTGCCGCCGCCCTCCTCGGTGAACCCGAACTGGCCCTGCGCGACGGCCGTTTCCTCATCCCTCGGCTCCTCCCCGCCCTGGTGCCCGAGGGGAGCGAGCCCTGGGACACCGACGGGACGGTCCTGGTCACCGGCGGCACCGGCGGCCTGGGTGCGCTCATCGCCCGCCACCTGGTCGCCGAGCACGGCGTGCGGCACCTGGTGCTGACGAGCCGGCGCGGCCCGGACGCCCCGGGCGCCGCCGAACTGCGGGCGGAGCTGGAGGAGTCCGGCGCCGAGGTGCGTGTCGCCGCCGTCGACGTCGCCGACCGGGACGCGCTGGCCGGGCTCCTCGCGGAGATACCCGGCCGGCACCCGCTGACCGCCGTCGTGCACACCGCCGGAGTCGTCGCCCCGGGCCTGATCGGCGTCCTCACCCCCGAGAGCATCGACGCCGTCATGCGGCCCAAGGCCGACGCGGCCTGGCATCTGCACGAGCTGACGAAGGACGTGAACCTGCGCGCCTTCGTGCTCTACTCCTCGGCCGGCGGGCTCGTCCTGCCCGCCGGGCAGGGCAACTACGCCGCCGCGAACGTGTTCCTCGACGCCCTGGCCGCCCACCGCCGCGCGGCCGGGCTGCCCGCCACCTCGCTCGCCTTCGGACTGTGGGCCGTCAGCACCGGCCTCGGTGGTGAACTCACCGACGCCGACCTCGAGAAGACACGGCGACTCGGCCTGCCCGCGCTGCCCGCGGAGCGAGGCCTCGAACTGTTCGACGAGGCCCTGCGCACCCCGCACGCCCTGCTCGCCCCCCTGCCGGTCGACCGGGCCGCTCTGCACGCCCGGGGCACGGACACTCCGCCGCTGCTGCGCGGCACCGCACGCCCCGCGACCACCCGGCGGGTCGCGACGAGCGCTCCGCAGGGCGGCGGCGACCTGGCCTCCCGGCTCGCCGGGCTCAGCGCCGCCGAGCGCACCCGCACCCTCCTCGACCTCGTCGCCGGCCACGTGGCGGCCGTCCTCGGCCACGACTCCGCGGACGCGGTCGGCGCCGACCGCGCCTTCAAGGAGCTGGGCTTCGACTCCCTGGCCGCCGTCGAACTGCGCAACGCGCTCAACGCGGCGACCGGCCTGCGGCTGCCGGTGACCCTGGTCTTCGACCACCCCTCCACGCGGTCCGTGGCCGACCTCCTCGACGCCGAACTCGGCGGCGGCACCTCACAGGACACCACGTCCCCGGCCGCCGCGCCCGTCACCGTGTCCGACGATGAACCCGTCGCCGTCATCGGCATCAGCTGCCGCTTCCCCGGCGGGGTGCGCTCCGCCGACGACCTGTGGGACCTCGTCGCCCAGGGCCGCGACGCCACCGGCGCCTTCCCCGCCGACCGGGGCTGGGACACCGACGGCGTCTACGACCCCGAGCCCGGCCTGCCCGGCAAGACGTACTCCCGCGAAGGCGGATTCCTCTACGACGCCGCCGAGTTCGACCCCGCCTTCTTCGGGATCAGCCCGCGTGAGGCCGTCGCCATGGACCCGCAGCAGCGGCTGCTGCTCGAAGCGTCCTGGGAGGCCTTCGAACGGGCCGGCATCGACCCGACGAGCATGCGCGGCAGCCAGACCGGTGTCTACGCCGGTGTGATGTACCACGACTACGGAACCTGGCTGCGGCACATCCCCGACGACGTCGCCGGCTACCTCGGCAACGGCACCGCCGCGTCCATCCTCACCGGCCGCGTCGCCTACGCCCTCGGCCTGGAAGGCCCCGCCGTCAGTGTCGACACCGCCTGCTCCTCCTCCCTGGTGGCCCTGCACATGGCCTGCCAGGCGCTGCGCCGAGGCGAGGTGGGCATGGCGCTGGCCGGCGGTGTCACCGTGATGTCGACGCCGGAGATCTTCATCGAGTTCAGCCAGCAGCGCGGCCTGTCCCCGGACGGCCGGTGCAAGGCGTTCGCCGGCGCGGCCGACGGCACCGGCTGGGCCGAGGGCCTCGGCATGCTCCTCCTGGAACGCCTCTCCGACGCCCAGCGCAACGGCCACCGGGTCCTCGCGGTGATCCGCGGCTCCGCCATCAACCAGGACGGCGCCAGCAACGGCCTGACCGCCCCCAACGGCCCCTCCCAGCAGCGCGTCATCCAGCGCGCGCTCGCCGCCGCCGGCCTGACCACCTCCGACGTGGACCTGGTCGAGGGCCACGGCACGGGGACGCGGCTGGGCGACCCGATCGAGGCGCAGGCGCTGCTGGCCACCTACGGGCAGGGGCGCTCCGCCGACGACCCCGTGTGGCTGGGCTCCATCAAGTCGAACATCGGCCACGCCCAGGCCGCCGCCGGCGTCAGCGGTGTGATCAAGTCGGTCATGGCCCTCCGTAACGGGGTCATGCCCAGGACCCTGCACGTCGACCAGCCGTCGCCCGAGGTGGACTGGGAGGCCGGGCACGTCCGGCTGCTCACCGAGGCACGCCCCTGGCCGGCCCGGAACCGGCCGCGCCGCGCCGCGATCTCCTCCTTCGGCCTGAGTGGCACGAACGCGCATGTGATCGTGGAGGAGGCGCCGGGGGAGGCGGTCGCGGAGGGTGGTGTGGTCGCTCCTGCGGTGGTGCCGTGGGTGGTGTCGGCGAAGTCGGTGGAGGCGTTGGCGGCGCAGGCCCGGCGTTTGGTGGATGTGGGGGCCGGCTCTGGCGATGTGGTGGATGTCGGTTACTCGCTGGCGACGACCAGGGCCCACCTCGAGCATCGCGCGTGCGTGGTGGGTGGCGACCGTGAGGCCATGTTGCGGGGGCTGACCGCGTTGGCGGAGGGCGATGCGGACGGCGTGCCGGGCGTGGTGAGCGGCGTGTC
>NZ_MUBM01000096.1 GCF_002154505.1 Streptomyces carpinensis | reverse complement strand
CTTCGACACCTGGCACCGGCACCACGACACGCATTGAAGGCTCCCCTCCCTGAAGGGAGGGGATTCTCCACCCTCCAGGGCTGATGTGGGGATTCACGGCTCAGGCCGCCACCTGAGCCGGCGGCTCAGGTGGTCTTACGCCCTCGGCACCGTCCGGGTTCCAACCTGCCCGGACCAGCATCACACGGGCGGAGTTCTTGTCCCTGGGACAGACGGCTCCGCACACGGTGCAGGCATACGTTCTCATCGACAGAGGCAGTGCGTGCTTGGTTCTCGCTCCGCACGTCGCGCAGTCCATCGTGGTGTGCGCCGGGTGCACGAGACGGACGTCCCGTGCGTGCTTGCGCCCCATCTCGACCAGAGCGCGTTTGGTGGCGGCGATGGCGGCATCGGCCGCCTTGCGGGCCATCGTGGTCTTCGCGAGGAACTTCGGCCTAAAGTCCTCCACCGCCACCCCGTCATGATCACGCATCACGGACTTGGCCCACTTGCGGGATGTGTCCTCCCGCTGCCGCGCGACCTTCCTGTGCAGCTTCGCCGCCTGCACCTGCGCCTTCCGGTAGCCCTTGGATACGGGCCGGCCCTTCGGGCTCCGGCGCCGGGCCATCATCCGCTGATAGCGGGCCAGCCCCTGCGCGGCCCGCTTGCCGTGCTCGGCATGCGGGAGATCGTAGGCGTCATCGGTGGTGACGGCCGTCTCCTTCACACCCCAGTCCACCCCGAGCACACGCCCCGTGAAGGCAAGCGGTGCGGTCCGCGCGGGGGCGACGAAGGACACATACCAGTGCCCGAGCGTGTCCTGGTACACGCGCACACTCGACGGCTCGGCCGGAAGGTCCCGCGACCACACCACCCTCAGCACGATCCCACCCGCAAGGTGCACACGACCGTCCTTCAGACGGAAACCGCGCCGCGTGTAGTTCAGGCTCGGGCGGCTGTCCCGCTTCTTCTTCCAGCGGGGCATCCCCGCCCGGCGGTGCTGCGCAAGCCCGTCCTTGATGTCCTTCAACGCCTTCGCCCTCGACCTGGCGAAGTCCCGAATCACCTGCTGCTGCGGCACCGACGCACCCGCAGCCAGCCACGGCGTCACCCGACGCGCCTCGGTCAGCATCCTGTCCAACTGCGCCGGACCACACGTCAGCTTCTCACCGGACTCCTTGCTCTGCTGGTGGACCTGCTTCGACTTGGCCACGCACTCGTTCCAAAGCCACCGGCAGCGGTCCCACTCCGCTTCAAGTGCGCGCCGCGCGGTAGCAGACAGGCGCACACGGAAGGAGTACCGGGCATGCCCGGCCCCCTCCATGGTCACGTCTGGCGTCATGCATCCGAACCTATACGGGAGGACTGACAGTTGACGCCTCTTGATCGCCACGGGCTCACTCACCTCGTCGCGGGTGGACGGACTTTCGCCCCGGAGGCGAAACCCCTACTTCCCGTCCTGCTCCGCAGGAACCCGATTCCACCCCGGCCTGACAGCCGGGGCATCCTCGGAGGAACCCGGTGAGAGTTCGGGCGTGGCCGCGTTCAGGATGGCGTCCGGGCCGTCGGAGGCCCATGGGAGAAGGGTCGGTTCGGGGTCGAGGGCCAGGTGCTCGTTGAAGACGAAGTCCATCTGGACCACTCCCCCGGGCAGGCCGTCGCATGTCCAGGGCAGGACCATGCGCCGGCCGGGGACCCGGTCGTACGTCCAGATGTCGTCGCTCGCCGCTTCCGCCGCGATGATCCGGACGGCGCCGCCATGGGAGCCGAGGCGGTCGGCACCGGCGCCGCCATCGGAGTCGAGGCGGTCGGAACCGGCGCCTCGCAGCGCTGCCGCTTCGGCCGCCCGGGCCAGGCCGGCGAGCATGGCCTGCGTCCGGCTCTCGTCGATCCGCCAGGACTGTGGCACGACGACGAAGTCCAGGTCACCCGGCTCCCGTGCTGCGGTCCCGAACCAGGCCCGCAGCAGGACGCTGCCGCGCAGCACGAGCGAGTCCGCCCACGGCGAGTCCGAGATCGCGGAGAGGACGAGGCCGATCGCTGTCCTGCGGGCCGCGCGCCAGGCGCGTTCGGCGTCATCGTCGGTGAAGTGCGGGTCTGCGGCGCGGTAGGCGTTGGAGTACTGCTTGAGCGCCGGGTCGAAGACCGGACGCTGCACCACGCCCTCGTCCGGGATCGGGCGCAGCGTCGACGGCAGGTCGAGGCGGGAGCGTGCCTCGTCGTCCAGCGGAGCCCGGGGCACCGTGTCGCTCCGCCAGCCGAAGCCCTCCCAGGAACCGGACATCCCGTACTCGCCTCTCCTCCGGGGGCCACTCCCGGGATCGCCGTGTGTGGCCTACGGCGTCCCCAGCGCGCGGGCCCTCCTCGATCAATCACGATCCTCGCAAGCGATCGCCCTGCGCGGAAAGCGAGTTACCGCTCGACCGCGGCACCTGCGTGGATCACGGAGTCGAGGGCCCGGACGAGTCGGCGCAGCCAGTCCCGTGCCGTTCCCGGCACCCAGGGGTGGCCGACCTGGAAGTCGGCCCAGTCCACGTCCCACCTTGACACGGCGGCCGGCGACAAGGGGCTGTCCGCAGCAGGGCCGATCGTGCGGCCGAAGACCGACCGCAGCAGGCGCCATGTGAGCCTCACCCCTTCCGCCTCGGCGAGGACCACTGCGTCGTACAGGTCCTTGCCCTGAGCCCGGCCGCTCTCTCGGCTGTCGGTGTGCATCCACAGCAGCTTCCAGGCCAGGGACAGCTCCCGGCTCGCCGTCCGCACCGCCGTGGGTGTGCCGCCGTCGCCTCTCGGGACCAGGGTCCACACCGGTGGTTCGGGAAGCCGCTCGTCGCGGGCGAAGTCCAGTCGGACCTCGCCCGGAGGCAGTCCCTCCGCGCGCCAGGGGATGACCAGCCGGACGCCCGGTGTGTCGTACTCCGCGTACGTCCACGTGCCGTCCACGCGCGCGTCGTTCGCGTCGAGGAGCACACGGGGAGCGGCCTCGGGCGACTGGGCCACTCGGTCGAGCAGGTCCGCGTAGGGCGGGCCGCTGTCCACGACCTTCTCCTCCTCCTGCAGCCAGCGCAGTCCTTCCGGCGGGAGCCGGGGCCGCTGCCCGCCCGTGTCGAACTCCTCGTACGTCCAGATCTCGTACTGTGCCGCGCCGTCGGCCGCCTCGGGCCACTGCTGCACCGTGGCCAGGCGGTCGACGTACGGATACGGGTCCCGCGCGTCGACCCCGACGGCGTTCCGGGGCGCGATCCAGTCCAGGTCGGCCGGTTCACGCGCCGCGCTCCCCACCCACGCCGGCATGACCATGCTCCCGCGCAGCACGAGGCTCCCGCTCCAGGGGGCGTCCGCGATCAGGGCCAGGACATGGTCGAGGGCCGCGCGCCGGGCCGCCGCACCGCGGTCGGCAAGAGCCACCGCCCGATGGTCGACCGAAGCCGCCGTCCGGCGGTCGGCCTGAGCCGGTGGCCGCCGATCGCCCTGAGCCGGTGACCGCCGGCCGCCCTGAGCCGGCGGCCGGGAGTGGTCCGGTGGTGTCATGCCGCCCTCGGTCCGGCCTCGCTGTCCCCCGCGATCCAGCCGGCGTCCACGGACGGGTTGTCGTCGTGGACGACGAACTCCTCCTCCACCTCGACCACCGTGCAAGCGGCCTCCGCCAGGGCGCGGAGCAGTGCGTCGAGGCTGCGGCGCGCCTCACGGCGGCCGACCCCCCGGCAGCGCTGGGTGACGAAGCGCTCGTGCGTGCCATCGGCCGACGCCCGCCGGGCGTTCCTGGAGACGTGGGCTGTGTGCGGTTCGGCCAGCGCGCGTACGGCGACGACCTGCCGCTCTCCCGACAGGAGCAGCTTCACGTGGTGCTCGAAGTAGCAGTCCCCGGGCAGAGCCGCCGCCTCGGCGTCGGTCCGCGGGACGCCGGTGGTCCACGGCGCCACCTCCATCTTCACGCGTGTGACGTGGAATCCGTCCCCGCGCAGTCGTTCGGCCCACTGGTGGGCCGCCGCCACCTGCCCCGTCAGGGTCCCCTCGCCCCGGCACGTGAGCATCGGCTGGTCCGGTGTCCGCCCCCGGTCCAGCACGATCCGCGTGTACTTCAGGCCGTGGCGTTCCGCCCAGCCGCGGATCCGCTCGTCACTGTCCAGGCCGACCTGTGGGGCGAGCGTGAGGTGTGTCTCGAACTCGCCCTCGAAATGCCTTGCCGGATCACTTCGGTGTCGCTCTGCGTTCACGGCGCCGACCGTACCGGCGGCCACTGACAACCAGGCACGCGGCGCTCGCCTTCACCGTGCCCCGGCAGGGGCCCCTGCGAGTGCAGGGGCCCCTCCCCTTGCCGGCCACCGTCGGCCGCCCCCTCGTGGCGGGCCGACGTCCCTCAACTGGCAGGACGCATCGGCCGGTCCTGCGTCGTCAGTCCCCGGAGGAGAACGCCGAGTCGAAGGACCGGTCCGACGGCTCGATCGCGGTGAGTCCGCGGATGAACTTGAGGGCGTCCGGGGCGCCGACAAGGCGGTCCATGCCGGCGTCCTCCCACTCCACCGAGATCGGCCCGTCGTATCCGATCGAGTTGAGCATCCGGAAGCACGCCTCCCAGGGGACGTCCCCGTGCCCTGTGGAGACGAAGTCCCAGCCGCGGCGCGGGTCGCCCCACGGCAGATGGGAGCCGAGGCGGCCGTTGCGCCCGTTGAACCGCTTGACCGACTCCTTGCAGTCCACGTGGTAGATGCGGTCCCTGAAGTCCCACAGGAAGCCGACCGGGTCCAGGTCCTGCCAGACGAAGTGCGACGGGTCGAAGTTGAGCCCGAACGCCTCCCGGTGGCCGATCGCCTCCAGAGTGCGCACCGTCGACCAGTAGTCGTAGGCGATCTCCGAGGGGTGGACCTCGTGGGCGAAGCGCACACCGACCTCGTCGAAGACGTCGAGGATGGGGTTCCACCGCTCGGCGAAGTCCGCGTAGCCGCGCTCGATCATCGCCGGCGGGACCGGCGGGAACATCGCCACGGTGTGCCAGATCGAGGACCCGGTGAAGCCGACGACGGTCTCCACCCCGAACGCGGCGGCGGCCCGCGCGGTGTCCTTGATCTCCTGTGCGGCGCGCTGCCGGACGCCCTCCGGCTCGCCGTCGCCCCAGATGCGGGCGGGGAGGATGCCCTTGTGGCGCTCGTCGATGGGGTGGTCGCAGACGGCCTGGCCCGTCAGGTGACAGGAGAGCGTCCAGCACCGCAGGTTGTACTTCTCCAGCAGGGCGCGGCGGCGCGGGATGTAGTCGTCGTCGGCCAGGGCCTTGTCGACCTCGAAGTGGTCGCCCCAGCAGGCGATCTCCAACCCGTCGTACCCCCACTTCGCCGCCAGCCGGCACACCTCCTCGAACGGCATGTCGGCCCACTGGCCGGTGAACAGGGTGATCGGGCGTGGCATCTGGGTTCCTCCGGTCGGTTCGTCGGTCGGCGGTGGTGAGGGGTGATGGCGGCTAGGGGGCCGGGGAGGCGCTCGGCGTGAGGCCGGCCAGGCGCAGCAGCAGGTCCTTGACCTCGGTGGCGTCGTAGTGGTCGCGCGCCTCGCCGGGCCGGGAGCACAGCAGCACGGGGCCGTCGTCGGGGTGGTCGGGCAGGCGGCCGTGGCTGCCGCGCACCGGGGACGGGTCGAGGGGGACGACGCTCATGCGGTAGCGCATGCCGAGCTTCTTGCGGGCGAGTGCCGTGGCGGCGCGCAGTTTGACCTTGGGGTCCTTGGGGTCCATGAACAGCTCGGCCGGGTCGTAGCCCGGCTTGCGGTGGATCTCGACCAAGCGGGCGAAGTCCGGGGCGCGGTCGTCGTCGAGCCAGTAGTAGTAGGTGAACCAGGAGTCGGGCTCGGCGACGGCGACGAGGTCGCCGGCACGCGGGTGGTCGATGCCGTACGCCTTCTTGCCCGCCTCGGTGAGCACGTCGGCCACGCCGTCGGTGCTGGCCAGCAGGTCGCGGACGCGCTCGGTGTCGGCCGGGTCGGCGACGTAGACGTGGGCGACCTGGTGGTCGGCGACGGCGAAGGCGGCCGACGTCCACGGGTCGAGGTACTCCATGCCGTCCTGGGTGTGGACGTTCAGCAGCCCGGCCCGGCGCAGCACGCGGTTGATGTCCACCGCCCTGGAGACGTTGGTGATGCCGTACTCGGACAGGGCGACCACGGTGACCGAGCGTGCGGCGGCGGCGTCGAGCAGCGGGGCGAGGACCCGGTCGACGTCGGCCGCCGCCGCGGCGGCGCGGGGGTCGTCGGGCCCGTAGCGCTGGAGGTCGTAGTCGAGGTGGGGGACGTAGACGAGGGTGAGGTCGGGGGCCTCGGTGGTGAGGATGTGCCGGGCGGCGTCGACGATCCACCGGGAGGAGGTGAGGGAGGCGGTCGGACCCCAGTAGGTGAACAGCGGGAACGTGCCCAGCTTGGCGGTGAGTTCGTCGTGCAGCTGCGGCGGGTAGGTGTAGCAGTCGGGTTCCTTGCGGCCGTCGGAGTAGTAGATCGGCCGCGGGGTGACGGTGAGGTCGACGTCGGCGCCCATGGCGTACCACCAGCAGACGTTGGCCACACGGTAGCCGGGATGCGCGCGCCGCGCCGCCTCCCACAACTTCTCCCCGCCCACCAGCGCGTTGTGCTGCCGCCACAGGAACACTTCGCCCAGCTCGCGGAAGTACCAGCCGTTGCCGACGATGCCATGGCCGGTGGCCGGCTCCCCGGTGAGCAGGGTGGACTGCACGGTGCAGGTGACGGCGGGGAAGGCGGTGTCGAGCGTTGAGGTGAAGCCCGCCTCGCCCAGGGCGCGCAGCCGGGGCATGTGGGCGAGCAGCCGGGGGGTGAGTCCGACGACGTCGAGGACGAGCAGGGGGGCGGGGCTCACGGGGCGACCTCCTTCAGGCCGAGAGAGATCAGGTGGTCGCGGGTGAAGGCCAGTTCGGCGGCGATGCCGTCGGCGAGGGCGCCGGGTCCCTGCGGGCGGACGGCCTCGGGGAGCACCCCCCAGGTGTAGGTCTCGGCCTCCACGTGCGCGGTGCGGGCGGTGTCCCCGCCGAGCAGGGCGGCGAGGGTCGCCTCCAGTTCGGGGCGGGTCGTGGTCAACGGGGGCTCCGGGTCGGCGTGCAGCGGCACGTGGAAGTGGACGCGCCAGGGATCGCGGCCGGGCAGGGCGCCGGCGAGGGCCGTGTCCAGGTCGTCCACGGCCCTGGGCGGGGCGCCGCGCTCCCGGACCTGGTGCAGGAAGCGCGGCTCGGCGAAGCGGGCCAGTGCCGCCAGTGTCGCCGGATCGGACGGGTCGGCGGCCTGCAGGGCGCAGGACGCCTGGGTCTTGACCACCGTCAGTCCGGCCGCCTCCAGGCGGGCGAGTGCGGCGGCCGGCTCCTCGAAGCCGACCGCCAGATGGCAGGCGTCCAGGCAGACGCCGATGCGGTCGGTGTCCACACGGGCGAGGTGGGCTGCGGCCTCGGCGGTGGTCTCGACGACGCAGCCCGGCTCGGGTTCCAGGCCGACCTTGATCGTCCGGCCGGTGTCGGCGGCGAGGTCGGCGAGGCCGTCGGCCAGCGCATCGAGCGTTCGGGCGGCGTCGTCCGCCTGCCCGGCCGTCCACGGGGTCCGCCAGCCCAGCGGCACGGTGGAGACGCTGCCGTGTGCGGCGTCCTCGGGGAGCAGGGCCGCGAGCACACGGGCGAGGTCGAGGGTGTAGTGCAGCCGGTCGGGCGTGGTCCAGTCCGGCCGGTAGACGGCGTGCTTGACGACGGGGTCGTGGAAGCCGCGGTAGGGAAAGCCGTTGAGGGTGACGACCTCCAGGCCGCGGGCGGTCAGCTCCCGGCGGAGCCTGCCGACGGCGCCGTCGTCCGCGGCGAGGGCCGCCGCGGCGTCGCGGGCCAGCCACAGGCCCAGGCCGAGTACGGACGCCCCGAGCCGTTCGCGTACCGGCTGGGCGTGCCGGGCCAGTTGGGCCAGTACCCCGTCCAGGTCCTCGGCGGGGTGGACGTTGGTGCAGTACGCGAGGTGGACCACCGTGCCGTCGGGGTGGAGCAGACGCACGGCTACACCTCCGCCCGGACGCCGCGCAGCACGGAGTTGCCCTCGAAGGTGGCGTCGGTGCCGGGGGCCTGCGAGTCGTCGAGCTCCAGTTTGCCGCTCTGACCGTAGAAGGCGACAGGGTTGCGCCACAGGACGGTGTCGACCTCGTCGGCGGTGAAGCCGGCGGCGAGCATGGCGTCCCCGGTCTTCCGGGTCTTCAGGGGGTCGCTCCTGCCCCAGTCCGCGGCCGAGTTGACGAGGATCCGCTCGGTGCCGAACTCGCGCAGCACGGCGACCATGCGGCGCTCGTCCATCTTGGTGTCGGGGTAGATGGAGAACCCCATCCAGCAGCCGGAGTCCACGACCTGACGTACCGTCACTTCGTTGAGGTGGTCGACGACGACGCGCTCGGGGGCGATTCCCGACTCCTTCACCACGGCGAGGGTGCGCTCCACGCCCGCCCCCTTGTCGCGGTGCGGGGTGTGGACCAGCGCCGGCAGGTCGTGGGTGACGGCGAGCTGCAGCTGGGCGGCGAACGCCTCGTCCTCCTCGGGCGTCATCGAGTCGTAGCCGATCTCGCCGACGGCGACCACGCCGTCCTTGGGCAGGTAGCGCGGCAGGAGCTGGAGCACCTCCGCACAGCGCGGATCGTTGGCCTCCTTGGGGTTCAGGGCGATGGTGCAGTGGTGGCGGATGCCGAACTGGGCGGCGCGGAACGGCTCCCAGCCGATGAGGGAGTCGAAGTAGTCCAGGAAGCTGCCCACGGAGGTGCGCGGCTGGCCGAGCCAGAACGCGGGCTCCACCAGGGCGCGTACGCCGGCCGCGTGCATCGCCTCGTAGTCGTCGGTGGTGCGCGAGGTCATGTGGATGTGCGGGTCGAAGATACGCATCACGCCTCCCGGGGGCTTCGGCGGTCGGTGGTCGCGGTGGAGACGTCCTGGAGGTCCCGGTGGCCGGGCATCGCCACGTCCGGGAAGAGCGCGAGGACCGGCCCGATGTCGTCGGGCACGTCGCGTCCCGCGGCCGTCCGCTCGTGGGCGAAGGCGGCCATCATGCGGGCCATCTCCGCGTCCGCCCGGCCGGGCAGGCCCGGCAGCGCGGCCAGCGGGATCCCGGTGAAGACGCACTTGAGCACGCCCTGGCGGTAGGTGTCCGCGTCCAGGTGGTCGGTCGCGTAGTCGCCGAGGGCCGCCGCGATCAGCCGCGTGTCGTTGGTGCGCAGGGCGTCGCGCACCAGGGGCAGCCCGCCGTCGCCGACGGGCAGCAGCGGCAGGGCGCGCAGCACGGCGCGCCGTTCGGCCGCGTCACCGGTGCGGTAGAGCTCCCCGATCTCCTCCAGCAGCGCGGCGCCGGCCAGGGGCATCGCGGCCAGCAGCAGGGAGCGGGCAGCGTCGTCCACCGTCCAGCCGTGCGGGTCGGCGGGGTCCAGCGGACCGCGTCCGCATCGGCGTCCCACCAGCGGGAACAGACCACGGACCACTCCGGGGTCGGTGGTGACCGAGGCGCACGCACCGGCGAGCCACTTCGTGCCCTGCTCGGTCATCCGTTCGGTCAGTGCGGTTCTGAGGTGGTCGGGTGTCATGCCATCTCCTCCTCACGGCGGACCGCGGGGTCGCACGAGCGCAGGAAGTCCAGGGAGCGGCGGGCCACGCCCGGGGCGTCGTGGCTGTGCCGGGGCAGTTCGACGGCGACCAGCCCGCGGTATCCGACCTCGTCGAGGGCGCTGAGCACGGGCGGGAAGTCGATCTCGCCGCTGCCGAACTCGAGGTGCTCGTGGGTGCCCCGGCGCATGTCGTCGATCTGCACGTTCACCAGCCGGCTCCCGGCCCGGCGCACGCACTCGGGCACCGGGTACGGTTCCAGGCAGCGGCAGTGGCCGATGTCGAGGGTCAGGCCGAAGGGAGCGGGGTCGCCGAGTGCCGCGGCCAGCCTGGTGTACTCGTCGATGCTCTCCACGAGCATCCCCGGTTCGGGTTCGAAGCCCAGCGGCACGTCCGCCTTCTCCGCCGCCTCGACGACCTCCGCGCATCCGGCGACCAGCCGGTCCCAGGCCGTCCGCGCATCGAGGCGCGCGGGCCTGACGCCCGCCCAGAAGGAGACGGCCTGCGCGCCGAGGTCGGCGCCGACGGCCACCGCGCGGCGCAGGAAGTCCACCCTGCGTTCCCGTCCCTCGGCCGCGAGCAGGGTGGGTTCGTGCTTGTGCCAGGGGTCGAGCAGGTAACGGGCCCCGGTCTCGATCACGACGCCGAGCCCGAGACGGTCCAGTCGCCGGGCGAGGGCAGCGGTCCGCGCGGCCAGGCCGGGTGCGAAGGGGTCGAGGTGGTGGTGGTCGAGGGTGAGCGCCACGCCGTCGTAGCCCAGGTCGGCGATGACGGTGAGCGCGTCCTGGAGCCGGTGGTTGGAGAAGCCGTTGGTGCCGAACCCGTAGCGCAGGGCGGGCTCGGCGGTCGTGGTGTCGCGGTCGAGTGGTTCGGTCATGTCGGGGACACCCGCCTGGACAGGGCTCGGGCCAGTGGAAAGGCCGCGGCGAGCGGAAGGGCGGAGCGCAGTGCGCCCGCGCCCGCGGTGAGCGCGGCCTGGAGCGGGATCAGGCCGAGGATCCCCGCGCCGACGGCCTTGCGGACCGTGCCCGGGGAGGGGTCGGTGACGGCGTGCGCCTGGGCGCGGCCGGCCGTCGCGCCGTACGCGAGGAGCCCGCCCGCGACGCCCAGTCGGTGCGGGCGGCCCGTGGCCCGGCGGGCGGGTCCGGCGCCGAGCGCCGTCGCCGCCGCGACGGCCGCGGTGGCGGCGAGTGTCGTTCGGGGCAGCCACGGCTGCGCGCCCGTGACCTCGGCGCGGCTGAGCGCGGTGACGGCGAGGGTGTGCCCGGCGACGGTCGCGGCCGCCGGCAGGGCGGACCGCGTCCGGCCCGCCCGGGCGCCGAGCAGCACGTCGAGGCCTCGGGCGGCCGCCATCACCGCGGGGCCCGCGGGACGGGACTTGGCCCACAGGTCGTACCCCCAGACGGTCGCCGCGAGGGGCAGGGCGACCGTCATCGCGCGCCGGCCTTCGGCGGCCGCGGCCAGGCCGAGGGAGGCCGCGGTCCGGCCCTCCGGGAACTGCAGCGGCAGGACGCCCATGCCGATCAGGTTCGAGCGGTGGATGCGCTCGTAGGACTCGGCGATGACGGCCTTGACGCCGAGCAGCGCGGTGCCCTTCGCGGCCCAGTCACGCGAGGAGCCCGAGCCGTACTCCTTGCCCGCCAGGACGACGAGCGGGATGTTCTGCTCGATGTAGTTGCGCGAGGCGTCGTAGATGAAGGCGACCGGGCCGCCCTCCTGCGCGAAGTCGCGGGTGTAGCCGCCCTCGGTGCCCGGCGCGATCTGGTTGCGCAGGCGGATGTTGGCGAACGTCCCGCGGATCATCACCTCGTGGTTGCCGCGGCGGGAGCCGTAGCTGTTGAAGTCGCGGCGCTCGACACCGTGCTCCGTGAGGTACTTGCCCGCCGGGGTGTCGGCCTTGATGGCGCCGGCCGGGGAGATGTGGTCGGTGGTGACCGAGTCGCCCAGCTTGGCGAGCACCCGGGCGCCGGTGATGTCCTCGACCGCCTCCGGCTCCGTGCCCATGCCCTCGAAGTACGGGGGCTTGCGGACGTAGGTGGACTCGGCGTCCCACTCGAAGGTGTTGCCGGTCGGGATCGGCAGCGACTGCCACTGGGCGTCACCGGCGAACACGTCGGAGTAGGACTTGGAGAACATGTCCTCGCCGATCGCGTTGGCGACGACGTCGTTGACCTCGGACTCCGACGGCCAGATGTCCTTCAGGTGGACCGGGTTGCCGTCCTGGTCCACGCCGAGGGCGTCCCTGGTGATGTCCACCTTCATGGAGCCGGCGATGGCGTAGGCGACGACCAGCGGCGGGGACGCCAGGTAGTTCATCTTGACGTCGGGGTTGATCCGGCCCTCGAAGTTGCGGTTGCCGGAGAGGACCGAGGTGACCGCGAGGTCGTGCTCGTTGACGGCCTTGGAGACCTCCTCCGGCAGCGGGCCGGAGTTGCCGATGCAGGTGGTGCAGCCGTAGCCGACGAGGTTGAAGCCCAGCTTGTCCAGGTACGGGGTCAGGCCGGCCTTGTCGTAGTAGTCCATGACGACCTTGGAGCCCGGCGCCAGCGTGGTCTTGACCCACGGCTTGCGGGTCAGGCCCTTCTCCACCGCCTTCTTGGCCACCAGCGCGGCGGCGACCATGACGTACGGGTTGGAGGTGTTGGTGCAGGAGGTGATGGCCGCGACGGTGACCGCGCCGTGGTCCAGCTCGTACGTCGAGCCGTCGGGGGCGGTGACCGGAACGGGGTTGGACGGGGCGCCGTTGGGGTGGACGGCCGGGGCGTCGGAGGCCGGGAAGGACTCCTTGCCCGCCTCGTCGACGGTGTCGACGTAGTTGACGACGTCCAGCTTGAACTGCTGGGCCGCGTTGGCCAGGACGATGCGGTCCTGCGGGCGCTTCGGGCCGGCGATGGAGGGCACCACGGTGGACAGGTCCAGCTCGAGCTTCTCGGAGTAGTCCGGCTCGGCGTTCGGGTCCAGCCAGAGGCCCTGCTGCTTGGCGTACGCCTCGACGAGGGCGAGCTGCTGCTCGGGGCGGCCGGTCAGGCGCATGTAGTTGATGGTCTCGGCGTCGATCGGGAAGATCGCGGCGGTCGAGCCGAACTCCGGCGACATGTTGCCGATGGTGGCGCGGTTGGCGAGGCTGGTGGCCGCCACGCCCTCGCCGTAGAACTCGACGAACTTGCCGACCACACCGTGCTTGCGCAGCATCTCGGTGATGGTGAGCACCAGGTCGGTGGCGGTGGTGCCGGTGGGCAGCTCGCCGGTGAGCTTGAAGCCGACCACGCGCGGGATGAGCATGGAGACCGGCTGGCCGAGCATGGCGGCCTCGGCCTCGATGCCGCCGACGCCCCAGCCGAGGACGCCGAGGCCGTTGACCATGGTGGTGTGCGAGTCGGTACCGACCAGCGTGTCCGGGTACGCCTTGCCGTCCCGCACCATCACCACGCGCGCCAGGTGCTCGATGTTCACCTGGTGGACGATGCCGGTGCCCGGCGGGACGACCTTGAACTCGTCGAAGGCGGTCTGGCCCCAGCGCAGGAACTGGTAGCGCTCCTTGTTGCGGCCGTACTCCAGCTCGACGTTCTGCTGGAAGGCGTCGTTGGTGCCGAACTTGTCGGCGATGACGGAGTGGTCGATGACCAGCTCGGCCGGCGCCAGCGGGTTGATCTTGGCCGGGTCCCCGCCCAGCTCCTTCACGGCCTCACGCATCGTCGCGAGGTCCACGACGCACGGAACACCGGTGAAGTCCTGCATGATCACACGGGCCGGCGTGAACTGGATCTCCTGCGACGGCTGGGCCTGGGAGTCCCAGTTGCCGAGGGCGCGGATGTGGTCGGCGGTGATGTTCGCGCCGTCCTCGGTGCGGAGCAGGTTCTCCAGCAGGACCTTCAGGCTGTAAGGCAGTCGGGCCGAGCCCTCGACCTTGTCAAGCCGGAAGATCTCGTACGACTCGTCGCCCACCTGCAGCGTGCTGCGGGCGTCGAAGCTGTTCGCCGACACGACAGTCTCCTTCATTGATGTGCGCGTACCACCACGATCCTGCCGCCACGGCATCTCGGCCAATCCGCTAAGGTCAGGCTAAGTTAGGTAACCCTTACCGGGGTGGCGGCTGCGGTGCTCCTCGGCAGATATCTCGATGTCGAGATAACTCTAGTACATGGGCGCCGGATGGTCATGTGCGGCCCGCACGAGCGGGGTGAGCCGCGCGACCCCGTGCGGGCCGCGCAGGCCGGGCGAGTCGTACGCCCGTAGGCGCCGTCGTGCGCCGGGTCCCCTGCGGGGCGAGTTCCACCCACGGGCGCGCGCCGACCGCATGGCACCGGCGCCGGCCGTACGAGGCGCACGAGGGCAGGACCGCGTTCGCGCACGACGACCGCGCCCGCGCTCGGAGGGTTGCAACCGGACGGGACGGGCGGGCGCCTCCACGGCCGACGCGGCGGGGGCCGCCGGTGGACGGCCGGCGGGGGAGCCGCGGATGGTCGGTGGAGTCGCCGGCGCGTGACCGACGCAGCCACCGGCAGGCGGCGAGCGAGGGGCCGGCGCCGAATCAATGGAGTCGCCGGCAGGTGGTCGGTGGAGTCTTCGGCAGGTGGTCGGTGGAGTCTCCGGCGGGTCGCTCGGGCCACCGGCGGGGTGGCCCGTGGGCTCCCGGCCCTCCCGCGGACCGTCCCAGCCGCCGAGCCTCAGGAACGGCTCGTGGACTCCCGGCCGTCCCGTGGCCCGTCCCAGCCGCCGAGCCTCAGAAAGGGAGAGGTGGTCACCGGCCGAGTGGGCCTCGGAGATGGGGCCGTGCGGCTTCCCCACCCGCACGACGAGCGGATCCGGAGCCTTGGTCCCCCCGGCGTCGGACGGAGACCGGCGCGGGGTCAACTCTGTCGGGCGGGACATCAGTAGGCCGAGCCGGGGTATCCGAGAGGGATCCGGCGGCGGTCTGGGCGACACGCCCGGATGTCATCCGAAATGGAGGGATTTGCCGGGACGTGTCGGGCGCCCATGACGTCGCGCGACACGCCGTGTGACCTCGTCGGTCCCCTGGCGGCAGGGTCACTGACGGTTACTCACCCGAATGGACCCCCCTAACGAGCGCCATCTCATATCTGAGATAACCTCAACCTCATGGCAGACGACTACCTCGTACGCATCGGCAAGCTCATCCGTGACGCACGGCAGCACCGTGGCTGGACGCAGGCGCAGCTTGCCGAAGCGCTCGGCACCAGCCAGAGCGCCGTCAATCGCATCGAGCGCGGCAACCAGAACATCAGCCTTGAGATGATCGCCCGCATAGGCGAGGCCCTGGACAGCGAGATCGTCTCTCTCGGCTACGCGGGCCCGATGCATCTGCGGGTGGTCGGCGGCCGCCGGCTGTCCGGCGCCATCGACGTGAAGACGAGCAAGAACGCCTGCGTGGCCCTGCTGTGCGCGTCGCTGCTCAACAAGGGACGCACGGTGCTGCGCCGGGTGGCCCGGATCGAGGAGGTGTACCGCCTCCTGGAGGTGCTGAGCTCGATCGGCGTGCGCACCCGCTGGATCAACGACGGGGGCGATCTGGAGATCGTGCCGCCGGCCGACCTCGCCCTGGACGCCATCGACGCCGAGGCCGCCGTCCGCACCCGGTCCATCATCATGTTCCTCGGCCCGCTGCTGCACCGCACGGACCGCTTCAGGCTGCCGTACGCGGGCGGCTGCGATCTCGGCACCCGCACCATCGAGCCGCACATGATCGCGCTGCGCCGGTTCGGCCTGGAGGTGGCGGCCACCGAGGGGCAGTACCACGCCGTCGTGGACCGTTCCGTCCACCCGGACCGCCCGATCGTGCTGACCGAGCGCGGCGACACCGTGACCGAGAACGCGCTGCTGGCGGCCGCCCGCAACGACGGCGTGACGGTCATCCGCAACGCCTCCTCCAACTACATGGTCCAGGACCTCTGCTTCTTCCTGGAGGCGCTCGGCGTCCGGGTGGAGGGCATCGGCACGACCACGCTCACCGTGCACGGTGTGCCGGTCATAGACGTGGACGTGGACTACTCCCCCTCCGAGGATCCGGTGGAGGCGATGAGTCTGCTGGCCGCCGCGGTCGTCACCGAGTCGGAGCTGACGGTGCGCCGGGTGCCGATCGAGTTCCTCGAGATCGAGCTCGCGGTGCTGGAGGAGATGGGGCTCGACCACGACCGCACGTCCGAGTACTTCGCGGACAACGGCCGTACCCGGCTGGTGGACCTGACCGTGCGGCCCTCCAAGCTGGAGGCGCCGATCGACAAGATCCACCCGATGCCGTTCCCGGGCCTGAACATCGACAACGTCCCGTTCTTCGCGGCCATCGCGGCCACCGCGCAGGGCAAGACGCTGATCCACGACTGGGTCTACGACAACCGTGCGATCTACCTCACGGACCTCAACCGCCTCGGCGGCCGACTTCAGTTGCTGGACCCGCACCGCGTCCTCGTCGAGGGCCCGACCCGCTGGCGCGCCGCCGAGATGATGTGCCCGCCCGCCCTTCGCCCCGCCGTCGTCGTCCTGCTGGCCATGATGGCCGCCGAGGGCACGTCCGTGCTGCGCAACGTGTACGTCATCAACCGCGGTTACGAGGACCTCGCGGAGCGCCTGAACTCGATCGGGGCGCAGATCGAGATCTTCCGGGACATCTGAGGACTACTCGGAACCATGCCGTCGCGTCCCCTCGGCCTGCGCACCCGCGGGACCGAGGGGGCGCTGCGGCACCCACGGGACTCGCCCGGCGACCATGTCGGTCACAGCGCAGACAGTGATCGCCGTGACCAGGAACGCGACGCCCGCCGGCAGCAGCGCCGCCTCGTAGTAGGAGCCGACGGCCTGTCGGGCCACGACGTACGCCGCCCCGGCCCCGACCAGGGCCGCGGTGCCGAGCTGCACCGCCGGCCACCATGGGCGCCCCGGCCGTGACCCGGGTGGGTCGCGCAACACCGTTCGCACGGCGTGCAGCGCGGCTGCCGCCATGGTCAGCAGGGCCGCGCCCGCCGCCGCCACCGGCGTACCGAACGTCACTCCGTACCGGACCGCGAGTGCGGGAACGAGGAAGAACGCCGGCCAGCCGCGTACGGCATGGCCCACGAAGTCGACCGCCGGTCCTGGCCGAGGGCGGCCCGGGAGCCGGGCGTCCGCCCAGCGCAGGACGGCGAGGGCAGCGAGGGCCGTCAGCCCCGGCTCGGCCCGCTCGGGCAGTCTGCCCAGGTTGTACAGCAGCGCCGTGTCGTACACGACGAGGACCAGCACGCCGAGGGCGCCCAAGGAGGCGATGAAGACGAGCAGGCGGAGCGCGGTCACCGGCCGGGCCCGGGCCCGGTCGCGGGCAGCCGTCCAGGCGATGAACGCGGGTGTGACCAGGGCGGAGAGGGCCCTGATGGCGATGTCATCGGCCGTGTAGGGGTTGCGCAGGTCCCACTCGACCACGCAGAACACGAGCGTGCAGGACACCGAGGCGAGGGGCAGCAGCGCGGACCGGGCGATCGCCCGGTACAGGTCCGCGTCCAGCCAGCGCACCACGGCCGCGAACGCCGTCAGGACGAACGGGAGTTCCAGGAACGCCTGCACCCTCAGCACCGACGGGGCCAGCAGCTCCGGGGCGGGGAAGTGACGGGCGAGCGAGCGCAGCACCGGATGGTGCGTGGCCAGGTCGAACCACCCGGAGGGCAGATAGCGCGCGACGAACGACGGGTCCCCGTCGTGCACACGCAGCACGTACACGGTGAACAGCACCTGGTTGACGTAGATCAGCGCCGTCACGACACCCAGCGCGGTGAGCGGGGACATGGAGCGGCCCGCCGTCGGGGCCGGGCCGGGACGGCGGGCCAGGACGCGCGGGGTGAGCGCGAGGGCCGGCACGACCGACGCGAGCACCACTGTGTCCACGCCCAGGGTCAGGCTCCCAACTCACCACGCTTCACGGCGGTCACGAACGAGGCCCAGTCATTCGCCGTGAACGTGAGCACCGGGCCGTGCTCCGTCTTGCTGTCGCGGACGGGGACGACGGTGGCGAAGTCGTCGGAGATCTCGACGCACTCGCCTCCGTCCTGGTTGCTGTAGCTGCTCTTGCGCCAGGTGGCGAGGGTCAGGTCGAGGGATCGCACGATGTTTCCTCCAACAGGCGCAGGACGAACTTCTGCGACTCGGCGGGGGACAACGCCAGGTCGCGCACTGCATCGTACGCACGCTGCAAACGATCAACCGGGCCGTTTTCCTCGATCAGTTCACCCCGGTAGCCGTTCTCCATGTACGCCACCGTACGGCCATCGAGCAAGCGCAGGAACATGATGGTGGCGTTCATCAGGCCATGCGGCCCGACACTCAGTGGCAGCACGTGGAACATCACGTCCTGCCGCTCTCCCATCGCCAGCAGATGCTCCAGTTGATTGCGCCACTCCCCTGCGTCACGCAACGGCGATCGCAGGACTGCCTCCGAGACGATCGACCGGAACGGCGGCGCCTCCGCCCCCTCCAGCAACTCCCGTCGCCCCGTCCGCGCCCCCACCTGCTGCTCCAGTTCCTCACCCCTGAGGCCGCCCGCCGCCAGGATCTCCCGCGCGTAGCCCGGCGTCTGCAACAACCCCGGCAGAACGCTCACCGCGAAGTACCACAGGCTGGTCGCCTCGGCCTCCAGGGCCATGTAGCGCCGGTACTGCTCCCGGAACTGGGTCTTGTCCCCGCGCGCCAGCTCCCACAGGACCAGCAGCATGCCCGGTGTGCCGAAGTACTGGTCGAGCGCCTGGACGACCTCCGGGCCGCCCAGCGTCTCCCCCTTCTCCATCTTTCCGAACAACGACCAGTCCCAGCCCAGCCGTTCCCCGAGCTGCCGGAGGCTGTCCCCCTTCCGGGCACGCAACTGCCGCAGCTCCTCGGCGAACCGCTGGCGTGGTTCCTGGCTGCGGCCCGTGACGAGGCGTCGCTGCGGCACGTGGGCTCCCCCCGTGGAAGGTGTGGAAGGTGCGCTGTGCGGCGCGGAACGAGCTCGCCTCCACCCCGCACACCGGCTGGTACGCGCGGCATTCTCGTAACGTACCGACTACGCACGGTAATTCAGCGAGTGCGGACGCGGGGGCCATATCACGCAAATTCGTCCGCGTCCCGCCCCCCCCTTCCCGCTTCTCCGACTTCGTCCACCACTCCCGAAGGGTCCTGCCCATGCCGAAGCCGAACCCCGCCCCCAAGCTCCGTGAAGCCGCCGCCGCCCGCGACGCGCTCGCCGCCGCGCTCACCCGGGCCGGTATCCAGCTGCCGGCCATGGACGTCCGCACCCCCTGGGCGGACCCCCTCCACGGCCAGGCGGAGGCACCCGCCAGTACCCGCTACGCCCTCGTCCACCTCGGCGTCTGTTCGGCCCCCGTCGCCCTCGCGCTCGCCGACGTGATCGCCAGGGGCGCCGAGCACGGCCGGCCCCTCACCCCGGCGGAACTCCTCCGCGCCCGCCTGGCCGAGGCGAACGAGCGCAGCCGCACGGGAGCGAGCCTCCAGACGCCGAGCGCGCCCCTCGGCGGCGGAACGTGACGACCCGCTCGTGGCCGTCCGCCGGCCAGGCCCGGGTCGGTGCCATCGCTACCTCGGTGGCGAGTCCCGGCACGCGCCGTCGCGTGCGGTCACGTCTGGGCGATGAAGTCCCGGAGCACTTCGGTCAGTCGCTCCGGGCGGTCCTCGGCGATCAGGGTCCGGGAGTCCTCGATCTCCACCAGCCGCCCCTGCGGGAGGAGTTCGGCCAGGCGGCGGCCGTGCGCGCGGGGCATCATCAGGTCCTCGGCGGCCCACACGACGAGCGCGGGCCTGTCGAACTTCCGCAGTCCTTCCGAGGCTTTGAGCAGCTCGGTCCTGCGGACGTGCGTGTTGTAGTGACGGAAGTCGCGCCGGATCGCCGGGTCGGTGCGCAGCGGACGCAGCCAGCGCTCGACGATCTCGTCCGGCACGGGCCGCTTGGTGAGGGCGCCGAAGCCGACGGGCATGCGGCGCAGCGGCTTGAGGCCCAGCACACGGACCATGAGCGGCAGGGCTCCGGGCACCCTGCAGGCGGCGCCGATCATCTTGCCGGGCAGACCGGGCGGGTAGTTGTCGAAGGCCTCGCACGAGATCAGCACGAGCCGGGCCAGCCGCTCGGGGTGCCGGCCCGCGACCGTCTGGGCCCGGCCGCAGTCGCTCTCCACGAGGGTGACGTCCCTCAGGTCGAGCCGGTCGAGGAACTCCGCGATCAGGTCGTTGACGAGGTCCGGGGTGGGTGGCAGGTCCATGGGCGTGCGGTGGGCGCCGTAGGGCAGAGTGGGGGCGATCACCCGGTGATCGGCGCGCAGACCGGCGATGATCTCGCGCCAGACGGCGGCGTCGTGGACGAGGCCGTGCAGCAGGACCACGACGGGGCCGTCGCCGCCGGTGTCGTCGTAGGAGATGGTTCCCGCGGACAGCGAAATGTCGGGCATGACGGGATGTTAGGGGAGGACCGCGAACCCGTCGAGCTCCACCATGGCCTCCTCGTCCCACAGGCGGACCACCTGCACGACCGCCATCGCGGGGTAGTCGCGTCCGGCCAACCGGCGCCAGATGCGGCCGAGTTCGGGCGCTTGGGTGCGGTAGGCGGCGAGGTCCGTGGCGTAGACCGTGACGCGGGCCAGGTCGGCGGGGGCGCCACCGGCGGCGCCCAGGGCGGTGAGGAGGTTGGTCAGGGCCCGCTCGAACTGCTCTGGGAGAGTGTCGCCGACCACTTTGCCGTCGGTGTCGAGTGCCGTCTGGCCCGCCAGGAACAGGACGCGGGAGCCGGTGACGGCGACGGCGTGGGAGAAGCCGGTGGGCGGGGACAGCTCGGGCGGGTTGACGCGTTCGGCGGTCACGGTGCCTCCCCGGTCGTGTGCATGGCCGCGTACAGCTCCTTGGCGATGATGGACCGTTGCACCTCGCTCGCGCCCTCGTAGATCCGCGGTGCGCGCACCTCGCGGTAGAGGTGTTCGAGGAGGTGGCCACGACGCAGGGCGCGGGCGCCGTGCAGTTGGACGGCGGTGTCGACGACGTACTGGGCGGTCTCGGTGGCGAGCAGTTTCGCCATGGCGGCGCGCCGGGGGACGCCCGGGGCGCCGTCGTCGTACGCGGTGGCCGCCGCATACACCATCAGCCGGGCGGCCTCGGTGCGCAGGGCCATCTCGGCGACCTGGTGGGCGACGGTCTGCAGGTCGCTGAGCGTGCCGCCGAAGGCCTGCCGGCGGGCGGTGTGGGCGAGGGTGGCGTCCAGCGCGGCCTGTGCCATGCCCACCGCGAAGGCTCCGACGCTGGGCCGGAAGAGGTTGAGGGTGCCCATCGCGACCCTGAAGCCGCGGTCCACCTCGCCGAGCACGTCGTCCGCCGTGACCGGGACGGCGTCGAAGTCGAGGGTGCCGATGGGGTGCGGGGAGAGCATCTCCAGTGCGCTGCCGGTGAGGCCGGGGCGGTCGGCGGGGACGAGGAAGGCGGTGACACCACGGGATCCGGCGCCGGGCGTGGTGCGTGCGAAGACGGTGCAGAGGTCGGCCTCGGGGGCGTTGGAGATCCAGCACTTCCGGCCGGTGAGGCGCCAGCGGGCGTGGCCCTCGGGGCGGGCGGTGAGAGGGGCGGCGGAGGCGGAGGGTGTGGCGCCGGGTCCGGCGAGCGGGGAAGGGGGTTGCTCGGCGAGCGGCGAGCCACCGGACGCGGCGAGCGGTGTGGCACCGCCGGCCCGGCCGAGGGGACCGGCGCCGGGGTCCACCAGTGGCGCACCGCCGGGTTCGGCGAGCGAGGAGCCGCCGGGGCCGGCGAGCGGCGGGACGCCGGGCTCGCCGAACCTGCCGCCCGGCCCGGCACCGGGTTCGGTGAGGGGTGGGCCTCCCGGCCCGGTGCGCGGCGGGATACCGGGCTCGGGGAGCGGTGGCGCGCCGGGCTCACGGTGCGGTCCGGCTTCGGTTCCGCGGGCCGTGCCCGCCGGGAAGGCGGTGCCGGGCGGCCGTCCGGCTCCGGAGGGCCCGCCGTCCCCCGGTTCCACGTCCTCCGGTTCCGCGCGCAGGGCCAGCGCCGCCGCGTCCGAGCCGGCGCCCGGCTCGCTCAGGGCGAAGGCCGCGACCGCGCTGCCGTCCGTCACCGCCGGCAGCCAGCGCTCGCGCTGGTCGGGGGTGCCGTGGGCGTGGACCGGGTGGGCGCCCAGGCCCTGGAGGGCGAGGGCCGTCTCGGCCTCGGTGCAGGCGTAGGCCAAGGACTCCCGCATGAGGCACAGGTCCAGGGCACCGGAGGTGAACAGGCGCTCGAGCAGGCCGAGTCTGCCCAGTTCGGCGAGGAGCGCGTGGTTGACGCGACCCGGCTCGCCCTTCTCGGCGAGCGGGCGCAGCCGGTCCGCGGCCAGGGTGCGCAGCTCGGCACACCAGGCGAGCTGTTCCGGTTCGAGCGAGAATGCGGGCATTCGCCGGTCCTCCCTCCCCCGGAGCCGACCGGGGTCCACTCCACCGTATCGCGCACCATTGACTGTCGTCACCAAGACGATACGCTCCAGGGGCGAGCCCACCACGACGAGGGGGCGAACCACATGGACCCGATGGTTCCCACCAGGGACGACACCCGGCCGCCTTCGACCTCGGCGCACGTCGACACCTTCGCGCGCGACCACCTCCCGCCCCCCGGCCAGTGGCCCGAGCTGCGCTTCGACCTGCCGGAACTGCAGTACCCCGACCGGCTCAACTGCGCCGCGGAGCTGCTGGACCGCACGGACGGCGCCGACGCCGGGCGCCCGGCGTTCCGTACCGGCGCCGGGGAGAGCTGGACCTACGGCGAGCTGCGCGCCCGGGTCGACCGGATCGCGCACGTGCTGACGGGCGACCTCGGTGTGGTCCCCGGCAATCGGGTCCTGCTGCGCGGCCCCACCACGCCGTGGCTGGCGGCCTGCTGGCTGGCCGTGCTCAAGGCCGGCGCGGTCGCCGTCACCGTACTGGCCCAGCAGCGCCCGCACGAGCTGAGCACGATCTGCCGGATCGCCCGGATCAGCCACGCGCTGTGCGACATCCGCTCGGTGGACGACCTGGTCAAGGCGGAGGTGCCCGGGCTCGCCCTCACCACGTACGGCGGCGACGCCCCCGACGACCTGCTGCGCCGCCCGGCACCCGAGACCCCTTTCCCGGCCGTGGACACCGCCGCCGACGACGTGGCGCTGATCGCGTTCACCTCCGGTACCACCGGCCGGCCCAAGGGCTGCGTGCACTTCCACCGGGACGTCCTGGCGATCGCGGACACCTTCTCCCGGCATGTGCTCAGGCCACGCGCGGACGACGTGTTCGCGGGCAGCCCCCCGCTCGGGTTCACCTTCGGGCTCGGCGGGCTGGTCGTCTTCCCGCTGCGCGTCGGCGCCAGCGCCCTGCTGCTCGAACAGGCCCACCCCCGGCAGCTGCTGGCCGCCGTCGCCGAGCACCGGGTGTCCGTGCTGTTCACCGCCCCCACCGCCTACCGCGCGATGCTCGACGAGCTGGACGCCCACGACGTCTCGTCGCTGCGGCGCTGCGTGTCCGCCGGGGAGAACCTGCCCTCGGCCACCTGGCGCGCCTGGCACGAGCGCACCGGTCTGCGCATCGTCAACGGCATCGGCGCCACCGAGCTGCTGCACATCTTCATCTCGGCGGCCGACGAGGACATCCGGCCGGGCACCACCGGGGTTCCCGTGCCGGGGTGGTACGCGCGGGTGCAGGACGAGCGGGGCCGTCCCGTGCCCGACGGGGAGCCGGGACTGCTCGCCGTCCAGGGGCCCGTCGGCTGCCGCTACCTCGCCGACGAACGGCAGCGCGTGTACGTGCGTGACGGCTGGAACGTCACCGGCGACACCTATGTCCGCGAGCCCGACGGCTACTTCCGGTATGTGGCCCGCGCCGACGACATGATCATCTCCGCCGGTTACAACATCGCCGGACCGGAGGTCGAGGACGCGCTGCTGCGCCACCCGGACGTGGTGGAGGCGGCGGTCGTCGGGCGGCCCGACGAGGAGCGCGGGCAGGTCGTCGTGGCCTACGCGGTCCTGAGGGACGGCGCGGCGCGGGACGCGGAGGCCCTGCGGGCGTATGTGAAGTCCGAGCTGGCGCCGTACAAGTGCCCGCGCGAGATCGTGTTCCTGGACGCGCTGCCGCGCACGGCGACCGGCAAGCTGCAACGGTTCCGGCTGCGCGGGGCGGACCGGCAGCGGTGACGGTGACCGGCACGGACGCCGACGAACTAAAATGATCAACGTGTCCGAGCAGCCCGCGCAACCTGCCCCGAGGTCCCTCATCGTCACGCTCTACGGCGCGTACGGCCGGTTCGCACCCGGCCCGGTGCCCGTCGCCGAGCTGATCCGGCTGCTGGCCGCCGTCGGCGTGGACGCGCCCTCGGTACGGTCCTCGGTGTCCCGGCTGAAGCGGCGCGGACTGCTGGTGCCGGCCCGCACGGAGCAGGGCGCGGCGGGCTACGAACTGTCCGAGGAAGCCCGGCAGTTGCTGGAGGACGGCGACCGCCGCATCTACGCCGGCGCACCGCCCGCGGACGAGGGCTGGGTGCTGGCGGTGTTCTCGGTGCCGGAGTCGGAGCGGAACAAGCGGCACGTGCTGCGTTCCCGGCTGGCCGGGCTCGGCTTCGGCACGGCCGCGCCCGGCGTGTGGATCGCCCCGGCCCGGCTGTACGAGGAGACCCGGCACACGCTGCGGCGGCTGCGTCTGGACGCGTACGTGGACTTCTTCCGGGGCGAGCACCTGGGTTTCGCGCCGACCGCCGAGGCGGTCGGGCGCTGGTGGGACCTGACGGCGATCGCCGAGCAGCACGAGTCGTTCCTCGGCCGGCACGCGCATGTGCTGCACGCCTGGGAACGGCGCGCCGACACCCCGCCCGAGGAGGCCTACCACGACTACCTCCTGGCCCTGGACTCCTGGCGCCACCTGCCCTACACCGACCCCGGGCTGCCCGCCCGGCTGCTGCCCGCCGACTGGCCGGGCGCCCGCTCGGCGGCCGTCTTCCGTGGGCTGCACGAGCGGCTGCGGGAGGCGGGAGCGGTCTTCGCGGGCGTCGCCGAGCCTTGAGAGCCGTCGCCTCGGACCATGGCGGCCGCCGCGTCGGCCACGACAGCCTTCACACCGGGCCACGACGCCCGTCAAGACATGAGGTGCGTCACATCTGGATTCGGTAAGAGAACCCTCAGCCTCTTCCGATCGTCTTTTCAGAGTTCTTACCTAGCGTCCGGCGCATGAGTCTCATGCGTAGCTTGAACCGTGCACTGTCCGCCACGACCGGCCTCCAGGTGCGGAGAGCTCCCCAGGCGGGCGCGCCGGCGTCCGGTGCGGCGGAGACCACGCAGCCCGCGCTCACCTATCGGCGTCCGTCGGCGCAGGACCTGCCCGTCGAACGGTTGCTGCGGCAACCCGTGTTCATCATCTCCTCCGTGCGCTCCGGCTCCACTCTGCTGCGCATGATGCTGGGTGCCCACTCGCGGTTGCACGCGCCGCACGAACTGCACCTCGGCCGGACGGACGTCATCTGCAACAACTGGCACTCGCAGCGCGCGATGAGCGCCCTCGGCCTGGAGCGCGGCGACCTGGAGCATCTGCTGTGGGACCGCGTCATGCACCGGGAACTGGTCAGGTCCGGCAAGGACGTCATCGTCGAGAAGACCCCGGCCAACGCCTTCATGTACGAGCGCATCCGCGACTGCTGGCCCGACGCGCGGTTCGTCCTGCTGCTGCGCCACCCGGAGTCGATCGTCCGCTCCTGGCACGAGAGCGACCCCGTCAAGCGTCCGTACGACACGGCCGTCACCGACGCTCTGCGCTACATGACGGCGGTGGAGGAGGTGCGCGGGGCCGACACCGGTGGCTGCACGGTGCGCTACGAGGACATCACGGCCGATCCCGAGCGGGAGATGCGCCGACTGTGCGCGTTCCTCGGCGTCGACTACGAGCCGGCGATGCTGCGGTACGGCAGCAAGGACGGCGCCGAACTGGTCCGGGGACTCGGCGACTGGCGCGACAACATCCGTACGGGCACGGTGCAGCCGGGACGTGAGCTGCCGGCGGACGACGAGATCGCCCCGGCGCTGCGGCCGCTGTGCCAGGCGTGGGGCTACATGTCCCCGAGTGGCGTCACCTCCGCAGCATGAGCCGGGGCTTCGGGGCGTCCGTGCGGCCGGTCTGCGGGCGGCGGCTGCCCGCCCGGTAGGGCGCCGGCCATGCGACGGCGGGCCCTTGGTAGCCCTGCTCGGCCGCCGCGTGCAGCGTCCAGTGCGGGTCGTACAGGTGCGGGCGGGCGAGCGCGCACAGGTCCGTGCGCCCGGCCAGGATCAGGGAGTTGACGTCGTCCCAGGAGGAGATCGCGCCGACCGCGACGACCGGGACGCCGGCCTCGTTCCGGATCCGGTCGGCGAACGGCGTCTGGTACGACCGCCCGAACTCGGGCCGCTCGTCGGTCACCACCTGCCCGGTCGACACGTCGATGGCGTCGGCGCCGTGCGCGGCGAAGGCGCGGGCGATCGCCACGGCGTCGTCGGCCGTCGTGCCGCCCTCCGCCCAGTCGGAGGCGGAGATGCGGACGGTCATCGGGCGTTCCTCGGGCCACACCGCGCGTACCGCGTCGAAGACCTCCAGCGGGTAGCGCAGCCGCTCGTCCAGGCTGCCGCCGTAGGCGTCGGTGCGGTGGTTGGTCAGAGGGGAGAGGAAGCCGGAGAGGAGGTAGCCGTGGGCGCAGTGCAGTTCGAGGAGGTCGAAGCCGGACCGGGCGGCGCGCCACGCGGCGGAGGCGAACTGTTCGCGTATGTCGGTGAGCTGCGCGCGGGAGAGCTCGCGCGGGACCTGGCTGTCCGGCCCGTACGGCAGCGGGGAGGCGGCCACCAGCGGCCAGTTGCCCTCGGGCAGCGGTTCGTCCATGCCCTCCCACATCAGCTTCGTCGAGCCCTTGCGCCCGCTGTGGCCGAGCTGCACGCCGATCGCGGTGCCCGGCGCCTGCCGGTGCACGAACTCGGTGATCCGCCGCCAGGCCTCGGCCTGCCGGCCGGTCCACAGCCCGGCACAGCCCGGGGTGATCCGGCCCTCCGGGCTGACGCACACCATCTCGGTCATCACCAGGCCGGCGCCGCCGAGGGCCCGGGCGCCGAGGTGGACGAGGTGGAAGTCGCCGGGGACACCGTCGACCGCCGAGTACATGTCCATGGGTGAGACGACGACCCGGTTGCGCAGGGTCAGTCCGCGCAGCCGGAACGGGGTGAACATCGGGGGCGTGCCGGGCGGGCAGCCGAACTCGCGCTCGACGGCCTCGGTGAAGCGGGCATCGCGCAGCCGCAGGTTGTCGTGGGTGACGCGGCGGCTGCGGGTGAGCAGGTTGAAGGCGAACTGGCGGGGCGGCTGGTCGAGGTAGAGGCCCAGGTTCTCGAACCACTCCAGGCTGGCGCGGGCCGCCCGCTGGGTGGAGGCGACGACCGGCTTGCGCTCCTCCTCGTAGGCCGCGAGCGCCTCGGCCGTCGACGGCCGCTCCTCCAGGCAGGCCGCGAGCGCGAGGGCGTCCTCCACCGCGAGCTTGGTGCCGGAGCCGATGGAGAAGTGAGCGGTGTGGGCGGCGTCGCCGAGCAGCACCAGGTTGCCGTGCGACCAGTGCTCGTTGATCACCGTGCGGAAGGTGGTCCACGCGGACTTTTTGGAGCGCAGGGGGCGCCCGCCGAGCGCGTCGGCGAAGATCTTGGCGCAGCGCTCGACGGACTCCGCCTCGTCCAGCTCGTCGAATCCGGCGGCCCGCCACACCTCCTCGCGCATCTCGACGATGACCGTCGAGGAGTCGGCCGCGTAAGGGTAGCCGTGGAGCTGCATCACGCCGTGTTCCGTCTCGGCGATCTCGAAGCGGAAGGCGTCGAAGGGGAAGTCCGCGGCGAGCCAGATGTAACGGCACCGGTGGCTCGTCACCCGGGGCCGGAAGACGTGCGGGTAGGCCCCGCGGGTGGCGCTGTGCACGCCGTCGGCGGCGATCACCAGGTCGTACGTCCCGGTCAGCCGCGACGGGTGCGGCGCCTCGGTACGGAAACGCAGCTCGACGCCGAGCGAGCGGCAGCGCTCGTGCAGGATCTCAAGGAGCCTGCGCCGGCCGAGGGCGGCGAAGCCGTGGCCCCCGGAGGTGTACCGGGTGCCACGGTGCACGATGTCGATGTCGTCCCAGCGCACGAAGTCCCGCTGGAGCGCCTCGTACACCACCGGGTCGGCGTGCTCGATCCCGCCGAGCGTCTCGTCGGAGAGCACGACCCCGAAGCCGAAGGTGTCATCGGGGGCGTTGCGCTCCCAGACGGTGACCTCCCGGGACGGGTCGAGCCGCTTCAGCAGGGCCGCCGCGTACAGGCCCCCGGGGCCGCCGCCGACGACCGCGACCGTCCTGGCACCGGTCATCCCCGCTCACTTCCCCCGCCATTTCGGCGGCCGCTTGTCGGTGAAGGCCGCGTGGAACTCGGCGTAGTCCTCGCCGTTCATCAGCAGGGCCTGGGTGGCGGCGTCCAGCTCCACCGACGCGGCCAGGGGCATGTCCAGCTCGGCGGTGAGCAGGGCCTTGGTCTGGGCGTGGGCGAGGGCGGGGCCGTCGGCCAGGCGGCGGGCCAGGACCTGGGCCGCCTCGTCTGCGTAGCCCTCGTCGGTGAGCTGGCTGATCAGGCCGATCCGCTCGGCCTCGGGTGCCCGCACCGGCTCGCCGAGCATCAGCAGCCGGGTGGCGTGGCCGAGCCCGACCACCCGGGGCAGCAGATAGGCGGCGCCCATGTCTCCGCCGGACAGGCCGACCCGGGTGAAGAGGAAGGCGAAGCGGGCGCTCGGGTCGGCCACCCGGAAGTCGGCCGCCAGCGCCAGCACGGCCCCGGCCCCCGCCGCCACCCCGTGCACCGCCGCGATCACCGGGAACGGGCACTCCCGTACGGCCCGTACGACCTGTCCGGTCATCCGGTTGAAGTCCAGCAGCTCGGCGGTGTCCATGCCCAGGGTGGCGCCGATGATCTCGTCGACGTCGCCGCCCGAGCAGAAGCCGCGTCCCTCGCCCGCCAGCACCAGGGCGCGCACGGCCCGCTCCCGGGACAGCTCGGCGAGCAGGTCGCGCAGGTCGGCGTAGGCGCCGAAGGTGAGCGCGTTGAGTTTCTCGGGGCGGGCGAGGGTGACGGTGGCGACGCCCCCGTCGAGCTTGACGCGCAGGTGGCGCCAGTCGGCGGTGCGGCCGGCGGAGCCGGTGAAGGGACTCATGACGTACGGCCTCCTCGGCGCTCCTCGGGGAACTGCCCGTGCCTGCTGTCTGCTGCCTCTGGCTGGACCGGTGCAGGTACCTGTACCGGTAGCTGCGCCTCGCCGAGTTCTTCCCATCGAAGTTATCACCCATTCGTGACTGTCGTCACGAGTGCGCGATAGAGCGTGGGACGAATGTGGACGGTGCGCGACCGGTGTCCATCACATCGTCACGGCTCGTCAATAGCGCGGTAACGACTGGACCCGGCGCGGGAGGCCGGCCGTCCCCCCGGGTAGGCCGACCGTGCCGGGGCCGTCGATCCCGGACGGAGCCCGCCGGAAGCCTCCGGCGACGGCCCCCGTACCATTCCCTCGTCGAAAGCAGGGCAGCCGGATGGTCGTCACCGCAACGCCCTGCACCATGAACGGACACACGGTGCACGAACCCTCAGCCTCGGCCTCCTGGCGCGTTGCGCTGCCGCACACGGCCGCCGCCGTGCCGGTGGCCCGTGCCCTGGTCCGTACGGTGCTGGCCGAGCCGGCCCACCCGGTCACGGCCGACAGCGACACGGCGGAGCTGCTCACGGCGGAACTGGTCGCCAACGCCGTGGAGCACACCGCGGGCACCGGCCCGATAGAGCTGGTGGTGCACCTGCTTCCGACCGGCTGTCACGTCGAGGTGCACGATCCGGACCCGGCGCCGCCCGGCGGCCTGACCCGCCCGGATCCCGTGATGCCCGACCCCTGGCGGGAGGACGGGCGCGGCCTGCTGCTGATCCGCGCCCTCAGCTCCGCCTGCGGGCACCGCCCGACCGAGTCGGGCAAGGCGGTGTGGTTCAGACTGTCTGCGGCTCCGCCTCGGCTGCGTCCGGCGTGACGGCCGTGGAGCCCGCCGCCCGCGCCGCCCCGAGCCGGGAGTTCCGGCGGCCGTAGAGGACGTAGACGACGGCCCCGGCGGCGAGGAAGGCGGCGAACTGGATCCAGGTGGACCAGCCCGTCTCGTACATCAGGTACAGGCAGCAGACGATGCCGAGCAGCGGGACCACGGGGTAGAGCGGCACCCGGAAGCCGCGGGCCAGGCCGGGCTCGCGGCGGCGCAGCGCGATCACGGCGACGTTGACCACGGCCATGGTGGCGAGGGTGCCGATGGTGCACAGGTTGACCACGGCGTCCAGCGACGCGAAGGCCGCGGGCAGCGCGAAGACGATCCCGACGATCAGGGTGCCGGCGACGGGCGTCGAGGTCTTCGGCGAGACCTTCTCGAAGACGCGCGGGACGAGGCCGTCGCGGGACATCGACATGAGGATGCGGGTCTGGCCGTACATCACGGCGAGCACGACGGAGGCGATGGCGACGACCGCGCCGAAGGCGATCACGGCGCCGCCGACCGAGGAGCCGGTCACCACGTTCACGATGTAGCTCAGCGCGGCGGGCCGGCCGCCGACCTGGTCGCCGCCGATGGCCCCGATCGCGGCGAGCGCGACGGCGCAGTACAGCAGGGTGACCAGGCCGATGCAGACGAGGATCGCCAGCGGGATGTCCCGGCGCGGGTTCTTGGCCTCCTCGCCGGCCGTCGTGATCGCGTCGAAGCCGATGTAGGAGAAGAAGGCGGCCGTGGTGCCGGCGCCGATCCCGCCGAGGCCGGCCGGCGAGAACGGGGTGAGGTTGCCGTGCTTGAAGGCGGTGAAACCGATGGCGCAGAACGCCAGCAGGATGGCGAGCTTGAGCACCGCCATCGCGGCGGTCGCCCGGGCGCTCTCGCGCACCCCGCGCACCAGCAGCATGGAGGCCAGGGCGATGACGATCACGGCGGGCAGGTTGACGATCCCGCCGTCGCCGGGGCCCGCGGAGAGCACGGCCGGCAGCTGCCATCCGGTGAGGCTGTGCAGCAGCTCGTTGACGTACTGGCTCCACCCGACCGCGACCGCCGAGACCGACACGCCGTATTCGAGCAGCAGGCACCAGCCGACCAGGAAGGCCGTGGACTCGCCGAGACCCGCGTAGGCGAAGGAGTACGAGGAGCCGGAGACCGGGATCGCGCCGCCCAGCTCGGCGAAGGCGAACGCGGTGAGCACGCAGGTGATCGCGGCCAGCACGAAGGAGACGACGACGGCCGGGCCGGCCTGGGCGACCGAGTCGGACAGACCGACGAAGATGCCGGTGCCGACGATCGCGCCGACGCCGAAGCACACGAGTTGGAACAGTCCCATCGTGCGCCTGAGGCCGTGGCCCGCGCGGTCGGCGCCGGATTCGGCGACGAGGAGGGCCGGGGACTTGATGCGGGGAGCGGGCATGGGGGGTGGTGCTCGTTTCTGGTGATGCGGGGCGACCGGGTGAGGTCGCTCGGCGACCACGGAATGGGTGGTTCCGGGGCCGTCGGTCAGGATACGGGGTCGGGCTCCTCGGCCGGGTTTCCCGGCCTGTCTCCTCGGCCGGGCGCTTCGGCCGGGCTTCGCCTCAGGCGAGGGTGGCGACCATGATCGCCTTGATGGTGTGCAGGCGGTTCTCGGCCTCGTCGAAGACGACGGAGTGGGAGGACTCGAAGACCTCGTCGGTCACCTCCAGGGAGGTGAGGCCGTGCCGCTCGTGGATCTCGCGGCCGACCTTGGTCCCGAGGTCGTGGAACGCCGGCAGGCAGTGCAGGAACCTCACGTCCGGGTTGCCGGTGGCGCGCAGCACGTCCATGGTCACGGCGTACGGGGCGAGGGCCTCGATGCGCTCGTCCCAGACCTCCTTGGGCTCGCCCATGGACACCCAGACGTCGGTGGCGACGAAGTCGGCGCCGCGCACGCCGTCCTCGAGGGACTCGGTGAGGGTGATGCGCGCGCCGCTGGTCTCGGCGAGCTCGCGCGCCCGGTCGACGATCTCCTGGGCGGGCCAGTAGCTCTTGGGCGCCACCAGGCGTACGTCCATGCCGAGCAGGGCGCCGGTGACCAGGTAGGAGTTGCCCATGTTGAAGCGGGCGTCGCCGAGGTAGGCGAAGGCGATCTCCCTCAGGGGCTTGCCGCTGTGCTCGGTCATGGTGAGCACGTCGGCGAGCATCTGGGTGGGGTGCCAGTCGTCGGTGAGCCCGTTGTAGACGGGCACGCCGGCGTGGGCGGCCAGCTCCTCGACGGCGTCCTGGCTGTCGCCCCGGAACTCGATGGCGTCGAACATCCGGCCGAGGACGCGGGCGGTGTCCCTCACGGACTCCTTGTGCCCGATCTGGGAGCCGGAGGGGTCCAGGTAGGTCGTGGAGGCGCCCTGGTCGGCGGCGGCGACCTCGAACGCGCAACGGGTGCGCGTCGAGGTCTTCTCGAAGATCAGGGCGATGTTCTTCCCGGCGAGGTACCGCGGCTCGGTCCCGGCCTTCTTGGCGGCCTTCAGCTCGGCGGCCAGCTCGACCAGGCCGCGGAACTCCTCCTCGGTGAAGTCCAGCTCCTTGAGGAAGTGGCGGCCGGCGAGGGCGGTCGGGACTGTCGCCATGGGGGCGCTCCAACGGGTGAGGGACAGGGTCTGATGGAATTCTATACGACTCCCAGAATTTCTATGCGATCGATCTCCTTTGCGACCCGATCTCTATGCGATCGCGTCCCGCTGCACCGGACAGCTCATGCAGCGCGGGCCGCCCCTGCCCCGCCCCAGCTCGCTGCCCGGGATCTCGATCACCTCGATGCCCTGCTTGCGCAGATGCGTGTTGGTGGTGGAGTTGCGCTCGTAGGCGACGACGACGCCCGGCTCGACGGCCAGCACGTTGCAGCCGTCGTCCCACTGCTCGCGTTCGGCCGCGTGCACGTCCTGGGTGGCGGTCAGGACCCGGACCTCGTTCAGCCCGAGCGCGGCGGCGATCGCGCGGTGCATGTGCTCCGGCGGATGGTCGGTGACCTTCAGTTCCTTGTCCCCCGCGCCCGGCTCGATGGTGTACGAGCGGAGCATGCCGAGCCCGGCGTACTGGGTGAAGGTGTCGCCGTCGACCATGGTCATCACGGTGTCCAGGTGCATGAAGGCGCGCCGCTTGGGCATGTCGAGCGCGACGATCGTACTGGCCGACCCGGCGGCGAACAGCTTGTGCGCGAGCATCTCCACGGCCTGCGGGGTGGTGCGCTCGCTCATGCCGATCAGCACCGCGCCGTTGCCGATGACCAGCACGTCCCCGCCCTCGATGGTGGACGGGTAGTCGGCCTGCCCCTCGGACCACAAGTGGAACCTCTCGCCGCGGAACAGCGGGTGGTAGCGGTAGATCGCCTCGAAGTGCACGGTTTCGCGCTGCCGGGCGGGCCAGCGCATCGCGTTGATGGAGACGCCGTCGTAGATCCAGGCGGAGGTGTCGCGGGTGAAGAGGTGGTTGGGCAGCGGGCCGAGCAGGAAGTCGTCCAGGTCCATCACGTGGAAGCGCACGGAGGTCGGCTCCGCGTACGACTGGAGGAACTCGCGCTTGGTCATGCCGCCGACCAGGGCCTCCGCCAGCTCCGGGGCGGTCAGCGTCTCGAACGCGTCCCGGAGGTGGTCGGCGGCCAGCGGCCCGTACTCCTTCTCGTCGAAGACGCGGTCCAGGACGAGCGACCGGGCCGACGGGATCTCCATCGTCTCGGTCAGCAGGTCCCCGAAGAGGTGCACGGCGACCCCGCGGTCGCGCAGCACGTCGGCGAACCCGTCGTGCTCGGCGCGCGCCCGGCGCACCCACAGCACGTCGTCGAAGAGAAGGGCGTTCTTGTTACTGGGGGTGAGCCTTTTGAGCTCGAGATCGGGCCGGTGGAGGATGACGCGGCGCAGCCGCCCGGCCTCGGAGTCGACATGGAATCCCATGCCTCCATCCTGACCAACAGTGACCGACTTCACCCTCTCCTCGTCCGTTTCCGCGCCTTCTTGTTACGGCCCTCCGTTCTCCTTGTCATGCACCGTTCCTCCACGCGCGAGGCTCCCGGTCACAGCCGTGGGTCCACCGGCTCCGACTCCAGGGCCAGCACCCCGAACACCGCCTCGTGCACCCGCCACAGCGGCTCCCCGTCGGCCAGCCGGTCCAGGGCCTCCAGGCCGAGGGCGTACTCGCGGACCGCCAGGGACCGCTTGTGGTTCAGGAAGCGCTGCCGCAGCCGGGCCAGGTTGTCCGGGCGGGTGTACTCGGGGCCGTAGACGATCCGCAGGTACTCCCGGCCGCGGCACTTGATGCCGGGCTGGACCAGGCGGCCCTCCGCGGTGCGCACCAGGGCGCCCAGCGGTTTGACCACCATGCCCTCGCCGCCGCGCCCGGTCATCTCCAGCCACCAGTCGACGCCGGCCCGCACCGACTCCGGGTCGCCGGTGTCGACGTACAGGCGCCGGGTGGTCCGCAGCAGACCGGTCCCGTCGTGCTCCACCAGGCGGTCGATCAGTGCGAGCTGCCGGTCGTGGGGCAGCGCGGCCAGGCTGCGGCCCTGGACCGCCAGGATCTGGAACGGCGCCAGGCGGACGCCGTCCAGCCCGTCGGTGGTCCAGCAGTAGCGGCGGTAGGCGGCCGTGAAGGCGGCGGCGTCACCGGCCCGCTCGCGCTGGCGGCCCAGCAGGTCGGTGACGTCGACGCCGCGGGCCTCGGCGCCCTCCAGCGCGGCCAGCACGCCCGGGAACGCCGCACCGGAGGCCGCGCCCACCGCCGCGTACTGCGCCCGCAGCAGCCCGGAGGCCTTCAGCGACCACGGCATCAGCTCGGCGTCCAGCAGCATCCAGTCCGTGTCCAGCTCGGACCAGAGTCCGGCGTCGCCGGCCGCCGTGCGCAGACGGTCGAGGATCTGCTCGGTGACCGACGGGTCGTCGAAGAACGGGCGGCCGGTACGGGTGTACAAGGACCCCGTGGGACCGTCCGCGCCGAAACGGCGGCGCGCCGCCTGCGCGTCCCGGCACACCAGGGCCACCGCCCGCGAGCCCATGTGCTTCTCCTCGCACACCACCCGCGCGACCCCGTCCTCCCGGTACTGCGCGAAGGCCTCCTCCGGGTGCTCCAGGAAGTGTTCGTCAGCGGCTCCGCCGCGGGCGCCGGCCTTGGACGTCGCGGTCGGCGCCATGGTGGGCGGCAGGTACGGCAGCAGCCTCGGGTCGATGGCGAAGCGGCTCATGACCTCCAGCGCCGCCGCCGCGTTCTCCTCGCGGACGGAGATCCGGCCCGCGTGGCGGGTCTCGACGATCCGGCGGCCGTGCACGTCGCCGAGGTCCAGCGGCCTCCCGTCCTGTCCGCCGGGCGCCTCGGAGCGCAGCGGCTTGACCGGCTCGTACCAGACCCGCTCGGCCGGTACGTCGACCAGCTCGCGCTCCGGCCAGCGCAGCGCGGTCAGCCTGCCGCCGAAGACGGCTCCCGTGTCCACGCAGATCGTGTTGTTGAGCCAGGTGGCCTGCGGGACCGGGGTGTGGCCGTAGACCACCGCCGCCCGGCCGCGGTAGTCCTCAGCCCACGGGTAGCGCACCGGCAGGCCGAACTCGTCCGTCTCCCCGGTGGTCTCGCCGTAGAGCGCGTGCGAGCGCACCCGGCCGGAGGTGCGGCCGTGGTACTTCTCGGGCAGACCGGCGTGGCAGACGACCAGCCGGCCGCCGTCCAGCACGTAGTGGCTGACCAGGCCGTCGATGAACCCCCGTACCCGGGCCCTGAACTCCTCGCTCTCGCCCGCCATCTGCTCGACGGTCTCCGCCAGGCCGTGGGTGAGCTGGACTCTGCGGCCGCCCAGGTGACGGCCGTACTTGTTCTCGTGGTTGCCCGGCACGCACAGCGCGTGGCCGGACTCCACCATCGACATCACGCGGCGCAGGACGCCGGGGGTGTCGGGGCCGCGGTCCACCAGGTCACCGACGAAGACGGCGGTGCGGCCCTCGGGGTGCTCGCCGTCGACATAGCCCAACTTGCCGAGCAGGGACTCCAGTTCGGCGGAGCAGCCGTGGACGTCACCGATGATGTCGAAGGGGCCGGTGAGGTGGGTGAGGTCGTTGAAGCGCTTCTCGGTGACGACGGTGGCGTTCTCGACGTCCTCGACGCCGCGCAGGACGTGCACCTTGCGGAAGCCCTCGCGCTCCAGGTGCCGTACGGAGCGGCGGAGTTCGCGGATGTGGCGCTGGATGACGCGGCGCGGCATCCCGGCCCGGTCGCCGCGGCCCGCGTTGCGCTCCGCGCACACCTCCTCGGGCACGTCGAGCACGATGGCGATGGGCAGCACGTCGTGGCTGCGCGCCAGGTCGATCAGCTGCCGGCGGGCGTCCTGCCGCACGCTGGTGGCGTCGACGACGGTACGGCGGCCGGCCGCCAGGCGCTTGCCCGCGATGTAGTGCAGCACCTCGAAGGCGTCCCGGGTGGCGCTCTGGTCGTTCTCGTCGTCGCTGACCAGGCCGCGGCAGAAGTCCGAGGAGATGACCTCGGTGGGCTTGAAGTGCCGGCGCGCGAAGGTGGACTTGCCCGAGCCGGAGGCGCCGACGAGGACGACGAGGGAGAGGTCGGTGACGGGCAGCACCCGTCCTGTGGTCTGTGTCTCGGTCATGATGCCTTCGCCTCCTTCTCGGTCCTCGACCCGACCGTGCCCAGCTCGAAGACGGCCATCTGCGTGGGCGGCCCCACCTCGGGGTCGTCCGGTCCGACGGGCACGAACCCGACGCCGTAACCGTGTCGTTCGGCCACCGCGTGCGCCCAGGCGCGGAACTCCTCGCGCGTCCACTCGAAGCGGTGGTCGCCGTGGCGGACGTGTCCGGCCGGGAGGGACTCCCAGCGGACGTTGTACTCGACGTTCGGGGTGGTCACGAGGACCGTGCGCGGGCGGGCCGAACCGAACACCGCGTACTCCAGGGCGGGCAGCCGCGGCAGGTCGAGGTGCTCGATCACCTCGCTGAGCACGGCGGCGTCGTATCCCTTGAGACGGTTGTCGGTGTAGGCCAGCGACCCCTGGAGGAGTTCGACGCGCCCCGCCTGCCGCTCCCCCATGCGGTCCAGCCTCAGCCGCCGGGAGGCGATGGTCAGGGCCCGCATCGACACGTCGACGCCGACGATCTCGGTGAACCGCGCGTCCTTCAGCAGCTCCTGCACCAACTGGCCCTGCCCGCAGCCGAGGTCGAGGACCCGGGCGGCGCCGGACTCCTTCAGCGCGGCGACGATCGCCTCCCGCCGCCGCACGGCGAGCGGCGTCGGCTTCTGCTCCGTCTCGCTCTCCGCCTCGACGGCGTTGTCGATGTCCTCGACCTCGCTGTCGTCCGCCTCCGCGAGCCGCACCAGCTCCAGCCGCTCCATCGCCTGCCGGGTGAGCGACCAGCGGCGCGCCAGGTAGCGGCTGGTGATCAGCTTCTGCTCCGGGTGCCCGGCCAGCCAGCCCTCACCGGCCCGCAGCAGCTTGTCGACCTCGTCGGAGGAGACCCAGTAGTGCTTGCCGTCGTCGAGGACGGGGAGCAGGACGTAGAGGTGGCGCAGCGCCTCGGCGAGGGTCAGCGCGCCGGATTCCAGGACGAGGCCCACGTACCGCGAGTCGCCCCACTCCGGGAACTCGGTGTCCAGCGCCACGGGCTGGGCGGTCACCGTCCAGCCGAGCGGCTCGAAGAGACGCCGTACGAGATCGGGGCCTCCGCGGGCCGGTAGCGCGGGCACCTCGATACGCAGCGGCATCGGCTGCCGGGCGCGCTGCGGCCTGGCGTCGCACACGCCCCGCATCGCGCTGGAGAAGACACTGCTCAGGGCCACCGCGAGCAGCGAGGAGGCCGCGTACGGGCGGTCGTTGACGTACTGGGCGAGCGCCGCGTCGGGTGCGCCGCCCCGGCCCTTGCCCTTGCCCCGCCGGACCAGGGCCACCGGGTCGACCTCCAGCAGCAGCGCCGCCGTGCAGCGCCGGTCGTCCGCCTCGGGGTAGAGGACGTGCGCCGTGCCGTAGGAGGTGGAGAACCCCTGCGCCCTGCCGGGGTGCTTGTGGAGCAGGAAGCCCAGGTCGGTGGCGGGGCGTTCTGGGGTACCGGTGGTGGTGATCGTCAGGAACACGGTGGGCTGCCTCGAAGGGTTTCGGAAGAAGCGAAAGCGCTGGTCGTGCGCTTGTGCGCCTCTCCAACGTACAGAGATCGGCGCGTGGGCACCGGGGATTTTCCGCGCTACCGCTGCTCCCGCTGCCACGGCCTGACGCCGAGCTTCCCGGTGGTTCCGAGGTCGAGGTGGGGCGTCACCGTCACCGGGTCGGCGCCGGCCTTCGCGCGGACCCGGACGTACGGCACGTCGACGGGTGTGCCGGATTCCGTGGTGTTGCGCCACACCAGGCCGGAGACCGCCGTCTCGCCGGGCTTCAGGACGACGGGCCGGGGCGGCTTGTCCCATTCGGTCAGAGTGGTGATGGCACCGCTGCCCCGGAGGATCCTGACGCCCTCGACCGGCTCGCGGTCCTGGTCCAGCAGCTCCAGCTGCGGGTAGCCGCTCACGGTGTAGTCGCGCGTTCCGCAGTTCTCCAGGTGCAGACCCACCACGCGCAGCCCCATGGCGGCGTCGCCCCGGTCGGCCGTGACACGGACCCCGGAGGGCGGGCAGGTACCCGCCGCGGGCGGCGCCTCGTCCGCGGGGACCTTGGTGACCTGGGCGACCTCGACCTGTGTCACCGGGGACGCCCCGGGCGCCGGCACCCCCAGACGGACCGTCCCGCGCACCGTCCTGCCGGGGCCGACGTCGCGCACCGTCTCCCACTTGTTGCTCATGACCTCGCCGGCGCCGGTGGTGAAGTCGAAGAGGACGGTGTACGTCAGCGCCTGCGTGCCGTCGTTGGTCACCTCGTACTCGGCAAAGACGCCCGAGTCGGTGGGCAGGCGGTCGGCGTGGACCGAGTGGCTGCGCGTCGGCGAGGGCGACGGGGACGGGATGGTCACCGCGGTGATCCGGACGCCGTCGGTTCCCGGAGCGTCGACCCGGGTGCGATGCGGCGAAGTGGCCGCGCCGGAACGGGCGTTCGGGGTGCCGGCGTGTTCCGATCCGCACCCCGAGAGGAGCAGGACCGTGGAGAGGACCGGGAGGACGAGGGCGGCGGATCTGCGCATTCGGTCACCTCATCAGGACGCCGGCTCTCCGACTGTGGCGGAAGCCATACTTCCGGTCACAGACCTGTCACAGGGCCGGGCGCCGCCACCGTGGCGGAAATGCCTCCCGGCCCCGGACACCGTCGTCCGGGGCCGGGAGGCATCCCGGCGTCGTACGAGCGTCGCCGTCCTACGACAACTGCGACTGCACCTGAGAGGAGATCAGCTCCAGGTGGTCCAGGTCGGAGAGGTCGAGGATCTGGAGGTAGATCCGCCGGGAGCCGATCTCGGCGTAGCGGCCGATCTTGTCGACGACCTCGGCCGGGGAACCGGCCAGTCCGTTGGCCTTCAGCTCGTCCACCTCGCGGCCGATGGCGGCGGCCCGGCGGGCGACCTCCTGGTCGTCCCGGCCGACGCAGACGACGAGCGCGTTGGAGTAGGTGAGGTCGTCGGCGCGGCGGCCGGCCGCCTGGGCGGCGGCCCGCACCCGGCCGAACTGCTGCTCGCTGTCCTCGATGGAGGCGAACGGGATGTTGAACTCGTCGGCGTACTGGGCGGCGAGCCGCGGGGTGCGGGTCGCGCCGTGCCCGCCGATGAGCACCGGGATCCTCGCCTGCGCGGGCTTGGGCAGCGCGGGCGAGTCGGTGAGCTCGTAGTACTTCCCGCGGAAGTCGAAGGTCTTGCCGACCTCCGTCGCCCACAGGCCGGTGACGATCGCCAGCTGCTCCTCCAGGCGGGCGAACTTGTCCTTCGGGAACGGAATGCCGTACGCCGTGTGCTCCTCGTCGAACCAGCCCGCGCCCAGGCCCAGCTCGACCCGGCCACCGGACATCTGGTCGACCTGAGCGACCTGGATGGCGAGGACACCGGGCAGCCGGAAGGTGGCGGCGGTCATCAGCGTGCCGAGCCGGATGCGCCTGGTCTCGCGGGCGAGTCCGGCCAGGGTGATCCAGGCGTCGGTGGGGCCGGGCAGTCCGTCCACGTCGCCCATGCGCAGGTAGTGGTCCGACCGGAAGAAGGCGTCGAACCCGAGGTCCTCGGTGGCCTTGGCCACGGCGAGCAGCGTGTCGTACGAGGCCCCCTGCTGGGGCTCGGTGAAGATGCGAAGATCCATGCTTCCATCCTGCACGCCGACGGTCACGCCTGCCCCACCGGCACCGGTCGTCCCGGGTCGAGCGGACTCCCGTCAGCCCGCTTCCCGCTCCGGCAGCGCCGCCGCCTCCCGGGCCGCCAGCTTCCGCAGCATCTCGCCGATCCGGTCTCTGGACTCGTCGGCCGCGTCGATCGCCTCCATGCACTGCCAGTAGGTGCGCTCGTCGGCGGCCGAGCTGGCCACGCCGACCAGGGCGATCCCGACCTCGCCGAGCAGGCCGCCCAGGCACACCAACGCCTCGTGGGCGTCGGTGAGTTCGGTGAGCTGGGCCGCCCGCAGGTCCCCGGGGTCGAGATCGGGCGCGTCCAGCACACCACAACCCCGGCCCGCCAGCTCGGTCAGTCCCAGTGCCTCGCCCCGCAGCTCGGGCGGTCCCGAGACCGCGAGGCGGCTGCCTATCGCCTGTGCAAGGGCCTGCGCCTGCCACACCTCGGTCAGGACGACGGGGGCCTCGCCGCTCCCCGCCAGGGCACGCCTGCTCGCCAGGATGAGCCGCACCGCATCCATGCGCTGCCCCCGTCTCTCCCCACGTGCTCGCTTCCACACGTCGGCCCGAACTCCCTTGTCCACTACCCAGAGTGAATCCGGATGAGGCGAAAAGCCAGAGGAAGACGGAAATCTCTGGACAACGAATCGATTTCGACCGAGAGAACAACTGCGGAGAGTGATAGCGGAGGAGTCAATTCCCTCGGTGGGGGTTCGGGTCGGCGGGGGTGCAGGAACGCGCCCTCATCCGCAGCGAGGAGGGGCAGCCGCTGGGGCGGACGGGCCAGGGCAACCGCGGCCCGACTCGTCCCGGCGCTTCGGTCACAGCGGCAGATGGCCGGGCTGTCGGTCACTCGACATGCGCGGCGATGGTCCGCGCGCACTCCATCGCCTCCACATGCGTGGTGTCCACCTCCAGGTCATAGGCCACGCCCTGGTGGACCGATTCCGCCTGCGAGGCAGCCATACCGACGGTCCGGTCGCCTCGTGCGACCTCACGGCCCGCGGCCACCGCAGCGTCACATCTGACGCCGACCCACAGCACCCGCAGTTCGCCCAAGGCCTTCTGCCATCGCTGCTGTGAGTACGCTCCGCCGAGGAAGACCTCATCGACGATGACCCGGGCACCCGCACGGGCCATCGCGGCGATCCCTGCGATCCAGGCCGCTTCCAGCGTTCGGAACTGCGGACCGACGATCACCTCTCCGTCCGGAGCGAACTCGATCCCACCGTCCGACACCTGCATGGACGCCGGCATCGCCTCAACCAGCGTGTCCGTCCCGAGGGCCAGCCACGCATCCGGCAGGACCGCCTGCAGGCACCGAATGATCCCGGACTTACCCGAGCTCGAACCGCCGTTGACAACGATCACCTGAGCCATCACCGCGCCACAGTAGAGGCACCAGGGCAACACTCGAAACGCAATTTCGCGGACCCTGCACCGTCTGCCACGATTCGGCGAACCCATACGGTCACAGCACCGGCCGAGCCGCGGGCTCGGGCCACCCGCCCGGCCGACCCGGGCCCGGCGCCCCGCCCCAGCGCCTTCCGAGCCCGCCGCTACCTCGGATCCCCCGGTGACCGCCCGGGCCCCGGAGGCTCCGGGGCCTCCGGGGACCCCGCGGTGCCGGAGGTGTCCGCCGGGGCCGCTCTCTGCGGCGCCGGGAACCTGCTCTCGTTGCGGTCGATCTTCGCCGCCAGGGCCGTCAGGGGATCGACGCCGAGCACCTCGCACAGTTGCAGCAGATACGCGAGGACGTCCGCCACCTCGTCCCGCACACGGTGGGCGGTCTCCGGGTCGGACATGACCCGCATCGACTCCTCCGGAGTCAACCACTGGAAGATCTCGACCAGTTCGGACGCCTCCACGCTGAGCGCGGCGACCAGGTTCTTCGGGGTGTGGTAGGGCTGCCAGTCGCGCGCGGCGGCGAACTCCGCGAGCCGGCGTTGCAGTCCGGCCAGGTCCACGTCCCCGGGGCCCCGGGACTCCTCGCGTTCCTCATGGTGATCGGTCACCGCACCAGATCTACCACTCGCGCCTCCCCGACCCCACCCGCCCACGTCCCGTCGCTCACCGCACCGGCGAGGCGGATGTGCCCCCGTGCGCACATCCGCGCCGCCAGCCGCAGCAGTTCGTCACGCTGCCCGGGATCCAGCCCCAGCCCGAAGTCGTCGCAGAGCACCGTCAGCGTCTGCAGGGCCGCCGGCACCTCGCCCACCGGGTCGACGTCCAGCACGCCCGGCCCGGTCAGCAGCACCAACGCCAGCGCCGTGTACCGCAGTTCGCCGTCGCCCAGCCGCTCGAACCCGGTGCGCACCCCGTCCCCACGGTCCAGCACCGCCCGCACCCGCCCGTCGCCCACCGCCTCGGCGAGCACATCGGCCACCGGGCCCGCGCATCCGGCGCGCGCCGCCTCCACCAGCAGCCCGTGCCGCCGCCCGCACTCGGTGCGGGTGCGCCACAGGACGGCGGCCAGGTTGTCGCACCCACGCATCAGACGTCCCGCACCGACGGTGGCGGGCCCGCGCATCCGTCCGGGCTGCGGCTCGCACGCGAACACCGACCGCAGGGCGACCACCATCTGCTCGGCGGCGGCGAGCACCTGCCGCTGCCCGTCGGTCTTCCCGGCCACCCGCAACGGCAACAGCGCGGTGCCGAGCCGGTCGTCGGGCAGCGGTGCCCTGGTCACGACCGCCGAGCCGGCCGTGTGCCAGGTGGCCTGGACCGCCGGGCGCCTCGGATCGCGCAGCGCGGTCTCCATCAGGACGCGCCCACCGGCCGTCAACCGCTCCCCCACGATGCGCAGTCCGGGCTCGGCCTGCACGGCCAGGTCCAGTCGCACCGGCCCTTGGGGACCGTCCGCCGTACAGCCGATCCGGAATCCGCGCCGGTGCTGGGCGTCCGGCCGCGCGCGTTCGGGAACGCAGGCGCCGGGATCCGGGAAGACCTCGTCGAGCGCGGCACCGCCACCGAGCCGAGCGAGCGCCTCGTACGCCCTGAGCGCACTGGTCTTGCCGCAGCCGCTGGGCCCGGCGAAGAGGGTGAGCGGCCCGAGCGGGAAGCGGGCGCCACGGTGCCCGGCGAAGGCGGACAGCCGCAGCTCGGTCACACACGGCCGCTCCGGCCGGGACGGGGACGTACCCGACGCAGACGTATGCGACACAGACGTATGCGAGGGCGTGGAAGAGGAGGACGCAGAGGCTGAAGGCGCCGAGAGGGAGGACGTGGAGACCGAGGACGCAGGACCGGAAGACGGAGACGAAGACGAGACCGGAGAGCCGGAAGCCGGGTACGTGGACGTGGGCGCGGACGGAGACACGGCGGACGCCGAAAACACGGGCATGCCCGGACGGTACGGCCCGGACGCGCGGGCGAACCGTTCCGCCCGGTCGGCCTTCCTACGATCGGGGGACGGCCACCGCGCGGCTCTCCTCACCGGTGCACCGCACCGCCCGCCGCCCGCCGTCCCGGCTCACGCCCTGGGAACCGCCGCCCCTTCCATCAACCCGCTCACCTCGGTGCCGGGCGGCGTGAGCAGGAACACGTTCCGGTCGACCCGGTGCATCCCGCTCCCCAGGCCGAAGACGACGCCGGTGCTGAAGTCCAGCACCCGCTTGGCGACCTCGGTCTCGGCACCGGTGAGGTCCAGGAGCACCGGGACACCCGCCATCAGCGTCTCGGCGACATCACGGGCGTCCGCGAACACGTTCACCCTGAGCACGACGAACCGGCGCCGTGCCTCGGTCGCCGCTTCCGGGAGCGCACGGTGGCTCACGGCGGAGGGCCAGGCGTCGCGGCCCCGCAACGGCACGACCTGGGCGAGTCCCTCCCACTGTTCATCGGTGACGTCGTGGCCGTTCACCGGCTCCCCCTGACCTGACTCGCACTGAACGCCTGCATCAGTCAATTCTTACGCCATGTCACCTGTTCGGCCCAACACCGACACGGTACGCGACGAGGCGACGGCCCTCGACGTCGACGTCGGGGCGGCTGAACACGAGGCAGCCGTGGCGCGGCGGTCATGGTCCGCCGCGCCACGGGTGCGGATCGGTGTGAGGCCTCCCGGGGTGTCAGCTCGCCGTGCAGGTGACCGTGGGCCAGGTCCAGCTGCCGTTGCTCTGGATGGTCGCGCCCCAGTTGTTGCCGTTCCCGTTGGGCTTCGCCACCAGCGTCTGCGCGTCGGGATAGCTCGCGGTCACGTTCCAGGTCGACATCACCTTCTCCGGCGCCGGAACCTTCATCGTCACCGTCCAGTTACTGGAACCGCTGACCGAGACGTTCAGGTTGTACCGGTCGCTCCACTGCTGGCCCGCCGAGAGGGTCGCGGTGCAGCCACCGCCACCGCCGGTGGAGCCGCCCCCGCCGGAGCCCGAGTCGCCCACCGTGATGTTGGAGTTGCCGCTGCTCTGGTAGCCCTCGGTCGCGAGGACCATGTAGTTGAAGGAGCCCAGGTTCATGCCGTGACCGGCCCAGGCGTCGAAGTGGTTGCCGGTGGTGATGGTGCCGCCCGTCCGCTTGCTCTGCCGGACGCTCCAGTACTGGTTGAAGGTCTTGGTGCCCTCGATGGAGGGGGCGTTGACGCGGGTGGTCTCGTAGATGTCGTACGTGCCGCCGTCACTGGTGACCGTGCCCTTGTACGTCCCCGTGGGCCGGTAGGTGCCCCAGTTGTCGACGACGTAGTACTCGACGAGCGGGTTGGTCGTCCACCCGTAGAGGGACAGGTACGCGTTGCCGGACGGGTTGAAGCTGCCCGAGTAGGTGACGGCCTTGCGGCCGCCGGTGCTCCAGCCCTTGCCGGCGACGAAGTTGCCGACGTTGCTCCATGAGGTGCTGTAGTTGCCGCCGGACCCCAGCGTCATCGAGGACGAGCCGCCGCCGTCGGTCCAGAACGAGTAGTAGTAGCCGTTGTTTGTGCCGGTCTGGTTCGTGGTGATGACCGTGGCGGCACTGGCGGTGCCGGAGGTCATCATCGCCGCGACGGCGACCAGCGCGACGGCCCAGGCACTCCTGACGAGCAGTCTGAGAAGGCCGCCTCTGCGGTCCTTCGGGTGGGCAAGCGCGTTCATGTGCGTGCTCCCTCCTCGTGAGGTGACGTCGACCGAGTGTTGACCTGCCCCTGACAACTGTCAACGGTTTCGGTAATTATTTCGAAAGCTTCGCGAAGCTCTTGGGGCGGCTGGAGAACTATTTCCCCAGGTGAATGACCTTTCCGTCAACCCTGATTCAGGGCAGGCAACCGAAGCCGGTCGATTCTTGATCAAATCAAGCGCTCAGAATATCGAAAGATTCGGTCAATCCTCCGACGCTCTTCGACGGGCTTCCATGCCCCTGAAGTCGCCGAAGTCGTCGCCGGTGTGGGCGTGCCGCCGACGGCGGTCTTCCGGCCCCGCGCGGCCGGCGCCTAGCAGAGCTCGCCGGTACGCGGGTCATCCGATCGGCTGACCCGGCCGTCAGCCGTCCCGGTCCCCGGTACGAGCCGGAACGCCGACGGGAGGGCGGTGGATTCGACGGGAGGCTGGAGACACGGCGCGACAAGCGCACGTCGACGCGACACGACAGGGAGTTGCCCGCAATGCAGCACAAGGCCAGGAAGTTCTCCACGCGCGCCAAGGTCGTCACCTCCGCCGCGGCCCTGGCGGCGGTCGGGGCCGGGGTGATCGGCGCGGTGTCCGCCTCCGCCGACACCGTGGCCGAGACCCCGGCCGCCGCTCCGGCCGCCGCCGTGGCAGCGGTGAAGGGCAAGGCCACGACCACCACCGACCACCTCACGATCGAGGCCGCCAACGATGCCGCGCAGGCCGCGCTGAAGGCCGCCCGGAAGGAGGGCCAGCGGGTGAGCGTCGCGGTGGTGGACCGCAACGGCAACACGATCGTCACCCTGCGCGGAGACGGCGCCGGCCCGCAGGCCTACGAGTCCGCGATCAAGAAGGCGTACACCGCCGTCGCCTGGAACGCCCCCACCTCCCAGCTGACCAAGCGCCTGGAGTCCGCACCGACCCTGAAGGACATCCCGGGCACCCTGTTCCTGGCGGGCGGCGCCCCGGTCGCGTACGACAACGCCCCGATCGCGGGCGTCGGCGTCGCGGGCGCGCCCTCCGGCGACCTGGACGAGAAGTTCGCCCAGGCCGGCGTCGCGGCCCTCGGCACCGGCCGCTGACACCGCACCGGCCCCCCGAGTGAGCGCCATCCTGACCGGGCGGACCGAGTGAGCGTCATCCTGACGGGGCGGACCGCTTCGGCACCGGCGGCGTGCGGGCCTCCCCCGTCCGCACCCCGCCGGCCGTTCCTGCTGCCCGTTGTCACCTTGTGGAGGAGTTACGTCGTGACCAGGAGAGCACCTTCCCCGGCCGACCACGCCCTGTTGGACGCCGCACACCGCGGCGACGTCGACGCGGTGCACGCGGCCCTGTCCGACGGCGCGGACCTGGAGGCGCGCGACCCCGACGGCCGTACGCCTCTGCTGCGCGCCGCCCTCGCCGACCGGGTCGAGGCGGCCCGGGCCCTCGTCGCCGCGGGCGCGGACGTGAACGCACAGGATGCCCGGGAGGACAGCCCGTGGCTGGTCACCGGGGTCACCGGCAGCGTGGCGATGATGCGCGTGCTGCTGCCCGGCGGTCCGGACCTGACGCTGACCAACCGGTTCGGCGGGGTGTCGGTGATCCCGGCGAGCGAGCGCGGCCATGTGAGTTACGTACGGGCCGTGCTGGCGGAGACCGGCATCGACGTCGACCACGTCAACCGGCTGGGCTGGACGGCCCTGCTGGAGGCGGTGATCCTCGGCGACGGCGGACGTACCCACCAGGAGGTGGTGGAGACCCTGCTCGCTGCGGGTGCCGACCCACTGCTGCCGGACACCGACGGCGTCACGGCCCGAACCCACGCCGAACGCCGCGGCTTCACAGGGATCGCGACGATGCTGCGCGCCGCCGAGGCCAGGACGGCGGCCGAGGGCGAAGAGGGCGGGCGGTGACGAACCGACTCACCACGACGCCCCCTCCACCACGCTGACGGGCACCCTCGCAGCACTGAGGCCGCCGCGGCGAACCGAAGCAGCCGGGGCCCCGCGTTCAGCCCGGCGGTCTCCGGGCGGCGTCATGACGGCCGCGTCAGGCGCCGCCCTCCGATCTCCCCCTGGTGGCGCGCAGAGCCCTACCGGGTCGCTTCTGTCGCCATGACCGTCGTGAACGGCAGCACGAGTCGGGAGGGGTGTGCGGCGTCGCGGTAGATCTTGTGGGTCACGGGGCGGCCCACCGGCAGGTGGAAGGCGTCCGGCGGCAGCAGGGCGTTGTGCTCGTCGGCCGGCGGCTCGTCGTTGGACAGTTCCGCCACCAGGCGGTGACCGGGGCGGAACGTGGCCGCGAAGGGGTAGAGGCGCAGCACGTACTCCTCGATCTTCCCGGGCTCCACGGGCACGGCGCGGGTGTGCGGGTGGTACGGGTCGCCCTCGGTGGTGCGCTCCTCGTCCAGCTCTCGGTGGGAGGCCTTGAGGTAGCCGGTGGTGATCAGCTGTCGGCCGCCGCCTGGAGCCTGGTCCCACAGGCGCAGGATGAAGTTGGTGTCCTCCTGGTCGATCTCCGCGAACAGGTGCGCGGCACCGGTGCCGATCAGTTCCGTGTTCTCCTCGAACGGCTCGGTCGACCAGCTCAGCGTCTCCACCTTGTCGGTGACGGTGAGCGGCGCCTGGTAGAAACCGTCCGGGGCGGCGTACTGCGCGCCCATGAGCTCGGGTTCGAAGGACAGCTTGCGCCGCGGACGCAGGTACAGGGACCTGTGCCCCACGTCCTTCGGCGGCCACTGACCACCGGTCACCTGCTCACGGGTGCCCTCGACGAAGACCGTGACGGCAGGCTCGTCCATCACCCCGTTGTCGATGCCCTTGATCCAGTAGTCGTACCACCGGAACATCTTGTCGTGCTCTTCGATGAAGGGGCGCGACTGCATGGGCGGGTAGGGGCCGATGTCCAGCTTCTTGGGGCCCTTGAGCCTGTTGAAGAGCTCGATCGTGCCGTCCATCGTCCAGCCGCGGCCCTGGTCGATCTGCAGCCAGACCGGGATGTCGATGTTCGGGGCCAGCGTGACGGGGTTGCGCTCCTCGTACCACTCGCCGTCGACCTCGTTCATCACGATGTCGAACCAGGCCTCGTGGTTCTTCGGGTAGTTCAGCACGTGGACCAGGTTCGGCCAGGCGGCCACGTCCGGGTCCCGCAGGCGCTCGGCGACCTTCTCCCTGATCTCCTCGGGGGAATGGGTCTCGAGCATGCGGGACTTGACCCTGTCGGTGAACGCCCAGCCGGAGTCGCCGCCGCGGCCCTCGCGGGCGGCGCGCGGCATGAACCACATGACGCCGCCGTGGTAGGTGGTCTCGTAGAAGTCGTAGTGACCGCCGCTGACGAAGACGGCCTTGAGACTCGGCGGCCGCTCGGCCGCTGCCAGCACCTGCATCGAGCCGAAGTAGGAGATGCCGATCATGCCGACCTTCCCGTCGCACCACGGCTGCGCCGCGACCCACTCGATGAAGTCGTACGCGTCCTGGCCGAGCGAGACACCACCGGCGTTGTAGTTTCCGATGTGCTCGCCCTCGGAGGCACCGGAGCCGCGCAGGTCGCCGATGACATGGACGTAGCCCTCCCTGACGCCGCGCGCGATGTCGCCCGCCTCGATGCAGCCGTCCCACATCGGGCTGGGGCGGCGCTGCGGCGGTGTCGTGAGCGCGAGGGCCTGCAGCTCCTTGCCGTACGGGCTCAGGGCGACCAGTGCGGGCCGCGGCGTGTCGTCCGTGCCGCTGTAGGCGTCGGCTGCCAGCGTGACACCGTCCCGCATCGGCACCCGCAGGTCCTTGCGGACGGAGATCGTCTGTTCACCCGCCTGAAGCGTCTTGATGTCGGTCATTGAGTGCGGAACTCCTGTGTCACGCGTTCTGGTCGAGGTGCTCGCGGTAGCCGTGCATCGAGGTGAAGAACGGCGACGGCTCGAGCGTGGGGTCGCCGGCGTAGCCGAGCTCCTCGGCGGCGCGGGCGAACGGGGAGTACGGCGAATCCGTCTCCTGGAGGCCGGCCCGCAGGCAGCCGCAGGCGGCCTCGGTGACGCGGCCCTCGGCCGCGAGGCTCTGGGCGATGGCCTCCTGGGCCTGGGCGGCGTCGAGTTCGACGCCGTACGGCGTGCCGTCGGCGCGGCGGTAGGGGTGGCCGAGGTACAGGTGCCGCGGACGGATCTCGTCGCGCAGGTACTCCAGGCTGGTGCGGTAGGCGACCGGGTCCGTGTAGCCGGGGAAGCCGTTGGCGGCCCCGTGGACCTGCACGGCGTCGCCGGTGAACACCGCGCCCCGGCCGTCGACGACGTAGGCGACCGAGCCGGGTGTGTGGCCCGGGATCGAGTGCACCGAGACGGTGACGTCGCCGCCCAGGGAGATGGCCTCACCGCCCTTGACGAGCACGGAGGGTTCCATCTCGCCGGAGATGACGGCGTTCGTGGCTGCCGTCACCTTCGCCTCGCCCTCGGGGTCGCCCAGGTACCGGCCCCGTCCGGCTAGGTACTCCTCCACGTGGGCCCGCCGCGAGCGGAGCATCGGTGCGTCGGCCTCGTGGATCACCACCTGTGCGCGCCCGCCGGTGAGCTCCCGGAGCGCGTACGCCCCGCCGATGTGGTCGATGTGACCGTGCGTCAGGAGGATCCAGCGCACGTCCTCGATGCGGCGCCCGATCGCCGCGAGCGCGGGAGCCATCCCCTCGGCGGGCGAGGAGGCGATCCCGGTGTCGACGACGGCCGGCTCGGGCGCGTCGATGAAGAAACTGTAGAGACCGAACCGGCCCCACGGCGAGACCAGGGGATGGACGGTGACTTCGTGTGTCATGGCGTGCTTTCCGAACTCGTGTGCTCCATCCGCCCGTTCAGCGGCGGGCGAGGAAGTCGCGGGTCTCGGCGAAGACCCTGTGGTACTCCGGGATCCAGGAGAAGTGCTGGACGAATCCGTGGCCCGCACCCTCGTACCGGCTCACCGTCGCCTCCACGCCGGCCTCCCGCAGCCGCCGGCCGTAGAGCTCGCCCTCGTCGCGCAGCGGGTCGTACTCGCCGGTGACGATGAGGGCCGGGGGCAGCCCGGTGAGGTCCGCCCGCTTGATCGGCGAGACGAGCGGGTCCGCGGGATCGGCTCCGCTGTCGGTGTAGAAGGCGTTGAAGGGCTTCAGCCCGGCCGTCTCCAGGCCGTAGCCCACGGCGTTCTCCCGCAGCGAGGCATAGCGGTCGACGTCGAAGTCCAGGTCGAGGGAGGGGTAGTAGAGGAGCTGGTGCGTGATCCGGTGGAAGCCGTCGTCGTGCGCCTTGGCCGCGACCGCGGCGGCGAAGGTGCCACCGGAGCTGTCGCCGGCGACGGCGAGGGTCTCGCCGTCCCAGCCCAGGCCCGCGCCCTCCTCGGCGGCCCAGCGCACGACCGCGTAGGCGTCGTCGAGGCCGGCCGGGAAGGCGTGCTCGGGCGCCAGGCGGTAGCCGGCCGAGACGACCTTGAGGCCCGTCTCCTCGGCCAGCGAGCGGGCGACGTGGTCGTGCGTCTCCAGGCTGCCGAGGAAGAACGCGCCGCCGTGGAAGTAGACGAGCAGGCCGTGGCTGTCGGCCTCGGCCGGCGTGTAGATCCGTACCGGTACCTCGCCGGCCGCCGTCCTCGCGGTCAGGTCCTCGACCGCGTGGAGCGGCAGGCGCTCCTCGGGGGGAGCGACCTGCGCCTCGTCCGCGGCGCGCAGGGCGACCGGGTCGAGCGGACCTTCGGGCGGGGCCGGCAGGGTGGCGAGGACCTTGGCTATCTCGGGGTGCAACGGCATGACATCACTCCTGCGGGGCGGCGGCGGGCTTCTGACCGGGGAAGACGTCATCGATCTCTTCCTCGGTCCACCCCTGGCGCGAGATGCGCTGCAGCTCGTCGGTCACGGGTTTGCGGGTGGACTGGTACAGGGCGAGCGCCTCCTTCGGGGAGTCCGCCCGCCGCAGGGCGTCGGCGAGCGCTCCGGCGTCCTCGATGGCCGAGTTGGCGCCCTGGCCCTGGTGGTGCAGCATCGAGTGGGCCGCGTCGCCGACGAGGACGACGGAGTCCGAATGCCACGTGCCGACCGGGTCGATGTCGTAGACCGCGCGGATGTTCACGGTGTCCATGTCCAGGCCGCGCGTGATGTCCACGAGGCGCTCGTCGAAGCCCTCCACCGTGGCCAGGAGGTCGTCCTTGGAGACCTCAGGTGCCCAGGTGCCGTCCGGGCACAGGGCGGTGATGTCGAAGGACACCTGGCCCCGGTGGCGCAGCGGCAGCAGGTAGACCTTCGTGCCCCGGCCGATGTACATCCGCAGGTTGTCGTCGGTGACCATCCCGTGGGCGTCGTCGACGGAGATCACCGCGCGGTAGGCGTGCTCGCCCGAGAACACCGGGTCCTTGTCGCTGAACAGCAGCCGGCGCACCACCGACCTGATGCCGTCGGCACCGACGACCAGGTCGGCCTCGGCCCTCCTGCCGCCCGCGAAGGTCAGGACGGAGCGGTCACCCTTGTCCTGGATGCCCTCCAGCCTGTGGCCGAGGTGCACCATGCCCTCGGGGAGTACGCCCAGGAGCACTTCGATGAAGTCCCCGCGGTGGATCAGATGGGTCTTGGTCTCCTCGGCGAAGTCGTGGACGCCCGGCCACGTCTCCTTCATGATCGGTTCGGCGGTGGCCGTGAGGATCTCGAAGTAGTCGCTCGGCGAGCTCACCTTCGCGATCGCGTCGAAGATCCCCCACTGGCGGAACCGGTTCATGGTGGAGGGACGCAGCCCGATGCCGGCGCCGACCTCGCGGATCCGGTTCGCCTGCTCGTAGACGTCGACGTGGGCACCGAGCAGGCTCAGGGCCTTGGCCGCCGCCGCCCCGCCGTACCCCGCCCCGACGACGGCGATCTTCAGTTTCTTCAGGTCCGATGGCTGCATGGTGGTTCTCTCTACTTCTGGATGGTCAGGAAGTCGGCGGGGTTGTCGACGAAGATCGTCTTGATCGCGGACTCGTCGAGGCCGGCTGCGCGGAGGTCCGGGATGAGGTCCTCGAAGATGTAGTTGACGGTGTGGCCCTTCACACCGGGCCAGCCCAGCGGGCTGCAGTTGGCGTCTGCGGAGGCGAGGACCTGCCCCAGCCGGCCGTCGCCGATGAACCTCAGGAAGTGGTCCAGCCGCTCCTTGCGGGGGCGGGCCCAGAACGGCGGGTCCGGCAGTTCCGTCTCGTAGCCGAAGGTGTCGAAGCCGATGCGACCGCCCTGCTCCGCGATCCAGACGTCGCGCGTCTTGTCCGCGTTCACGCCGTCGTCGACGTGCCCGAACAGCACGCGGTCCAGGGGCAGGCCCTCTTCGTTGAAGATCGCGACCGCGTTCTCGGCGTCGATGGCGAGGTGGGTGAGGATCGGCACGCCCGTGGTGAGGGAGGCCCGGGCCGCGGCCCGGTAGATGCGCTTGTCCAGGTCCGTCATACGGCCACCGCGGCTCACACCGACCTTGATGACACCGGCGAGGCTGCCGGTGCCGCCGATGCCGACGGTGATCTCGTGGACGAACTGCCGGGTCAGGTAGTCCACGTCGGCCTTGGCGAAGTGCCACAGGGCGGTGTCGCCGCCGACGAAGCCGGTGCAGGCGACGATGTGGACGCCGGTCCTGGCGGACAGCGACTTGTAGTGGTCGACGTCACGGCCGTTGCAGATCCCGGTCGCGTCGACGAAGGTGCCTCCGCCGTACTCGTGGAACCTGCGCAGCTTCGGGACGGTCTCCTCGTACCGCTGCTCGGGGGCCTTCCACCACTTCGCGTCCAGCTCGGAGCCGGGCATGCCGTAGCCGATGTGCTCGTGGACGGCCACGAGCCCCAGCTCCTCGGTGGGGACCGGCCCCAGGACGGTGTTCACTCGTGACACAGAACTCACCTTTGGGGAAAAGAATTTGACGGTGACTCAGATATGCGGCCGCGCTCAGCGCACCGACAGCAGGACGCGCGGGTTCCGCACGAGAATCCGCTGCACGTCCTCGTCGCCGAGACCCTGTGCCTTCAGGAGCGGGACGAAGGTGGTCAGGATGTGGCTGTACGGCAGGTCGGCCGCGGGGTGCCCCTTGGCCACCCCGATCGCGTTGCTCGAGAGCAGGATCCGGTCGCCGAAGCCGGCCCGCGCGAGGTCGGCGACCAGGGCGACCCGTTCGGCGTCCGTGATGTGGGCCTCGTCCTCGACGCCGACGTGGTCGAGTGCGACGTAGGCGCCCCGGCGGACGATCTCGAGGGGCGCACCGGCGGCGACGGCGTCCTTGCGGTCGAGACCGCCGACGACGACACGGTCGGCCGGGAGCTTCTCGTCCAGGACGACGTCGAGGTCGTGGACCGCGTCGCTCCCGTAGCGGAGGGAGACCGCGACGCCGGTGCTCAGGGCGGTCCGGGCCGCGCCGCGGAACAGGCTCTCGTCGGTCGCGGTCATCCCCTCGGGGGTCGCGGTGGTGGCCACCAGTCCGGCGGCGCCGCGCCGCTCCACACGGGGGACCACCATGCCCTCGGTGACCTCCTTGGTGAAGAGGTCGGCGAACTTCTCCGCCGGCCACGGCGTCGGCGGGTTGGTCTGCGGCGTGAGGAAGTAGCCGCCGAGCTTCTCCTCCGGACCCTGCCCCGTCGAGGCGACGATGTGCACGCCGGTCGCGCGGGAGAGGGTCTCGTACAGCCGGACGTCCCGGCCGTGGAACATGCCGGTGCTGTCGACGATCGTGCCACCACCGTGGGCGCGGAAGTCCTTCAGCTTCGCGGCGAGGGTCTCGAAGATCTCGGCGCGGTCGATGGTGACGTCGAAGGCGTACTCCGCGCCCGGGACCACCGACAACAGCGCCTCGTGGACCGAAACGACGCCCAGCTCCTCGGCCGGCACCGGGCCCAGGACGGTGTTCACGGTGTTGCTCTTGCCGCTCATGCCTGCCTCACGTCTCCGGGATCGGGGTGCACGGCACCCCTGTGGCTGCAGACACGGTAGGCATTCGCTTTACATGGCGTCAAGCAATCCGACTCGTCGAAAAAATAATGAACGAGTAGTTGGAAGATCGGCGCACTTGTGACGCGGTGCGGCACCGTTCGTGGGGCACTCGCGGACCGGGAGTCGACCGGGGCGGCCGAAGGAGTCGGTCTGTGGCAGCCGGCCGTGAGCCACGCAGTCACCAGGTCGCGGCGTCTGCCGGGTGACGCCTCGTCGTCCGCAAGGGATGGGCCTCACGCCGACCCCGCGGGCGCCGGAGAGCTGGCCGCGCCGCTGCGCGGTGCCCTACGACAGACCGCACGCATCGTGGACTTCCCGTGCTGCGGCCCCGCCACGGATCAGCGCCCCATCACGCTCGCCATGACGGACGGCACGGGGTTCGTCGTCGGCTCTCGACTGGCGCGGCTCATCGCCGAGCGCGCCCTCGCACCACGTTGTGGCTGCGTACGATCACGGTGCCGAGCGGGCCACCTTCACCGACGAGGATGTAGACGTCGCACGGCGGTCAGGAGAGCAGCTGTACCCAACTGGCGCCGAGTTCGTCGAGCATCTGGTCACGCGTGAGCTTCCAGTCGGCCCCGTCCCAGTGCTGGGCGACGAAGTCCAGCTGGGCCATCGCGAGCACGCCCCGGAAGTGACGTTGATGGGGCTCGAGGCGCCCGGCCGTCGTGAGTCCGTCCTCGATGTCGCTGATGGCCTCCTCCAGCCATCGCTCGACCAGGTCGGTGAGTTCCGGGTCGACCACCGCGGCATCGCGGCCGATGCGGATGATCGGCCGGATGGCCGGCCAGCTGTCGGCGGTCCGCCGCAGCCACGCCATGATCGCCTCCGGCGTCCCCTCGGCGACCGTGGCGACGAGGTCCCTCGCCGTGGAGCCGTGCTCGGGGGAGCGTACGCGCTGGAGCGCCTCGTTGAGCTGCTCGTCGATGAGCGCCTTCATCAGGTCGCTGCGGGAGGGGAAGTACGCGTAGAAGGTCACGCGGGTGGTGCCCGCCGCAGTCGCGATGTCGTCCACCGTGGTGGCGGCGTACCCCTTGGTCTTGAACAGTTCAAGTCCTGACTCCAGCAGCAGACGGCGCGTCATCTGCTTCTGTGCCTGTCGAAGGTTCGCCATGCCTGGATCTTAACGTGTTGTACGGACAGCTGACGCCTCGCTCACGGAAGCAGGTCCGCGGACAGTCGTTCCCGCAGCTCCGCGGCCGTGATGCCGTACGTCTCCAGGACGCGGACCCCGTCCGGGCCGGGAGGGAAGACGCCGTGGTCGGTGTCCGCAGGGGCCCCGGTGCGGTCCGGCTTGGGCGGCACCCGGGGCGGGCGGGTCATGGAGTCCACGCCACCGGCGACGACGATGTGCGCGTCGTCGGACTCCAGGGTGCGCGAGGCGGTGATCGCCGCGTCCAGGCTGGAGCCGCACAGCCGGTTCACGGTGTGGCGGGCACGCTCACCGGCGGTCCGGCCGGCAGCGCCGCCATCCGGTCGACGTTGCGTCGTCCTCGCCGGCGCCGTTCGCGTCGCCCCACACCACGTCGCCGATCGCGACGTGGCCGAGGCCGGGCGCCTCGGCCGGCAGCCCGGTCAGCGTGGTGGCGGCGAGATTGTCGGGCCGCACCCCGGCAAGGGCTCCGCCGAACCGGACGAACGGGGTGCGGGCCGCGGCGAGAGGTAGGCGTCGCTCACGACGCGCCGCTCCCCGCCATCGTCAGCGGTTCGCCCGCCGAGTCGCCGGCGACCGCCGGCGACAGCGGGATCGGCGTGAACATGGGGGGCTCCTCGTCCGGGGTCAGCGCGGTCGGGCCGTACAGCCAGTCCACGAACGAGTAGTCGTAGGTGTCGCGGGCGCGCAGCAGCACGTTGCGCTGCTCGCGGGCCACGCCGTCGAGGTGCCACAGCTCGCCCCACTTGCGGGAGGTGGTCACCACGCGGCGGCAGTGCTCGGGGCGGACGGCCTCGTAGGCGGCGAGGGCGGCGTCCCAGTCGACCGTGCCGTCCTCGGCGCGGTTGCGGGCGACGTGCTCGCCCAGCACCCAGCCGTCCTCGACGGCCATGATCGCGCCCTGTGCGATGTACTGCAGCGGCGGGTGCGCGGAGTCACCGAGCAGCGCGATCCGGCCGTGCACCCAGTTCATGATCGGGTCGCGGTCGAACATCCGCCACCACTTGTCCCGCCACATGAACGGCAGGCCGTCCCGCACGAAGCCGCAGGTCTTGGCGAAGGCCGCGTCGAGCTCGTCCGGCGTGCCCCAGTCCTCCTGGCCGGCCAGCGCCTTGGGCGACTCGAAGACCGCGACCTGGTTGAGCAGCTCGCCGCCGCGCAGGCCGTAGTGGACGAAGTGGCAGCCGGGGCCGACGTACACCACGACCTCGCTGAGGTCGACGGACCGCACCCGCGGCAACTCGGCGGGGACGGTGCCGCGGTAGGCGACGTACGCGGAGGAGACGGGCTCGTCGTGGACGAGCAGCTTGCGGGCGACGGAGTGCAGGCCGTCGGCCGCGATCACGACGCCCGCCTCGTGGGTCTCGCCGGAGGCGAGGGTCGCGCGGGCACCGTCGTCGGTGTTCTCGTACGAGGTCACCTGCGCGTCGGTGATCAGCTCGACGCCGGCGCGCTCGCACGCGCGCAGGAGCAGGCCGTGCAGGTCGCTGCGGTGGATGACCAGGTAGGGGTAGCCGTAGCGCTTCTCCAGGTCCCGCAGGTCGATCCGGGTCAGCTCGTCGCCGTCGACGGCGTCGCGCATGACCATCGCGTCCGGGACGACGCCGAGGCTCTTGGCCTCCTGAAGGAGGCCGTAGTCGTCGAGGATGCGGGTGCAGTTGGGGGCGAGCTGGATGCCGGCGCCGACCTCGCCGAAGGCGGGGGCGCGCTCCAGCAGGCGGACACGCAGGCCCTGGCGGGTCAGCGAGAACGCCGCGCCGAGACCGCCGATGCCGCCGCCGACGACGATCGCGTCAGGTGTGGACATGACTTACTCCTCTACAGCCAGGGGCCGAGCTCAGGAGCGTCGGCGAGCGAGTGGGGGCGGCCGGCCAGCCAGGCGGTGACCTCGGGCAGAGGGCCGTCGGGGAGCTCGGTCAGCCCGCGCTTGGTGCTGATCTCGCCGGCCAGGGCGGTCATGAAGCCGCTCGGGAGGTCGGCGAAGGTGAGGCCGGTGCCGAAGTCGACGGCGTGGACGCAGGCCTCGCGGGACCGCATCCACGGGATCTCCGTGGCGGGGACGGTGCGGCCCTGGGCGGTGACGACCTCGTGCCGCCACTGCTCGTCGGTGAGGCGGTCCAGTCCCTCGTCGAGCGCCTGCGCGGAGGCGGTCACCCAGGAGCGCAGTTCGCCGGCCGACAGGGTCGCGCCCTTGGCGATGCCGGCGGCGCGCTCCTCGGGGGAGGCGTACATCGGCGTCTCTTCGCCGGTGGCCGCCCAGTGCACCAGGTTGCACAGGGCGTCGGCGTTGGCGGCGACGTGCGCCGCGAGATGCCTGCGGGTCCAGCCCGGCAGCGCGCTGGGGGCCGAGAAGCCCGCCTCGTCGAGGCCCGCGACGGCGTCGAGCAGCAGCTTGGTGCCCGTGCGGGCCCACTCGCGCGTGTCGGCGAAGGTCCGTGTGCCGTCCGTCATGCCTCGACCACCTTGTTGGTGCAGGCGCCGAGGCCGGAGATCTCGGTGACCACGGTCTGACCGGGGTGCAGGAAGACCTGCGGCTTGCGGGCGTTGCCGACGCCGGCCGGGGTGCCGGTGGCGATGATGTCGCCCGGGCGCAGGGTGATGACGGTGGAGATGTACCGCACCAGGAAGACCGGGTCGAACAGCAGCGTGCCGGTGTCGTCCTGCTGCATGACCTGGCCGTCGACGACCGTCCTGACCTCCAGCGCGGGGCGGACGCCGCCGACCTCGTCAGGGGTGACGACATAGGGGCCGACGGGGGTGGAGGCCTCCCAGATCTTGCCCTGGGTCCACTCGATGGTGCGGAACTGCCAGTCGCGCACCGAGATGTCGTTCATGACGGTGAAGCCGGCGATGGCGTCGGCGGCCTGCCGCTCGTCGGCGCGGCGCACCTCCTTGCCGATCACGACGGCCAGCTCGACCTCCCAGTCGAGCGCTTCGGTCTCGGCCGGCTTGACGATGTCGTCGCCCGCGCCCAGCAGGGTCTCGGCGAACTTCGGGAAGAGGGTCGGGTAGTCCGGCAGGTCCCGGCCCATCTCCTTGATGTGATTGGTGTAGTTGTGGCCGACGCAGACGACCTTGGACGGGTGGGGGACGACCGGCGCGAAGTCCGCCCCCTCGACCGGGTGGGCGGTGCCGGAGGCGGCGGCGGCCTTGGACCGCCAGTCGGCCTCGGCGAACAGCTCGCCCAGGTCGGAGTACCCGAGGTCGACGAGGACCTCGCCGTCGAGGCGGACCGCCCGGGTCCCGTCGGCGGTGCGGATGGTGGCGAGCTTCATGGTCAGGCGTCCTTCTGGGTGCGGTTGAGCTTGAGCGCCTCGAAGACGGGCGCGTCGGAGAAGCGGAACAGGTCGAGGGCGCCCTCGTCGGAGTCGGTCGCGCCGGCCTCGGACTTCGCGGAGAACGGCTCCCAGGACGGGACGACGAACATGTCGCCGCGCGTCACGGACCAGGACTTCTCCCCGACGGTGACGGTGCCGGAGCCGTCGAAGACCTGGTAGACCGACGAACCGGTCTCGCGCACCGGCGCGGTCTCGGTGCCGCGGGCGATGCGGTGGAGCTCGGCGCGGATGGTCGGCAGGACGTCGGAGCCGTCGTGCGGGTTGGAGTAGCGCACCGCGGCGTGACCGGGCTCGACGGTGCCCCCGAAGCCCTCCTTCTCCAGCAGGAGCTGGTCGTTCAGGGCTGCGTTGGTGTACTCCCACTTGTAGGACAGCAGCGGGCTGCCGGGCGTGGCCGGGACGGCCGAGACCGGTCGCAGGCCCGGGTGACCCCACAGGCGCTCGGAGCGCGAGCGCTCCGGCGTGATCCGCTCGGCGTCGCTGATCTCGTCGCGGCCGAACTCGAAGAACTGCGCCTCGGTGGCGTGCTGGAAGGGGATGTCCAGGCCGTCGATCCAGGCCATCGGCTCGGCGGTGGCGTTGTGGTGGGCGTGCCAGTTCCAGCCGGCCTGCGGGAGGAAGTCGCCGCGCCGCATGGCCACCGGGTCCCGCCCGACGACCGTCCACACGCCCTCGCCCTCGACGACGAAGCGGAAGGCGTGCTGGGTGTGCCGGTGCTCGGGGGCGTCCTCGCCGGGCATGAGGTACTGGATGGCCGCCCACAGCGTCGGGGTGGCGAAAGGCCTTCCGGCGAGGGAGGGGTTGGCCAGCGCGATGGCCCGGCGCTCACCGCCGCGGCCGACGGGGACCAGGTCGCCGGCCTGGGCCGCCAGCTCCCGCAGCCGCTCCCACCGCCACAGGTGCGGCACGGCGCGCGAGCGCGGGTGGGCCGGCATCAGGTCGCCGATCTCGGTCCACAGCGGGACGAGCAGCTCCTGTTCGAAGCCCCGGTACAGCTCTTCGAGCGCCGGGGTGACCTCGGGTTGCCCCTCCGCCGAGACGGCCTGGAGGCGGACCGGGGAACCCGTAGCGATGTCTTGGGCGATGGAGGACTGAGTCACGGATCCAGGGTGCAGCGTGTCTGCACGCAGAACAGGTAGATTCTGGAGAGCAGAATCCAAGGGGAAGACCATGGACAAGCCGCTCAAGACACCGCCGCCCTACCCCATCGCCAGCGTGGACCACGCGCTGCGTGCGGCGACCATCCTTCAGATGGAGGGCGGCGCGACCGTGACGCAGATCGCCGAGCGGCTGGGCGTCGCCAGGTCGACCGCCCACCGGCTCCTGGCGATGCTCGTCTACCGGGACTTCGCCGTGCAGGGCGAGGACCGCGTCTACCGTGCGGGCCCGGTGCTGGAGCTCGCCGCGCACTCCCAGTCCCTCGTGTCGCGGCTGCGCGCGGCGGCGCTGCCCCACCTGCACCGGATCGCCGGCCTTCTGGACGAGACCACGAACCTGATCGTGCGCACCGGGGACACGGCCCGGTTCATCGCCAGCGTCGAGTGCCGGCAGGCACTGCGGGTCGGTTCCCGGGAGGGCATGGTGTTCCCGGCCCACCGCACGACGGCGGGGCTGCTCCTGCTCGCCGACCTCACCGAGGAAGAACTGGAGGAGGTCTACGCCCCCGAGCGCTACCGCGACCGTCCGGCCGATCGTCCGGATCTCGCCCGGCTGCGGACGGAACTGAGGCGCCTGCGCCGCAACGGGTTCGCCGTCAACAAGGAGCGCTCCGAACGCGGTCTCGTCGCCGTCGGCGTGCCGGTGCGGGACCGGGACGGCACCGCGCTGGCCGGTCTGTCGGTGTCGATGCCCAGCGTGCGCTACGACCCGCACCGCCTCCAGCCCCTGGTCGCCGCCCTGGACACCGCGGCGCACGCGCTGGAGAGGGACCTGGCCGACCAGCACTGAGCTCCAACGGCACGACGGGGCGGTCGGGACCCAGTGCCACGACCCGACAACAGTGCGCCAGCTTATCTTACGAGCGCACCGCTCGTCTTAGGCGACGAGTAAATCATTGACGTCGCGTAAAGCGAGTGTCATTCTCCACGGCATCACGCCCGACTCGCGTCGTGCCCCTCTCCCCCACCGCGCACGCCGAGCCGAGCCCTTCCACGCTCTTGAGGCTCCCGTCTCCGGGCGCCCACTTTTCCCAGCCAGGGAGAACAGCAATGACGCTCAACAACGGGACGACGACGTCCCCGGGCCCAACCGCGGGGGCCGCCCGGACGCCGGGCTACGCGGGAAGACTGGCTGCCGCCTGCTGCGCGGTCTTCGTGGCCCAGGTGGCGAACGCGCTGCCGGCCTCGCTGAACGGTCTCTTCCAGCAGGACCTGGACACCCATGGGTCCCAACTCACGTGGATCACCTCGGCGTTCATGATCGCCGTGGTCTGCTTCGAGTTCACCTTCGGTGTCCTCGGTGACCTCTTCGGACGGCGAAGGCTCGTCGCCGCCGGCACGGCACTGGTGGCCGCGGGCAGCGCCGTGGCCGCGCTCGCGCCCAGCGTCCAGGTGCTGTGGCTCGGCGCCGCCCTGAACGGACTGGGCGCCGGCGCCATGTTCCCCGGCTCCCTCACCTCGATCACCGCCGTCACCCGCGGCATGCGTCAGCGGGCGCACGCGGTGGCGGTCTGGAGCGGCTTCCTGTCCGCCGGTGCCGCCGTCTCACCCCTGCTCGGCGGCATGTTCGCCAAGATCGGGTCGTGGCGCGGCTCCTTCTGGGTGCTCGTCGGACTCGCCCTGGCCAGCATGGTGCTCACCGTGACGCTGGGCACGGAGTCGAAGGCACCCGAGGGACGCAAGCTCGACGTGGCCGGTCAGATCACCTTCGCCCTCGGTCTCATCCTGGTGCTGTACGGCGCCGTCGAGGGGCCCGAGTCGGGCTGGACCACCCTTCCCGTCATGCTCGCCTTCGCCCTCGGCGCATGCTTCCTCGCCGGGTTCGTCGTGGTGGAGCTGGGGGCCGAATCCCCGATCTTCGACCTGAAGCTGTTCCGCAACCGGGCCTTCGCCGTGTCGTCCGTCGTCGCGGTCATCGGCATGCTCGCCTTCCTCGGGGCCTGCTTCTCGACGAGCATGTGGCTGGGCCCCGTGCAGCACCAGGACCCGATCCGCGTCGCGATCCCCTTCCTGCTCCTCCAGGGGCCCGCCTTCCTGCTCATCCCGGTCGTCTCGCGGCTGCTCCACCGGGTCGCCGCGTCCTGGTTGCTGATCTCCGGGTTCGTACTGATGGCGGTCGGCTGCCTGCTGTGCGCCCGGCTGGACGTCAGGGACCCGGGGCTCGGCACGTTCGTCGCGCCCACCCTGCTGATCGGCGTCGGATTCGCCCTGACCGTCAGCTCGGTGACGGCCGTGGCGCTGAACAGCGTGCCCCCGCACCTGGCGGGCATGGCCAGCGCCACCACCAACATGCTGCGCGACCTCGGCTTCGCCCTCGGCCCCGTAGTCGTCGGCGCGGTCGCCCTCAGCAACGCCGGGTCGGCGTTCCCGGCGAACCTGTCCGGGGCGGACCTGCCGGCTGGTCAGGCGGCAGCGGCACGCGAGATCGCCGCGGCCGGAGGACCCATCGCCGTGAACAGCCTGCCGCCCGGCACCCCGGGATCCTCGGCACACGGCCTGGCCCTGGACGCCCTGGGCAGCGGCTTCGGCACCGCGTTCCTGACATGCGGTGTGGCGGCCGCCGTCGCCGCGGCCCTGACCGCCTTCGGCATGATCGGGGTCCACGCCCGCCGTTTCGCCGAGGACGAGGTCTCCCCACTCCTGCCTCCGGGAAGCGACGGCAGGCCGGAGCCGGCACCCATCGCGTAGGCGGCGCGTCAGCAGGGGCCCGCGAACGGGGTCGCGCACGCGGTGAGGGCACCGGCCAGGACGGCCGATGCCCTCACCGCTGCCGTGCACTGAGTTCGGATCTCGGGGACTTCGCGATCGCGTCCGGCTTTGCGCCGCTTGTCATTCAGCAGTTGCGCGTGGGGCCGCGGGTGAAGGTCGAGACGCTGCGGGAATTCAGTGTCGGGTGGTCGAGTGGGATGCCGTTGGAGGCGTGGTCGGTGTTCGCTGCCCGCCTGCGGGCGGCGCCCCCTAGTCGCCCCCTGATCGGGCGCTCGGTGGGTGTTCGGCTCGGAGCGCGGGGAGGAGGATGAGAGGCGGAGCGATCTTGACTGTCGGAGGTCGCCGAGGTCATGGGGGGCCGCTGTGGGACCTGAGGGGGACGGCTGGGAGACGGCGCAGGTGGGGCTCGGGATGCCGGTCGGGGAGCTGGTCGCCGGGCTTCTGTGCAGTGTGCCGGAGCCGGTCGTGCGGACCGGGGCGTACGTCCTCGATCCGCCGTTCTTCGGCGAGGGGGACGTCGGGCGGGTCGCCGTGTGCGGGGTGGTGAACGAGCTGGCCGCGAGCGGGGCCGAGCCGCGCCGGCTCACGCTCGGGATCGTGCTGGAGGCCGGGCTGCCGATGCCGCTGGTACGCAGGCTGACGGACTCGGTGCGGCACGCCGCCGACGAGGCCGCGGTGGAGATCGCCGCGGTGGACACGCGGGTGGTGCGGGCGGGCGAGGCGGACCGGGTGTTCGTCACGGCCACCGCGCTCGGGGTGCGGCACCCGGGCCCGCCGATGGATCCGAGGAACATACGGCCCAGTGACCGGCTGCTGGTGACCGGGCCGCTCGGCAGCCACGCCGCACACCTGCTCTCGCTGCGCCACGAACTCGGCTACGAGCACCTCGTCCCCAGCGACTGCGCACCACTGTCCGGCCTGCTCGCCCAGGTGCTGCCCCACGTACGTCACGCCCGCGCCGTCACCGAGGGCGGCCTGGCCCGTGTACTGCGCTCCTGCGCCGCGGGCCGGGGGCTCACGCTGCGCGTCGACGAGGTCGCCCTGCCGGTGCAGTACGAGGCCCGGATCGCGCTCGGCGCGCTGGGGATCGATCCGCTGGAGGCGGCCTGCGCGGGGTGCCTGTGCCTGTTCGTCCCCGAGGAGCGGGCCGCCATGGTGCTGTCCGCGCTGCACGCGCACCCGTACGGCCGGCAGGCCGCCGTCGTCGGAGAGGTCACCGCGGACCGCACCGGGGAGGTGCAGCTCAGGGGAGCGGACGGGGAGGCGCGGCCGCTCGGACCGCCTGACGCGCATGCGCCGGTGCGGCTGCACTGAGGCACGGGCGCGAACCGGCGCCGCCCGGTGCGCCCCCACCCCACACATCCTTGCGTCAGGAGTGGGCCTTCGTCGGAGAGCCGGTTCGGTGTTCCGCGGGAGGTCGCGTCCGGGATTCCGGCACGTCGTAGCGGCGCAGCAGTGCGATACCCGCCGCCGTCGCAAGGGCCGGCAGGGCGGCGAAGCCGGTCAGCAGGCCCCATCCGGTCGCCGTGCTCTGTTCGGCGGCCCGGCCGGTTCCGGAGGAGACATAGCCCGAGAGCTGGAGCACCAGTCCGTAGACGAATGGGCCGGCGGCGACTCCCAGGCCCTCGACGGTGGTGAAGACCCCGGAGACCACACCCGCCTGACGGCGTGACGTACGGGCCGTGTCAGCCGCGATGCAGTCCGGCAGCATCGCGTACAGGAAGAGCAGCTGACCCGCGTGGCCCACACCCGCGAGGGCCATGGTGAGCAGCACCGCCGGGGTGGGCAGCACAGGAGCGGCGAAGAAGAGCAGACAGCCGGCCGCGAAGAGCGCGGACGCCGCCGCGTGGCCGCGCCGGTTCCCGATCCGGCCGGCCAGCCGCGACCAGAGGCCGACGGTGAGGAGGTTGGGCGCGACGAACGCGGCCACCAGGGCGCCGATGCCGAGCGGTTGGGGAAGCACGTGGTCGGCGAAGTAGGGCGCGCCCGCGATCAGCACGCCCGATGCGGCCGACTGGACGAGGGCACAGCGCAGCAGCGCCATGAAGGCCGGGCTGCTCCGGGCGACACCGAGCTGGCGCCGCAGGCTCGGCTCGCTGCGCAGGACGGAACCGGCCGGGGCGGCGGCCGTGCCCAGGAACACGCCGAGCGTGCCGGCCGCGACGACGACCGCCCCGAACAGACCCACCCAGCGGTGTCCGGCTACGCCGCCTCCGCCCGCCTCGACCAGCGCGGGCCCGGCCGCGCCCGTGACCAGGGCGGCCACGCCGATGAAGGTGACCCGGCCGCCGACGAGCCGGACCCGGTCCTCCCGGCGGTCGGTGATCTCCGCGGGCATCGCCACGTACGGCACCTGGAAGAAGGCGAAAGCCGTGGCGGTGAGCAGGAAGCCGGCCGCCGTGCACCACGCGCCGACCGTGCCGTTCGCGGGCCCCGCGAACGTCAGGGCGAAGCCGAGGGCCACCGCCAGACCACCGCCGAGGATGTACGGGCGGCGGGCACCCCAGCGGGTCCGCGTACGGTCGCTGGCGCGGCCGGCGGCCGGGTTGAGGAGGGCGTCCCACGCCTTGGGCAGGAACACGATGGCTCCGGCCGACGCGGCGCCCACGCCCAGGGTGTCGGTGAGGTAGGGAAGCAGCAGCAGGCCCGGCAGCGTGGTGAACGTGCCGGTGACCAGGGAGCCGGAGGCGTAGCCCAGCCGGAGTCGGCGCGACGGCCCGGCCGTGGCACGGCTCCGCGCCCGTACGCCCGCTCCCGAGCGGGCGTGCGGCTCGGCCCGTGCCTGATCGGTTCCGGTGACGGTCATCTCGGCTCCTTCGCAGGAACAGATCCGCAGGCACAGAGCGGACGTTGGGGCGAGGCCCCGCCCGCAGACGGGGGAAATCCGGGGGCGGGGCACCTGGTGCAAGACTCCGGCGGGGGGCATGGATACGGCTAAAGCCGACCCTGGAGTCGGGGTGTCGCCGCCATGGCCACCGCGTAGTTGCTGCCGTGCATCTTGCTGCCACCGTGCCCGGCTGGCCGGGTGCTCGTGGTCGTGTTCACGATGGGGGCCGGACAAGGGAGGGACATGACGATCGATCACGGCACAGCCATGGGCCACACGGTCCCGGCCGGTCCGGGCATGGGAACGTGCCATCTGATCCACCACCCGTCCCCCCGCGACCACTACCTTCTGGACGACCTCGGCCCCGGTGAGGAGAACTTCGCCCTCGCCGGCGAGATGCCCGTCGCCCACCCGCTCTTCAACGACGGCCCCGGCCGCTTCCACGACGCGCAGATCGCGACGGAAACGGTCCGCGAGGTCGGCGAGTTCATCGGCCACCGGTATTTCGGGGTGCCGGACGACCGGCCCGGCCTCTTCTTCCGCCTCGCACTCGATCTGACCGACCTCTCCGGCTGGCGCTCGCCGCACCGGCACCCCGGGGAGGGCGGCGTGCCGGTGACGACCCGCATCAAGGTCCGTCCGGCGAACGTCGTCGACGAGGTGCCGCGCGGGCTCGACTTCCACATCGAGATCCTGATCGACGGCCTGTCGTGCGGGACCGGGGCCGCGGGACTGGTGTTCCTGATGCCCCGTATCCACCGCAAGCACGTGGAACACGTCCGCCGGGCCCAGCTGGCCGTTCCGGAGCTGGACGACTCCCCGGACGGGCCGCTGCGGCCGGCCACGTGCGCCGAGGTCGGCCGGTACCTCCCGGAGAACGTGGTGATCAGTGAGCCGACGGACTGCGCCCGCGGCCGGCTGAGCACCTGGGTGCTGACCGAGGGTGTCAACCCGGTCTTCGAAGGTGACGAACGCCAGTTGACGGCGCTGCACCTGATGGAGTCGCTGCGCCAGGCGTCGCTGCTGGCGGCGGGCCGTGCGCACGGTCTGCCCGCGGAGCGCAGCATGCCGGTCTCCTGCGAGGTGAACTTCCGTGGCCAGGCGGACCTGGACCTGCCGCTGCGCTGTGTCGCCGTGGCCGGGCAACTCGGACGCGATACCGAGGGGCGGCCCTCGGTGCCGGTCACGCTCACGGTGACACAGCGGCGGCGCACGGTGGCCGAGGCACGCACCCGTGTGGTGCGGGACTACTGACGGTCCGTCCGATGTCTGGCATCCGGTTCCGGATCCTGGGCCCGCTGGAGATCACCGGGTCCGCGGGCGGGAGCACAGGTGAAACGGACGCGGGAGTCTCGCACACCCCGCGCGCCGCCAAGCTGCGCGTGGTGCTCGGCACCCTGCTGGTCCGGGCGAACGAGGTGGTCTCGGTCGACAGCCTCATCGACGAGCTCTGGCCCACCGCGCCGCCGCGCACCGCGACGACCACGCTCCAGGTGTACGTGTCCCAGGTGCGCAAGCTGTTGCGGTCGGCCGACCCTCGCCACGGACAGGACGTGCTGATCACGCGCAGCCCCGGGTATGTGCTGCGGGCCGTGGGCGAGGAGCTGGACGCGGTGGTGTTCGAGGAGGTGTCCGAGCGGGGCAGGCGGGCCCTCGCGGCGGGCGACTTCGCCTCAGCGGCCCGGCTGTTGCGGCAGGCGGTCGGGCTGTGGCGCGGACCTGTGCTGTCCGACACGCCACACGGGCCGCTGCTGGAGAGTGCCGCGGTGCGGCTGGCCGAGGCGCGGATGACCGCCCTCGGGGAGCGCATCCAGGCGGATCTGCGGCTGGGCCGGCACCAGGACCTCGTCGGGGAACTGCAGTCCCTGACCGCCGAGCACCCCCTGCGGGAGGACCTGCATCTGCATCTGATGGTGGCGCTGTACCGCTGCAGTCGTGCGGCCGACGCGCTGGAGGCGTACGGCGTCCTGCGCCGGACACTGGTGAACGAGCTGGGCATCGAACCGGGGCCGCGGTCACGGACGTTGCAGCGGCGCATCCTGGAGGGCGATGCGGCACTGCTCACCCCCGGAGGCGAGCCGCAGGCGTCCTCCGGACGGGTGGCGGGGCAGACGGCGGCCGGCAGCCGTGCAGCGGTGGGTGAGGTGCGGGCGCGGCCGGACGGATGGGCGTACGACCGTGACGGGCGGGCGCGGGACCGTCGGGCAGCGGCGGGGCCGGTGGCGATGGGCCCTGGATCGGGCCGCCGCGGTTCGGCGGGCCCGGGGCCGGCGGGCCGGGAGTCCGTCGGCCACGGACCGGCGGACCAGGGGCCGGTCGTCGCGGTGGCCCGGGGGAGGGTCGTCGCGGGGTCGGCCGGGCCGGGGGCGGCCGGCCGGGAGGCCATGGGCCGGGTGCCGGTGGGCCGAGCGGCGGCGGGGCGGACGCCGCCGGTGTCCGCCAGGGCCGCGGCTGACGGTGGAGGCGCGGTCGTCGAGGAACGGGACGGTACGTCCGGGGTGTTCGGCAGGGGTGGGGAGCTGCCCGCCGCCGACCCGTCGTTCGTCGGGCGTGGCGCCGATCTGGCCGAGGTGGAGCGGTTGCTGCGGGAGAACCCGGGCGCGGTCCGGGTCGCTGTGACCGGCATGCCGGGCATCGGCAAGACGGCCTTCGCCGTGGAGGGGGCCCACCGCGTCGCGGAGGACTTTCCCGGCGGGCGGTTCTTCCTCGACCTGCGGCCGCCGAACCGGCCTCCGCTGACGGCCGACGAGGCGGTCGGGCTGCTGCGCGCCGCCGTACGCCGAGCCGACGGCACGGCGGCCGGCGCACGGCAGGAGCCGCTCGCCGGTCGCCGGATGCTGCTGGTGCTGGACGGTGTGGACTCCGCCGCCCAGATCAGAGGCCTGCTCGCCACCGCGTCGGACAGCGCCGCGCTGATCACGGGACACCGGGTGCCCGCCGGGATCGACGGGCTGCGGACGGTCGTACTCGGCGCGCTGACGGCCGGGGAGGCGCGCAGGCTGTTCGACGGCGCGGCGGAGCCGTCGGCCGTCGCGGAGATCGTCGAGCTGTGCGGGGGGCATCCACTGGCGCTGCGGATCGCGGCAGGGCTGCTGGGCGCCCGTCCGCACTGGACGGCCGCCGCGCTGGCGTCGCGGCTGCGGGACGAGCGCACGCGGTTCGGCGTGCTGCGGACGGGCGATGTCCAGGTGCGGGGGCGCCTGCTGGCGGCGTACGAGTCGGGTACGAGCGCCGAGCTGCGGGCTTTTCGGCTGCTCGGGCTGCTGCCGCCGGGGCGGTTCGCACCGGCGCACGCGGCCGCGGTGCTCGGTGTGTCCGAGGACGACGCCCTGGATCCGGTGGAGGGCCTGGTCGAAGCAGGGCTGCTGGAGGCGGTGCGGGGCGGCTACCGGCTTCCGGAGCTGCTGCGGCTCCTGGCCGCCGAGGAACTGGCCGCACGGGAGGACGCGGCGACGGTACGGGCGGCCACGGAGCGGCTGTGCGAGGCCTACGCCGTCCAGGCAGAGGCCCTGGCGACGACCGGCGCGGGGCCGGAGCGGGCAGGCCCCGTGGTGCACCTGGAGCAGTACGACCGCGCTGATGTGCCCGGTCCGTCGTACACGCGCCTCCTCGGCTCCCGGGAGCACCGGGTTCGCGGCGGTGTGTCAGGGGCGTCGTACTGGCTTCCCGCGCCGGCTCTGCTGGTGCGCACGGCGTACGAGGCGGGCTTGTGGGAACTGACCGTGCGGCTGGCGGGAGCCGCGGACCCGGGTGGCGGAGAGGACGCGGAGGGTGCGTGCGCCCTTGCCCTGGATGCCGCGCGGCGGTGCGGTGATCGTGCGGCCGAGGCCCGGATGCTGCGGCTGCTCGGGGATCTGGCGTGGCAGTGGCGGCGGCCGGGTCGGGCCCGCGAGTACTACGAACGCGCTTGGGCTGTCGCGGACGACACGGGCGAGCGGGAGGAGGTCGGGCGGGCGCTGGTGGGCCTGGCCGAGCTGTGTCTCGACACGGGCGCGCTGCCGGAGGCGGCGGGGCTGCTGAGGTCGGCGGTCGCGGCGATGCCGGCGCCGGGACATGTGCGGGGCCGGTACGAGGCCTGCCGGGCGCTGGCCCTGGTGGCACTGGAGTCGGAGGGGCCGGATGCGGCGCGGGCCTGGTTCGGCCGGTGTCTCGATCTGGCCCGGGACCTGCGGGACGTCCGTCTGGAGGCGTACGCGCGGCGCTCGTCGCAGGCCCTGGACGCGCCGGCGCCGCGCGGGGCCGGGCAGCCGCTGGAGGTGCGGCCCGGCGTGTGGCGGCTGCGCCCGCGCTTCAGCGGCGCTTCGGCGGTGTGGGCGAGCGTGTGAGGACGTCTGTCTGCAAGGGGGTCTGGATGTCCGTGGTGCCGTGGGCCCCTCCTTGCCCGGTGACCGAGATCATCGGGCGGGAGAGGGAACTCATCACTCTGTGCGGCCGGTTGACCGATCCGAGCGTCCGGCTCGTCACGCTGACCGGGCCCGGCGGGGTCGGCAAGAGCAGGCTGGCCGTGGCGGCGGTACGTGCCGTCGCGGCGGAGTTCTCCGGCGTGTGGGCGGCCGGGCCTGCGGAGGATCCGCGGACGGCGGGCGAGGACCTGCGATCGGCGGGTGAAGTGATCGCGGGCGCTGCGTCGGGGCGCCCGCTACTGGTGCTCGACGACGCCGACCTTGGCGTTCGTTCCCCCGCCGACGCCGTCGCCACGCTGCTGACCGAGGTTCCCGGGCTGGTGGTGCTGGTCACCGCGCGGGAACCGCTGCGGCTGCCGGGAGAGCGGCTGGTGCCGATCGGGCCGCTGTCCGTGCCCGGGCCGATGGCCGGGGCCGGGGCCGCGCCCGGCGCCGACAGTGCCCCGGAGCCGGACCCCGATGAGCTGCGGGAGTTCGGAGCAGTCGCGTTGTTCGAGCGGCGTGCGCGTGATGCCGACCCCTCGTTCGCGCTGACCGCGGAGAACGGCCGGGCCGTGGCGGCCCTGTGCACGCTGCTGGACGGGCTGCCGCTGGCCGTGGAGCTGGCCGCCGGGCGGTTGCGGCTCTTCCCGCCGCAGACACTGCTGGCACGGCTGCGCCGGAACACCACCGTGCTCGCGGGCGGATCCGCGAACGCGCCGGAGCGGCACCGTTCGCTGGCGGCGCTGGCCGCGTCGGCGCTCGCCGGACTGGACGGCACCGCCCGGGAGGCGCTGGAGCGGCTGGCGGTGTACGAGCGGGGGTTCGGGATGTCCATGGCGGAGCCGGCCTTCGAGGCGGTGCTGGAGACGCTGCTGGAGCGTGGGCTGGTCGCGTCGGTGGACGAGGAGCACGTCGAGGGGACGCAGTTCGGCGGCCCCGAGCCGCGCTTCGCCGTTCCCGAGCCGGTCCGGTCCTACTGCCGTACCGAGGCCGAGTCCGCCGGCCGGGCGGATGCGGCGCTGGACGCCCACGCAAGGCGGTACCGGGATCTGGTCGCGGCGGCCGGGCCCCGCCTCGGGGGGACGGAACAGGTGCGGTGGCTGCGGATCCTCGAGGCGGAGGGTTCGAACGTGAGGGCCGCGCTGCACCGCCTGCGCGTGCGCGGCGACGGCGAGGCGGTCGCGGCGATGACGCTCGGCTGCCGGCTGCCGTGGCTGGTGCAGGGGCGGCTGCGGGAGGGCCTCCATCGGTGTGACGAGGTGACGGAGGAGCACCCCGGACTGCCGGAGGCGGTGCACGGCCGGCTGGCCGACATGGCGGGGGTCTTCGCACTGGCGCTGGGCGACCCGCACGAGGCGGTACGGCGGCACCGGCGGGCGATCGCGCTGGGGAAGAGCTCCGGCGACCGGCGGCAGGGTGCGCTGGCCTCGGCGCATCTGGGGGTGGCGCTGCTCGCGGCCGGTGAGCCGCAGGGGGCGCACCCGGTACTCGTCACCGCGCTGAGCACGCTGGAGTCGCTGGGGCTCACCGGGGCCGCGGCCGAGGCGGCGGCCGCGCTCGCGGCGGTGCTGCGCGCCGACGGGAAGCGGCGCAAGGCACAGGAACTGCTGGACCGGTCGCTGGAGTCGTTCCGGCGCGTCCGGGATGCCCGGGGGCTGGCCGGTGCGCTCCGGATCGCCGCGTCGATGGCGCTCGAGGGTGAGGAGCCGGAGCGGGCCGACCGGGCGCTGCGGGAGAGCCTGCGGCTGTACGAGTCCATCGGGGAGCGCACCGAACTGCCGGGGCTGCTGGAGGAGTTCGCCCTGCTCTTGCGGCGGGTCACGCCCGGGCAGCAGCCCCGCATGGTGCGGCTGCTGGCGGCGGCGGACCGGCTGCGCGCCGGGCTGGGCGCGCAGGTGCGGGACGAGTGGCGCAGCCAGGCGGAGCGGGCACGCACGGAGTTGAGCGCGCGGCTCGGCTGGACGGACTTCGCCACCGCGTGGGCCGAGGGCGTGCGGATGTCCTCGCGGACGGCTGTCGCGGAGGCCCTGTCGGCACCGGCGCCCGCACGGGGCGCGGACGCCGCCCCGGTCGTGGCGGACCGGCCACCGCTGACCCCCCGCCAGGTACAGGTCGCCCTGTTGGTCGGCGAGGGCCTGACGAACCGCCAGATCGCGGCCCGGCTCGACCTCTCGGAGTGGACTGTGGTCAACCATGTACGCCAGGTGATGCGCAGGCTGGGCTGCACCTCACGGGTGCAGGTCGCCGGGGCGGTGGGGCGGTGGGCATGACCGCGGCGCACCCGGGGCCTGCGGACACCGTCGCGGCGGCCGCGGCACACGACGCGTGGGGTGGCGGGCCGGGCGGGCTGGTGCCGCCGGAAAAGGTGGTCGCGCGGTTCCGGAAGCAGGGATGGTGGCGTACGGGTACGTTTCTCGATGATCTGTACCGGGGCGCGGCGGTGACGCCGCATCGGGCGGCGATCGTGTCGGAGCGGATCCATCGGGCAGCCGAGCGGCGTGTCGTCACCGTCACCTACGCGCAACTCGCGCTGTGCACCGATCGGTTCGCCGCCGCGCTGGCCTCGCTCGGGGTCGGTGAGGGCGTTCCGGTCGCGTACCAGCTGCCCGACTGGTGGGAGACCGCCGCCCTCACGCTGGCCTGCATGCGCCTGGGCGCGGTGGCGGTGCCCGTGCTGCCTACCGTGCGGGCCCACGGGCTGCAGCGGATCCTGACCGGTTCACGGGCTCGGGTGTGCGTGGTGCCGGACGAGTGGCAGGGCTTCGCGCACGCCGAGGCACTCGCCGACATGGCTCCGGACCTGCCCTGGCTGCGGCACCGGGTGGTGATCGGTGACGCGGCCGCGACGGGCGCGGTCGACTTCGGCTCGTACTTCCTGCGCACCCGGCACGAGAGGACGCCTGCGGGCCGGGCCGCGGGCCTGCGGCCCGGATCCGCCGACCGGGCCTGTCTGATGATCACCGTCATGGGGCTCGGCGACGCCTACACGGCGGTGCTGCACTCCCCCAACACGCTGTACGCGAACATCGGCGCGCAGACCGATCCGGCGGGCCCCGGCAGGCGTCCGGGAGAGGTCTTCCTCAGCACGCTGCCACTCACCTCGCTGGCCTCGCTGCTGTACACCGTCTGCTGGCCGCTCGCGGTCGGCGGCACCGGTGTGTACCAGGACGTGTGGGACGCGGGGCGGTGTCTGGATCTGATGTCCTCGGCCCGCGTCGACCAGGCGTACGCCGAGCCGGTCTACTGGCAGGAGGTGCTCGCCGCGCAGCAGGAGCGGCCCCGGGACCGCGGGGCGCTGCGGCTGCTGCTGTCGGGAGGCCGTACCAGTACCCCGCCGGAGCTGTCCGACGGGCTGCGGGAGGTGCTGGGCGCGCCGGTGCTGTCGGTGTGGGGGGCGCCCCAGCTCGGCATGGGCACCCTCAGTACGGAGAACGGCCGGGTGGGAGGGCGCCCGTTGGCGGGGCTGGAGGTGTGCGTGGACGACGGCGGATCCCCGCTGCGGGTGCGCGGCCCGTCCGTGTGTCTGGCGACGTGGCGGTACGGCGGTCCGGCGCCGGTGGCCACGTGGCGGGACCGGGGCGGCTGGCTGGACACGGGTGACCTGGCGGCGCCCGACGAGGACGGCGGGGTCCGGGTGCTGGCCCGGGACGGCGGTCGGACCGGGTCCATCTTCATGGTGCCGGTGGCGGAGGTGGAGGAGCGGCTGCTGGAGCATCCGCGGGTACGGGAGGCGGCGGTCGTCGCGTACACCGACCCGGTGCACGGGGAGTTGCCCTGCGCGGTGGTGGTGCCCGCGGTGGCGGCCGATCCGCCGGGGCCGGCGGAGATACGGGAGCATCTGGCCGGACTGGGGGTCGCGGAGGCGTTTCTGCCCACCCGGCTGGAGGTCGTCGGCGCGCTGCCGCGTGGGGACGGGGGCGAGGTTCGGCGGGATGTGTTGCGCGGTTGGCTCGGCCGGTTGCGGGCGGGCGCTCCGCGGATCGCGCCCCTCGCGTGAGCCGGGGGTCCCGGGCCGCCCACTGGCGCCGACCGCCCAGGCGCCGGCCGGCTCCCGGGGCGTCAGCCGGCTGCGCGACCGGCCACGTGGCGGGCGAAGGCGGTCAGCTCCATGCGCCAGTCGGGAGGGACGGGTGCGGTGGTGACCGTTGTGGTGGCGCGGTGCACGAGGGTGGCGATGGCTTGTTCGGCCTGTTCGCGGGCGTGGCCGCCGAAGACGACCTCGCGGAGGAACTGGGCGTCCGTGTCGTAGCCGGGGCCGCCCTCCAGGAAGCTGCGCAGGCGCCAGGCGGCGTGCAGGGCGGAGGCGTACTCCTCGTACACGGCGCTGAGGTCGGCGCGGCCGGCGAGGGCTGCGCCGATCAGGAGGGCGTGGTGGAGGCCGTACCAGCCGGCGGCGCAGCCGCGTGAGCAACCGGTGATGCAGCGCTCGGGCCAGGGGTCGTCGAGGTACTCGGTCGCGGCGGCCACGTCGGCGTGCGCGCCGATCACCCGCTCGGTGCGCAGGTCGTCCCAGATGTCCCGGGCGTGGCGCGACAGCCCGGCAGCGAGGCGGTCCGCGTAGGCCAGCGTCAGGTCGCCCGCGAGCACCGCGGTGCCCTCGCCGAAGCGGCGGGACTCGCCGCGCCAGCCGTTGCGCTCGTGCTCGGCGGCGTGGCTGATGTGCAGGGTGGGGATGCCACGCCGCATGGGCGCGTTGTCGTGCACGTCGGCGCGGATCATCAGGCAGGTGTCCAGGAACTCCAGCGCTACGGCGGCCGTCACGGCGGCGTCGGCGGCGGGGCCGTCGGGGTCACCGCCGGCGGCGAGATAGCCGGTGAGGCAGATGACGGGCCGCACCCGCTCCACGCCGGCCTGCACGAGTTCGGTGACGCCGACGACGAGGGCCGCGGAGCGCGGCTCGGCCGTGCGGCGGCTGCGGTGTTCCTCGATGAGCAGCGAGCGCAGCCGTTCCTCGACCCGCTGCAGCATGGCCTCGCGCGCCTGCGCGGGCGTCGGGGTGGGCCACCGCCGCGGGTGTGCGGATGTCGTCATGGTCTGCCCTCCCGGTGGGCTCCGGCTCATGACCGAGCCTTCCGGGAGGGCGGCGCCGCGTCGACAGGGAGTGGGGCGGGACCGGGACCGGGCGAGAGGCGGAGGCCGGGAAAACGGCAGGTGTCTGCCGGGGGCCGCCGGCTGCGGCGCGGGGCTTGCCAGGGGGCTGCCATGCGCTCGGCACGTCCGGCCCGCGTCACACGAACTCGTCCGCCGACACCTGGAGGTCCACCGGGAGTTCCTGCCGCCCGGCGATGTCGAGCTTGCGGTAGACGCGGGTCAGATGCTGTTCGACCGTGCTGACCGTGATGTACAGCTTGAGCGCGATCTCGCGGTTGGTGTGTCCGTGGACGGCGAGCATGGCCACCCGCTTCTCCGACTCGCTGAGGGTGGCGACGAGTTCGGCGAGCTGGGCGCGGGACGACTCCGCCTGGAGGTCGGCTCCGGCGGTGTGCCCGGGCAGGGCCTTCTCGCACAGCACCTCGGCCCCGCAGTCCCGGGCCAGATGCCAGGCCCTGCGGTTGGCCATGGCGGCCCGCGCGGGCTCGCCGGTCTCCTTCAGCACCCGACCCAGGTCCACCAGTGCCAGCGCCAGTTCGTACTGGTCCCCGGATCTGCGCAGCTCGTCCACCGCCTTGGTGAGCAGTGCCTGCCGCTCCTTCGGCTCGAGCAGCTCCGCCCGGAGCCGCAGCGCGACGCCCCGCACCCGGGGGTCGGCTGCTTCCGGCCGGGACAGCTGGTCGGTGATGAACCGCTCCGCCTGCTGCAACTCACCGAGCCGCAGCAGCGCCTGGGCCGCGTCCGTACGCCAGGGCAGCACCTGGGGCCGGTCCAGTCCCCAGCGCTTCATACGCCGGCCGATGTCCAGGAAGTCACCGAGCGCGGCGCGGTACCGGCTGGTCGCCAGCTCGTACTGCCCGCGCGCCCGCAGATACGCCAGACCGTGCACGCTGCCGGCCAGTTCGCCGGGCACCGGGCGGCCGAGCACCGCTGCGGCCGCCTCGGTCCGGCCCATCGCCGTGTACGCCCGGACCAGGGTGCCCGCGATGCCGCTCAGCAGCACGCTGCCGCCCCGGGTCGGGACCGCCTCCAGGGCGGCGTTGGCGCCCGCCACGGCTCCGGCGAGGTCTCCCCGTCCCAGCCGGGCCTCGGCGAGAAGCCCGCCGAAGACGACCTGCCAGCCGGTCGCACCGCGCCGCGCGGACTGCGCGGTGAGCATCTCGCACCACGGCAGGGCCCGTGCCGGCCCGCCCAGGTACAGCAGGACCCGTAGCGCCTGGGCCAGCGGCTCGACCGTGCCCTCGGACGGCGAGGCACCCCGCAGGAACACCTCCGCGGCATGCGCGGCGGCCCCGGCCTCGAACTGCTCCGGTACGGCCCACAGCGCGGCCGGATGAATCCCCCCACGCGGCGAGGAGCCCGCCGGCTGCCCCGTGCCGCCGCGCGCCGCAGGGCCGGCCTGCGCTCCCGCACCGCCGCGCATCGCGGTCCCCGACGGTCCACCGCCGTCCGGCCGGCCGTCGGACTGCCGCGCCGCCGCCCAGTGCGGGAAGGCGGACAGTCCGTCCAGCGGATCCTCCCGTTGTACGTCCCGCAGCCCCGCGCCCAGTCCACCGGCGCCCGCCTCGGTCCGGCTCCCCGGCACTCCGCTCGCCGCCAGCCGCTCCAGGACCTCCACGGCCTCGTCGATGCGGCCCTGGGCCGTCAGCGCGCGGGCGAGCGGGCCCATGGCGTCGTCGGGCAGGCGGCCCTCGCGCAGTGCGGCGAGGGGGCCGGCCAGATGGTGTTCCGCGGCGGCGGGGTCGGTGCGGGCGGTGACGGCGGCGAGCCGGACCCGTACGTGGGCCCGGTGGCTGTCGTCGGCGCAGCCCTCCTGGGCGAGTTCCAGGCAGGCGGCCGCGCGGGCGACGTCTCCGTCAGCCAGGAACTGGCCGACGGCGGAGCGCAGGACGCCTAGGGCCCACTCCTCGCCGGTGTGCCGTGCGCCGAGCAGCTGCGCGGCGACGACCGGAGCGGGCGCGCCCGTGCCGTGGGCGACGACGGCCGCCCGGCGGTGCAGGGCGCGCCGGTCGGCCGGGTCCATGTGGCCGAGGACCGCGTCACGGGCGACGGGGTGGCGGAAGCGGGGCCCGTCGAGCAGGCCGGCGTCGCCGAGGGCGGCCATGCCCCGGGTGGCGGCCACGACGCCGATGTCCAGAAGCCGGGCGACGAGTTCGGGGCTGCTGTGCGCGTCGAGCACGGCGATGGCCCGCGCGAGCTCGAGGGTGGCGGGCCCGCACCGGTGGAGGCAGGCGAGCACGGCATGCGTGTACGGGCCGCCGGGCTGCGTGCGGGAGTCCTGCAGCAGGGCGCGAAGCAGCAGCGGGTTGCCGCCGCTGGCCCGGTGGAGGCGCTCGGTCTCCGCGGTGTCGCGGCCGGCCAGCAGGGCGCCGACGGCGGCCCGGTCGAGGCGTTCGAGGCGGACCCGGACGAAGTTGGGCTGGCGCAGCAGTTCGGTGGCGAACAGAGGGTCCTCGACGGGCTCGTGCACGGACGCGGCGAGGACCAGCAGGATTCTGGTGCTGCGGGTCTCCCGCGCCAGGTGCAGCAGATGGCGGCGGGACAGCTCGTCCACGTGGTGCAGGTCGTCGACGAGGATGACGACCGGCGCGGTGTCGCTCAGCCCGTGGACGGCGCGGGCGAAGGCCTGGAGTGCCTCGACGCATCCCGCCCGCTCCGGCGGTGCGGGCGCGGGCAGCGATCCGGCCGGAGCGCTGCCGACGAGCTGCGCGACGACGCCCAGCGAACGGTCACGCTCCGTTGCCGTCCCGGTCGCGCGGAGCACAACCACCTCGCGGGCGGCGGCGCGCTGGGCGACCGTCTGCAGGAATTCGCTCTTTCCGCATCCGACGGCGCCCTCGACGAGAACCAGCATGGATTTTCCGGCCGCAGCACCGTCGAGGGCCGAGTCCATCAGCGCGAGTTCCTCGGCACGTTGGATCAGCACCATGTGAATCCATCCCCCATTGGCTCCAAATTTCCGCGGACTTCGCCTTCTCCTGCCTGTTCTTGCACCTGTTCTTGCGCCTGTTCTGATGGCTGTTCTCAGGCCTGCTCGGCGAATTCGCCGGAACTTGCGGGGAAGAAGGGCCGCACGGAATCAGGAATCCAGCGTAACGGGCCGTCCGGCCCTCCACGGTGGCCGAAAGTGCCACTGCATCAATGCGCCACCGTGGCGGGGAAGATCCGTCGCGGCACATCCACGTGGTGCCGCCGCGCGCGCCGCTCCCGGGGGTAACCGACGGACACCTCCTCGAAGCGGACGCCGTCGTACCAGGTGGTGCGCGGGATGTGCAGATGGCCGTAGACCACCGCGGCCGCCCGGAACCTGAGATGCCAGTCGGCGGTGAGCTCGGTGCCGCACCACAGTGCGAACTCAGGGTGGCGCAGGATGCCGGTCGGCTGCCGTACCAACGGGAAGTGATTGACCAGTACGGTGCGCAGCTCGGGGTCGCAGGCGGTCAGGCGCCGCTCGGTGAGCGCCAGCCTGGCGCGGCACCACGCTTGCCGGCTGGGGTAGGGGTCGGGGTGGAGCAGGAACTCGTCGTTGCAGACCACACCGGCCTCGTAGGCCCCCTCCAGGGCCTGCTGCCGGGTGGCCGCGGCGGGGGTGCGGAAGGTGTAGTCGTACAACAGGAAGAGCGGGGCGACGATCAAAGGTCCCCCCGGCCCGCACCAGACGGGGTAGGGGTCCTCGGGGGTGTGAACGCTCAAGGAGCGGCAGAGATCGACGAGTCGGCGGTAACGAGTCTCGCCGCGCAGGTCCTGGCGCGGGTCCTCCCGCAGGGTCCACAGCTCGTGATTGCCGGGCGCCCACACCACCTGGGCGTAGCGCCTGCTCAGCAGTCCCAGGACCCATTCCACATCGGCCAGGGTCTCGCCCACGTCGCCCGCGACAACGATCCAGTCGGCCGGGTCGTCCGGGCGGAGATCCTCGACAATGCGCCGGTTCTCCGGATGGGCGACATGCAGGTCGCTGATGCCCATGAGCTTTCCGTGAGCCATCTCCCAGAGGCTACGGACGGGCAGAAGGCCCTCGTACCCCTAGGCGCCCCCAATACTCACGGAATCGACGTCGATGCGCACAGTGAGGGGCGGTGGCCGCAGAGCATGGCAAGGGGATGGCAAGTCACGTCCTGTGACAGGCAGTTGGCTGACCGGTGACGGTGGCAGGGCTCCGGGGATGACAGCGCTCAGGCAGAGAAAGGCGTCGCGGGCCGCCTGCCGGCCGGGGGCGGAGCCGGGAGCGTGGCCTCGGCGGCGGCGCCGGGGTGAGCGTGGAGGCAGTCCGCCCGTCCGGAACGAATCGGGGATGCCATGCTCGCGAACCTGCTGCCGACCGACGTAACCGTCTCGGAGGCCACCACCGATCCGGCCGACGTCGCGCTGCACCCCGAGGAACTGGCGCTGATCGCCCACTCCGTCGAGAAGCGGCGGCTGGAGTTCGCCACCGTGCGCTGGTGCGCCCGGCGCGCGATGGAACAGCTCGGGGTGGAGCCCAGGCCGGTGCTGCCGGGCCGACGGGGTGTCCCGCAGTGGGCGCCGGGCATCGTGGGCAGCATGACGCACTGCGCCGGCTACCGCGCCGCGGCGCTGGCCCGCGCCGGGGAGTTCACGGCCCTCGGCATCGACGCGGAGCCCGACGAGCCTCTCCCCGAGGGGATTCTGGAGTCGATCGCCCTCCCGGAGGAGATGCGCTGGATACGGCAGTTGAACCGCGCGGTGCCCGAGGTGTCCTGGGGGCGGCTGCTGTTCAGCATCAAGGAGTCCGTGTACAAGGCGTGGTTCCCGCTGACGGGGCAGGAGCTGGACTTTCCCGACGCCTCGGTGGCGGTGGACCCGGCGACGGGGCGGTTCCGGGCCCGGCTGGTCCCGGTCGGGATGGCGTTGTCGCCCGCGGGGCCTGCCGTGTTCGACGGCCGCTGGGCGGCCGAGAACGGCGTGCTGGTGAGTGCCACCTGGGTGCCGGCACCGGCCCGGAACGACGAAGAGCGCTCCCCGCGATGTGCTGCGGGGAGCGCTGTGAGCGGGGCCGGTGCGGCCGGTCGCCGCGAGGACTAGGGCCTAGTCCCACCGGTCGTCGTTCGGCGTCTCCACAGTGACTTCTCCCACGACGACGACCGACACGGACGTCCCTTCGGATTGCTGGGACCGGTCGGCTGCTGCGGCGGCGGAGGCGGCCGGAACGGCCAACAGAGCGGCCGCCAGCATGCTCAGCGTCACGGTACGAACGGCGCCGAAAGTTACTCTCATGTATCCCCCATCATGAAGTGGAACGGCGTTACCGTTGCCGCTCTCGGGTGGCCCCGCAGCGACGGGAACACACTGCCGTGCGTCGAACGCACGGACCAAGTGCTCCACGCTGGCGTAAAGTTGCCTGGCAGCAATTGCGTCGTCCGGAGGGGGAGATCCAGGGGATGGGACGTGCTGATTCCGAATCGGTATTCGCCGAACTGGACGATTTGAGCGCCGCCGCGTACGGGTACGCGGTCGAGCAGGGCCGATTCGTGCGGGAGGAGATGGCACGGCACCTGTCCGTGACCCCACAGGAGGTGGAGCGGGCGGAGCAGGCGCTGCGCAGCCTGCGGCTGCTCCAGCCGATGCCGGGCAGCCCTGGCGAACTCGTGCCCGTGGCGCCCGACGCCGCGGCGGCGACCCTGGTGGGCCCGGCGGAGCGGCAGATCCGGGATCTGACCAACGCGGTCACCGACATCCGCACCAAGCTGCACTCCCTCACCCCGCTCTACTTCGAGGGCCGACGGCTGCGCAACCGGCTGGAGGCGTTCGACATCATCAGCGACAAGAGCCGGGTCCAGTCGATGCTGGACCACCTCAGCCGCCACTGCAGACGTGAGCTGATGAGTGTGCAGCCCGGTGGCGCCCGGCCGGCGCATGTGCTCGCCGAGGCCCGCGTCTCGGCCCTGGGAGTGCTCGAGCACGGAGCCGCCATCAGGACCATCTACCAGCACACCGCCCGCAACGACCTGCCGACCCGGGCGTACGTGCGAGACGTGACCGAGCACGGCGCCGAGGTGCGCACCGTCGACCAGGTCATAGACCGGCTGATCATCTACGACCGCGAGGTGGCCTTCCTGCCCGAGCGGAGGACCGACGGCCGGCCGGGCGGCGCCGCCATCGTGCGCGAACCGACGCTGGTGGCGTTCCTGTGCGCGGTGTTCGACCACCTGTGGGACAACGCGTCGCCGTTCGTGGTCGAGTCCCAGCGGGCGACGGCGGCGCCCGATGCCATCCGGAAGTCGATCATCCAGCTGATGGCCAGGGGCTACAAGGACGAGATGGTCGCCCGCCGGCTCGGCATGGCGGTGCGCACCTGCCGACGGCACATCGCGGAGATCACCGAGGAGCTGGAGGCGACCAGCCGCTTCCAGGCCGGATTCAACGCCGCGCTCAAGGGCATCTACGACGGCGACCACATCGCGCCGCCCTGATCGCCGGCCGGGTGTTCGCCGGTGTCCACCCGGTCGAGCGCCTCGGTGACGGCCTCGACGCAGTCCTGGTCGAGCATGGTGGTGATGTGGGTGTCCCATAGAGGGCCGAATCCGGCGTCGTAGACGGCGGCGCTGACGAAGTAGCCGCTGTCGTGTCCGCCGTCCAGGACGACGGTGCGGAACAGCCACTCGTCGCCGGTGCCCTCGGTGCCGTCGGGGCGCTGCACGCGCACCGGCCGTCCGTCGGGTCCGAAACCGAACTCGGTGAAGCGGAACTGCATGCCCTGCCCGATGGCCTTGCTGTACGCCTCCTTCAGCGTCCACAGCCGTACCAGGCCCTGGTTGCGCTCCTCCGGCGCCATCCCCGCCAGCAGCACCAGCTCGTACGGGGTGCAGATGTGCCGCCCCAGTCCACTGTCGTACATGTCGCGGTCGGCCCGCTCGGCATCGACGCCGATCAGCCCGCGTGTGGTCAGGCCCACGAGCAGCAGGTCGTCGGTGTGGCTGAGGCTGATGTCGATCTGGTCGCAGCCGCGCAGATACGGCCGCCCGGTGGGCCCGTACGCCAGCTCCAGCTCGTCCGGGTCGCCGTCCAGCACAGCACCCGCCGCGTACTTCAGCAGCATGCGCGACGCGGCGTAGCGGTGTCGGACGTCGGCGTGGGTGAGGTCGAGGTAGCGCGTCCAGTCGCGTCCGAGCAGCGCGCGCAGCCCGTCACCGGAGGGGAGGTGGGTCTCCAGGTCGCTCAGCCTGGCATGGACGATCGCGGACCCGAGGGTGGCGAGATCGTCCCTGACCCGGTCCCAGGAGTCGCCCTTCGGGGTCACGGCGATGGGCTCGCCCAGAGGCGGGCCGAGCGCGGAGGTACCCGGTGCGCCGTGGCCGGCGGTCATCGTTACTCCTTCGCAAAAGTGTAGATCTCTTGGAGGGTTCGTGCCTGGAGCAGCCGGTGCACCGGAACCGGTCGGCCGTGCTCCTCCAGGAGCACCACCAGCCGGAGCAGATTGAGTGAGTCCCAGCCGGGCAGATCCGCCAGATCGGCGCTCGCCGCCTCCGCCCCTACGCAATCCAGGCCGAGTTCGTCACAGACCAGAGTCAGGAATCCTTCGAGGCTAGCGATGCCCACCGGCCCCCCTCCCCAGTTCTATCCTGTCGATCCGCACATGCGCGGGGTGCCGAGGGACCTTGTCCAAAACGTAGCCGAAGGTGATCGTGTCGCGATCGTGGCTGTCTTGCGTCGCGACTGTGAACCCGCAGGAGGGGTAGAAGTCACGCGCCCGCTCATTGCGTGCCGTGGGCCGGTACACGGCGTGCACGGCGGTCAGCCCCTCGTCGCGGGCCGCGGCCAGGACCGCCGCCACACACGCCTGCTCGATGCCTCGGGCGAGCACCCGGCAGCTCAGCCACAGATTGTCCAGGTGGAGCCGGTCCCCGTCGTAGTGCCCCAAGACCGCCCCGACCAGCCCGTCGTTGCCGAAGCGGTCCGAACTGCGGACCGCCAGCAGCAGGTGCCGGCCCGGAGCGCCGGCCCGCTCGCGCAGCTCGTCCTCCCCCATCCGCGTCCCGGTGAGGTTGAACCGGTTGGTGCGCCGGGTGAGCTGGGCGAGCCGGGCGAACTCATGGCTCCGGGGCGGGGACAGCTCCACGGCCAGGTCCAGCCCGCGCAGGAAGTCCTCGTGCGACCCGGCGTTCTCCCGCAGTGCCCGGCGGCCGCTCTCGCTGTGGTAGGCGTCCGTCCTGGCCCGGTCCTCGTCGGTCAGCCGCAGGGTGTCGAACCATCCGTCGGCGAGCAGGCGCGTCAGGTGCAGCGCGGGCTCCTCGTCCAGCGCCACGACGGCCGTTGCCGGTACGCCGTGCCGCACCTGCGCGCGCTCCACCGGGGAGTCGTCGGCGAAGACCAGGGCGTCGGCCGCGATGCCCAGGTCCTCCGCGATCTCGGTGAGGCCGCGGTCCTTGGGCCGCCAGTCGGCGTTGATCCGCACGAAGTCCCGCTCGCGCAACACCATGTCGGGGTGTCCGCGCAGCACGTCGTGGACCGCCTCCAGGTCGTTCTTGCTGCTCACCGCGAGCAGTACGCCCTGCGCACCGAGTTGCTTCACACCCTGTTGGAAGCCGTGGAAAGCCTCGCCCCGCAGGGTGCCGGCCGCGGCGATGCCGTCGGGACCGTCGTCGGCGAGAACGCCGTCCCACAGGGTGTGGTCCAGATCCAGTACCAGGCACTTGCGGGTCATGCCGCGCAGGGCACGGGCAAGATGGGCCACCTCACGGGCGTATCCGGCCAGCAGTCCGGCGGACAGCTGCGCCTTGGCGTAGCAGGCGAGCCGCTCGTCGACCGCGGGGCCGCCCGCGCACACCAGCGGCTCCAGGTCGACGACCACGAGCCGGGGGCTACGCTCGGCGAGTCGCAGCAGACGTGTGTTGAACTCCCGCCACACGACCGACAGTCGGACCCTCGACAGATGGTCGACCAGTTGGTGGGTGTAGCGGCGCAGCAGCGGAACGGTGTTGAGGACGAGCGTCCCGGGCACCGCCTCGACGATCGCGGCGAGTCGTTCCAGCACCTCCTCGGCGGCCTTCTCGACGTCCGCCGGCCGCCAGGGAACGGGCACCTGGGCGAAGACGGCCTCCGCGTCGAGCAGGCACAGCGTGAGGTCGGCAGCCGCCGACCTCAGTGGACCGCCGGGATCGCCCAGGTCCCTCAGCCAGGCGCCGTGATCCCCGACCACGGGCCGCAACAGCATCCCGTGCCGGGCCAGTTCGGCCGTGAGCGGGTCGACGACCGGGGCGACGGTGGACTGCCCGGTGACCGCGACGGTCACCACGGGAGTGCCCGGGTGATGGGCGAGGACGGCGTCGGGGTCGAGCGTGGCGAGCACCCGGCCGGCGCGCCGGAGCGCGGCGCCGTAGGCTCCGTCCGCGCCGGATGCGCCGGATGCGCCCATGCCGCCACAGGCGCCGCTCGTGCCGTTGCCGCCGTGCGTGAGGGTCTCCTCCGCGAGGAGCGCCGCCACCTGGTCGTACGACTTCTCCAGCAGCCCCCTCGACCGCAGGTCCCGCAGCCGGTCCAGTCCCGTCAGGCCCGCCGGTGCCATCCGTCCCGCGCGTTCCGTCGTCATGCGTTCCTCACGCCTTCTCAAGGGCGAACCCGGCCCTGATCCACTTGCTGGACTCCACCGTCACGGCGAGCGCCCGCTGTCCCCGGTCCAGCCGGGGCAGCAGGCGGTCGAGTTGCAGGAACGGCAGCGCGTTGCCGGTGTTGCCGGTCTCGGACACACAGGAGACCTCGGTCGCCGACGGCACCGGCAGGCGTTCCATGATGCGTGCGGTCATCCGCCCGGACAGCTGCGGCGGCAGGATGTGGTCGACCTCGTCAACTGTCCAGCCGAGCTCGCCCAGCAGCTCCCAGACGATCTCCACCGAGATCGCCGGGACATGCTCCTCGATCGCCTTGTAGTCCTCGGCGAGCATCCGCCGCTCCGTGTCCCGGTCGCTGAGGCCGGACCAGTCGATGAACTGGCCGGGCGGGCGGCGCAGCCCGGCGCACCGGTTGAGCACCCCGCGCAGCGCGACCGCCTCCTCGCCCGGCTCCGCGGTGAGGACGACGGCACCCGCGCCGTCTCCGAACAGCACGTGGTTGACCAGTTCCTCGGTCGGCATCCGGGCCGCGCTGCGGCGCACGGCGAGAAACCGGTGAGTGACGTCACCGCCGATCAGCAGGCCCGCACGATGGCCCCCGGCGACGAGACGGCGGCCGAGGTCGAGCGCCTGGACCGCTCCGGAGCAGCCCGCCTGGAGCTGGTAGACGGGCAGATGGTCCATGCCGAGCCGGTCCGCGACCTCGGTCGCGGTGGTCGGCAGCAGATGGTCGGGGGTGGCCGTGGCGAGGACGAGGAACTCGATGTCGGCGGGTCCGAGCCCGGCGGCCTCAAGGGCCCGCGCCCCGGCCTCCGCACACAGGTCCGCGAGCGTCCTGAGCACCTCGCCGGTGGCCGGGTCCCAGGCGAAGTGCCGGGCCCTGGTGCCGACGAAGAGGTCGATCCACTCCTCGCTCACGCCCAGCAGCTTCGCGAGGGCGGCGTTGTCCACCGGGTCGCCGGGCAGCGCCGTTCCGGCCGCGGCGAGGTACACCGTGTCACGGGGCATGTTCACCGGTCCTCCCTCATGCCGCATTGACCATGACCATGTCGTCGAGGAAGTCCGCGAGCGTGCCGACCGAGCGCAGCGCGGGCAGCAGCTCCTGGACGGAGACCTCGCCGACCTGCGGCAGCCGGCTCTCCACCCGGCCCTTGAGCTGCATGATCATCACCGAGTCGAAGCCCAGATCCTCGTAGAAGCGGGCCTCGCGCAGCACGCGTTCGCGGGGGTGGCCGCCGACCTCCACGACCGCGTCCACGACGGCGGCCAGCACCGGTCCCGGCTCCCGCGGTTCCCGTGCGTGCTCCGGTGTGCCTTCCGGCTGCGCCGGGGACTGTGGTTCGGGGGACCGGGTCTCGGGGTACCGCTGCTCCGCCGGGGCGGGGGCCGGGCCCGGCCGGCGGTCCCAGAAGTGGTGGTCGCTGCGGAAGACGTAGGGCCGCAGCCGCACCATGACCCGGTGGCCGGGCGCGTAGAGCGCCTCCCACACCGGGTCGAGGCCGGCCCGGTGGAGCGCGGCGACGGTCTCCGCCAGTTCGCGGCCGGTCGCCTCGGGACCGGGTGCGGGGTGCAGGCCCTCCAGGGCCGCCGCGTGACCGGCGCGGCCCGCCAGTGGCAGCAGCTGGGGGCGCGGGCCGATCTCCAGCAGGTGGGTGGGGGACGTCTCCGCGACGAGCGCGCCCAGCGCCGCGTCGAAGAGCACGGGCAGCGCCGCCTGGTCCGCCCAGTAGGCGCCGTCCATGGGTTCCTCGCGCAGCATCCGGCCGTACCGGGTGGAGAAGACGGGCACCGCCGGCGCCGTGGCCCGCACGGGCTCCTCGCGCAGGGCCTCGGCCATCAGGGCGGTCTGGGGCGCGTGGAAGGCGTGGGTGACGGGCAGGTTCCGGGTGTCCACGTTGCGGGCGCGCAAAGCCTGTCCGATGCGGGACAGGGCTTCGCGCGGGCCGGACAGGACCGTGTCGCTGGGGCCGTTGACCGCGGCGATCCTCACCTCGGGCTCCGCGGCGAGGAGTTCGGCGACCGGCTCGCCGCCTGCGCGTACCGCCAGCATGCCGCCGTCTTCGGGGAGGTCCCGCAGCAGCGCGGCGCGCCGGACCACCAGACGAGCGGCCTCGTCCAGGTCGAGCGCGCCGGCCGTCACCGCGGCCGCGTACTCGCCCAGGCTGTGGCCGAGCACCGCGGCCGGCGTCACGCCGAGCGCGACGAGCGTACGGGCCAGGGCGCAGCCCACGGCGAACAGGGCGGGCTGGGCGAACGCCGGCTCGTGCACCCGCTCGTCGCCGCTCAGGATCACCTCGCGCACCGAGGCGCCCAGATACGGGGCGAGCGCCGCGTCGGCCTCGTCGAGGTGCCTGCGATAGAGGGGCGAGTCCCGGTAGAGGGGCGCGGTCATGCCGGCGTGGGCGCTGCCCTGGCCGGTGAACAGGAAGGCGACGACGGGGCGGGCCCACGGGCGGTGCGCGGCCGTGGCCGAGAGGTCCTCGGCCGCTGCCTTGCGCAGGGCGTCCGCGAGTTCCGCGCTGTCCCGGGCGGCCACCGCGAACCGGTACGGCAGCCCGGTCTTGATCCGATTGCTGCTCCAGCACAGCCGTGCCGCGTCCCCGCGCGGCCGCCCGGCCACGTCCTCCGCCTGCGCGACGAGATTGCGCCGCAGCGCCTCCGGTGTGTCGCCGCTGAGCGTGAACACCCCGGTCTCACCGCTTCTCGGCGTCGCGCCCGTGACCGAGGCGCCCGCCGGAGCAGGGGACGCGGACAGGGCGGCCCTGGGCGCGGTGGACAGCACCGCGTGGCTGTTGGTGCCGCCCATGCCGAAGCTGCTGACGGCGGCGACGGTCTCGCCCGGGGGAAGTCTGAGGGGGGATTTCAGGAGGCGCATGCCGCGGCCGGCCAGTTTGAGCTGGGGGTTCTCGCGGTCGGCGAAGCGGCTGGCCGGGACGACCCGGTGGTGCAGGGCGAGGGCTGCCTTGATGAGCGCGGCGATGCCCGCCGCTCCCTCCAGGTGCCCGAGATTGCCCTTGACCGAGCCGATCGCGCAGGGCGCGGGGCGCGGCACCGCGTGGACGGAGCCGAGCGCGGCGCACTCGATGGTGTCGCCGAGCACCGTGCCGGTGCCGTGCGCCTCGATGAAGGCGACCTGGTCGGGTGTGATGCCGGACCGTTCGTAGGCGGCTTGCACCACGGCCTGCTGCGACCAGCGGTTGGGCGCGGTCACCCCGTTGCTGCGGCCGTCCTGGTTGACGGCGCTGCCGCGCAGCACGGCGTAGATCCGCTGGCCGTCGGCGACCGCGTCGACCAGCCGGCGCAGCACCACCAGGCCCACGCCCTCGCCGCGCACGATGCCGTCGGCGTCCGCGCTGAACGGTTTGCAGCGCCCGTCGGGCGCGGCCAGCCCCATCTGCGCGTACACCAGTCCGAGCGACGGGGACAGCAGCACGTTGACCCCGCCCGCCAGCGCGGTGTCGCACTCCCCCGTGCGCAGCGCGCCCGCCGCCAGATGCACGGCGACCAGGGACGAGGAGCAGGCGGTGTCCACGGCGAGGCTCGGCCCGGTGAAGTTGAAGTGGTATGAGATGCGGTTGGCGGCCATGCCGTTGCTGCTGCCCGCGCCGAGCTGCGGGGTGGCGCTCGCGGGCGAGCCCATGGTGAGCCGGCCCCACTCGCCGCCCATCATGCCGACGAACACCCCGGTGTCGCTGCCGGCGAGGTCCCCGGGGGGCCGGCCGGAGTCCTCCAGGGCCCGCCAGGCGCAGTGCAGGAGCAGCCGGTGGTGCGGGTCCATGGCGGCGGCCTCGCGCGGGCTGACGGAGAAGAAGTCGGCGTCGAAGACATCGGCGTCGTCGAGGAATCCGCCCGCCCCGGGGACGGCGGGGAAGTCGTCCGGGTCCCAGCGCCGCGCGGGGACACCGCCGACGGCGTCGCCGCCGCGCATCAGCAGGTCCCAGTAGGCCTCGGCGCCCGCCGCGCCGGGAAAGGCGCAGTCGAGTCCGACGATGGCGATGTCCTCCATCAGCGCAGCCTCTCCGACAGCCCCGGCAGCACCGCGCACAGATAGCCGGTGAGACTCGCGACGGTGGGGTGGTCCCACAGCAGGGTGGGCTCCACGTCGAGGCCGAACTCGTCCTCCAGGTCGCCGCACAGGCTGAGCGCGGACACCGAGTCCATGCCGTACTCGGCCAGCGGCACGGTGGGGTCGATGGTGTCGGGCGCCCGGCGCAGGTAGAGGGAGAGCCGGTCGAGCAGCCAGTCGTGCGGCGCGGCGGGGCCGGCCGGGGTGCGCCGACTCGTGGGAGTGGTCATCGCGGGACTCCTTCGGTGGGTCGGACCCATGCGCCGGTCAGCCGGGGATGGGAGAGTTGTAGAGGTCGTAGCTGCTCTGGACGGCGTGGCGGAGCTGCACCTCGTGGCGGATCCGCGTCGCGCACTCCGGGGGCAGCTCGCCGGCGCGCGCGCCGAGCCGCCCGGCGACCCGGTGCAGGGCCGCGGCCGCCCAGCAGGGGTCGGCCAGGAACGGGTCGGGGCCGCCGCGGGCGTGGTACCAGACGCCGAGCACCGCGGCGGCGGCGAGCAGCAGCGCGTACCGGTCCATGAGGGCGAAGCACGCCGCCTTCGGCCGGGACGGAGCCGCGGTCGCCTCCAGGGCGAGGACGCGGGTGCGCAGTTCGCGGTACTCCTCGACCAGCTGCGCGGCGAGAGCGCGCAGGGCTCGCTCGGCCGGGCCGCCGCCTTCGATGCTCTCGCTGATGGCGAGCATCGATGCGGTGAGGGAGTCCCGCCCGCACGCGAGACTGAGCCGGTCGGTGCGCAGTGGGGGGACCTCGCCGCGCAGCTGGAAGAGGGTCTTCGGCGCCTCGTCCCCCTGGAACCAGGAACGGCGGGCGAGGCGCGGCATCTGGGGTATCACGGTGGCCTGGCAGGCGACGGTCCCGGCGTGGCCGAGGCTGAGCACGGGGACGTCGCGGACGTGTTTCTGGAAGATGCCCAGGGTTCCCTCCCGGGTGTAGAACCCGGCTCCGAGGACGATGGACAGGTCGTACATCGTCTCGGTGAGGACCTTCGGCAGCAGGTACTTGAGCGCGGCCGAGTAGACACTGGTCTCGGCGGGCAGCACGTGCAGGGCCCTGGTGGCGACGACCGCGAGGCTGTCGTACAGCAGCAGGTTGACGAAGGCGCCGGCGAGCGCGGCGTCGGTGCGGGAGCGGTCTGCGCCGGCCGGGTGCCAGCCGCCGGAGCGCTCGTGGTCGAAGCGGACGGCGGTGCGCAGGCTGGTGTCGACGGCGGCGACGGCCATCGCGGAGACGACGGTCCGGCTGATCTGGAAGGACCGCAGGGCTGTCTCGATGCCGCCGCCCTCCGGGCCGAGCAGCGCCGACTCCGGTACGGGGCAGCCGTCGAACTCGATCCCGGCGAACCTGAGGCCGCGCAGTCCCACGGGGGACCGGCGGGGCGTCACCACGGCATGCGTGTATGGCAGTTCGCGCGGATCGAGCAGGAGCACCGAGTGGCTGCGGCTGCCGGGTTCGGGATCGGTGCGGCAGAACAGGACCAGCGCTCCGGCCCGTTCCAGGTTGTTGATCAGGGGTTTGCCGCCGTTCAGCAGGAAGCCGCCCGCCGCTCGGCGGCCGGTGACCTGGCTGCGGACGTAGTCGTTGCTGTGCGCGGTCTCGTGCTGGGCGATGGCCGCCCGGCCACCGTCCAGCAGCAGCTCGGCGAGCCGGCGGCGCTGGCCGTCGCTGCCCGTGGTCCACACGTCGGAGGCGGCCATGTACGTGGTCAGACCGTAGCCCATGGCCAGGCCCACGTCCCGGCGGAAGACCGGGCGCATGACGCGCACCAGTGCGTCGACGCGGCCCAGCCGGCCGCCCAGCTCGCGGGGCACGAACTCGGCGGCGAGCCGGAAGCGGTCGAGCAGCGACTCACCCGCCGCGAAGGGCACCGCCGCCCGGTCGGCCGACAGCAGGCCGGCGTAGCCCAGCGGGTTGGCGGAGTCGGTGGGGTCGCCGAGGAGGTCCTCCAGCTCGGTGACCCGGGCCTGCACGGCTTCCTCGCACTGCTCCGCCACGGGGGCGGTGAGCAGCGGACTCACCACGGCCGGCCCCCCTTCGCCGGTTCGGGCCGCAGCAGGTCCTCGCCGAGCAGTTCGTCGTCGGCGCGGACCAGGGCGTGTACGTCGGGGGTGAGCACCTCGTACTCGCCGCGCAGCACGCCCTGCAGGAACAGGTCGCGCATCGCGGTCCGCTGGATCTTGCCGCTGGTGGTGCGGCGCACGGTGCCGGGCCGCACCAGCAGGACGTTGCCGGCCGGGATGTCGAACTCCTTGCCGACCAGCTCCTGGATGCGCTGGGCCACGGAGCGCAGACCCTCGTCGGTGACGCCGGCCAGCCGGACCTCCTGGACGAGGACGAGCTGTTCCCGGTCGGCCTCCACGGAGAACGCGGCACCGGTGCCGAAGGTGAGTGCGGGGCTGACGGACTTCACCGCGCCCTCGAGGTCCTGCGGGTAGACGTTGCGCCCGTTGATGATGACGACCTCCTTCAGCCGCCCGGTGACGAACAGTTCACCGTCGTCGAGGAGGCCGAGGTCGCCGGTGCGCAGGAAGTTGCTCTCCTCGTCGTTGAGGGTGGCGCGGAAGACCCGCACGCTCTCGGTGGGCCGCTTCCAGTAGCCGCGGGCCACGCTGGCACCGCGTACCCAGATCTCCCCGACGTTGCCGGGCCGCAGTTCGTGGTGGGTGACCGGGTCGACAATGCGCACGTCGAGGCCGGCCGGCCGGCCGCAGCCGACCAGGGTGCGGGCGGCGCGGCCCGCGACGGCCCTGGTGGCCCGGTCGCGCTCCAGTTCCGCCTGGTCGAAGAGCCGTTCGATGTGCGGGATACCGGGCGTGCCGCCGGAGACGACGAGGGTGGCCTCGGCGAGGCCGTAGGAGGGGTAGAGCGCTTCCGGGCGCAGTCCGGCCGGGGCGAACCGCTCGGCGAACGTGCGCAGGCTGTCCGCGCGCACCGGCTCGGCGCCGTTGATCACCAGCCGCCAGCGGGACAGGTCGAGGGAGCCGATCTGCTCGTCGGTGACCCGCCGCACGCACAGCTCGAAGCAGAAGTTCGGGCCGCCGCCGACGGTGACGCCGTACTCGTCGATGGCCTGCAGCCAGCGCAGGGGGCGTTTGATGAAGGACAGCGGAGAGATCTGCACGCCGTGGCTCCCCAGCCAGACGGGGTGCAGCAGATGGGCGACCAGGCCCATGTCGTGGAAGTGCGGCAGCCAGCTGCCGAAGACGTCCTCGCGGGTGGTGCGCAGCACCGCTTGCAGGGACTCCTGGTTGGCCAGCAGGTTGCGGTGCGAGACCATCACGCCGCGCGGCTCGGACACCGAGCCGGAGGTGTACTGCAGGAACGCCAGGTCGTCGGACCGGGCGGCGACGGGCCGGAAGTCGGCGGCGTCGGCGGTCCCGGGGGCGTCGGTGACCACGCAGGCGGCGTCCTGGCGGTTGCTGCGGGCCAGCCACAGGGCCACCTCGGGCGCGCCGGACGTCTCGGTCAGCACGACCGCCGCGCCGCTGTCCTTCAGGACGGCCGATGTGCGGTTGAGCCGCTTGCCGTGGCCGGCCTCGCCGGGCATCGGCGCCGGCACCGCGATGCCACCGGCGTACAGGCAGCCCGCGAACGCCTTCAGGAACTCGACGGTGGAGGAGTACAGCAGCAGCACCGGCTTGCGGGCCACGTCGTACTGCTGGAGGCAGGCGGCTATGCGCCGCGCCTCCTGGTCGAGCTCGCCGTACGTCAGGTGCTCGGCCCGGACGCCGCCGCGCGTGTCGCGCAGGTGGATGTGCACATCCTGGTCGGCGAGCTCCGCCGTCCGCGTCCGGAGCAGCTCGGTGAAGGTGGCGAAGTGTGACTGTGACATCCCCGGCATCCCCTCGCGTCAGCGTGTCCGTGGGTTCGCGGACCACTCGTACCGAGCGATGGTCCGCGCGGGCCCTAAAGGCGCGCCAAAGCGGCGTCGGGGCGGTCCGGTAGGGGTGGACAGGGGTCCTCGGCGGGGGTGCCGGGCCCGATTCTCGGTGGTATGGACACTCACGTTCTCGGTGACACGGACACACGAGCAAGGCAGGGGTCGGCGGTCGTCTTCCCCGGGATGGGGCCCACGCCCTTCTCCGAGGTGGCCAGGTTCATGCTGGTCGACCCCTACGCCAGACAGCTGCTGGCGAGGGCCGACGAGGTGCTGGGCTACCGGCTGACCGACCGCTATCAGCAGACCGAAGGCGACTACTCGGTGTACGGGCAGATCTCCTTCGTGGTGAACTGCCTGGCGCTGGCGCGCTGGGCCGAGGAGCGGCTGGAGATCCGCCCGGAACTGGTGGTGGGCCCCAGCTTCGGCGGCCGGGCCGCCTCGGTGTACGCCGGGGTGCTGGACTTCGCGGACGCGGTGCGCATGACGGCGCGGCTCGCGGAGGTGATGGAGGAGTACTTCGCCGCCGAGCATCCCGAGCTGGTGACGCAGTCGATGGCACGGCTGCCCGAGGAGAGGCTGCGGCTGCTGCGCGACGAGCTGGCGGAGCGCGGCGAGTTCCACGACGTCGCCTGCGTCGTCGACCACGACTTCTTCATGCTCACGGTGCGCGAGGAGGTGCTGGGCGGGCTTCAGCAGCGGATCCGCTCGCTGGGCGGCATGCCGCTGTACACGATGAAGCCGCCGATGCACAGCCATCTGTTCGGCCCGCTGCGCGAACGCGTGGACGCGGAGATCTTCTCCGGCATGACCTGGTCGGATCCGCTGCTGCCGGTGGTCGCCGACCAGGACGGCCGGACGCTGACCACGGGCGCCGAGGTGCGCGGGATGCTGCTGGACGGTTTCGTCCGCACGGTGCACTGGCCCGATGTGGTGTCCGCGCTCAGCGGGGCAGGTGTGGGCACGCTGCATGTGGCGGGTCAGGACGGCCTGTTCACGCGGGTCGCCGCGACCACACGGGCCTTCCGGGTGCGGCCCGTCACCCCGGCGTCGGTCATGCGGCCGGTGCGCCGCCGGCCGGCGGCGCTCGTCTGACGTTCGCGCTCACGCGCAGGGGGCCGGTGCCGTCGGGCACCGGCCCCCGATCCATGTGTGGCGCGCGGATCAGCGCCCGTCGACGCTGAAGGCGTAGAAGGTTCCCTCGGTGTCGCTGCCGGTGGTGCCGCCGCCGGACGCGAAGCGCTGGTAGCCGTTGCCCCAGTACACGGTGCCGTCCACGATCGCGGGGCCGGCGTTGGAGGAGTACGGGGCGCTGAAGTCCCAGAGGTACGCGCCGGTGGCCGCGTTCAGCGCGTACATGCGCCCGCTGGTGGAGGAGGCGAACACCACGCCGCCCGCCACGCTGAGCGCGCCCCACGCGAATCCGTCCGAGGGGTCCGCGACCTGCCACAGGATCCGGCCGGTCCGCGGGTCGAGGGCCACGAAGGAGCTGCCGCTGGTCGTCGTGCCGTCGGCCATCGGGTACTGCAGCTTGTTGAAGTCCGCCTCGGCCAGGTAGATGCGCTTGCCGTCGTACGCCGTGCCCCACTCGATGCCGCCGACGTGGCCGCCGGGGCCGGCCGCGGCGCTCCAGACGACCTCGCCGGTGGCCGCGTCGAGCAGCCAGTACTCGCCGCTCTTCTGGCCCGCGCCGATCACCTTGCGGTACGTGCCGTCGGCGTTCTTGATGGTGAACAGGTGCGAGCCGTCGCCGAAGTCGCTGTCCTCACCGTGGTTGGTGGGGCAGTTGTTCGGTGGCAGCCCGTCCACACAGCCGCTGTTCCAGGCGTCGAACTTGCGTGCGCCGGAGGCCCACTTGACGCGGCCGCTGGACATGTCGACGGCCAGCACCGAGTCGACGTAGTTCTCCGGGTCCATGCACTCGCCGGGAGTGCCGCCGGCGCTCTGGCAGTCCAGGACGCTCTGCGGCAACTGGTAGTTGTTGCCGGTGGTGAAGTACACCGTGTTGGTCGACGGGTCGATGGCCGGGGCGCCCCAGACCGCGACGCCGCTGTAGCCGCCCGGCTTGCCGCCGTTGTCCGGCACGGTGTACGTCCGCCACAGCAGCTTCCCGGTCCTGGCGTCGAGGGCGTTCATGCTGCCGCGGAACGTGCAGCAGGTGTACGTCGGGTCGGCGCCCCTCAGCTCCGACTCGCGGGAGGAGACGCCCTCGTAGACCACCCCGTTGTACACCACGGGCGACTGGGTGAGCACGGCCAGGTACTGCGTGTCCAGCTGCTTGCGCCAGACGAGCCGGCCGGTCTTGGCGCTGACCGCCATCAGGTACGCGTGGTCGTAGTCGCCGATGTAGACGACGCCGTCGACGACGGCGGGGCTGGTGCGGGACACCGAGCCCGCCATCCCGTTGTAGTCGGATATGGGGTAGGACCAGATGCTCCGCCCCGTGGCCGCGTCCACCTTGTGCAGGTAGCCGCCCCAGTCGGGGAAGTACACCGCGCCGCCGACCACCGCGGGGGTGGCGGAGACGTCGCCGTGGGTCCGGTACGTCCACTTGGCCTTCAGCCGGCCCGCGTTGCTCGGGTTGATCGTCTTCTCGGCCGGGTTGAAGCGGGTCTGTGCCAGGTCGTGCCCGAACGTCGGCCAGGAGGAGCTCCCGGTGGCGTCGACAGCGTCCCCGGTGGCCGTGGCCGGCTGCGCGGAGAGCAGGGCCGCGGCGAGCATGAGCACGGCCAGCAGCGCGAGTCTGCGCACCGCCCCGCGCCCTGCTCCGACGAGACTGAGCATGGGTCTTCCCTTTCCGTTTCTGTGCGTCATCTGTGGTCCGTGTGGGGGGACGTGCCCTGCGCGGGCGTGCCGAGCAGTTCCGCCGCGTGCGCGGTCAGGCGCAGACGGTCGGTCTTCTTGTTGGTGTTGAGGGGGAACGCGTCGAGCCGGTGGTAGTGGCGCGGGACCATCTGCGGCGGCAGCAGCGCCAGCAGGCCCCGGCGCAGCTCCTGAGGGGAGTGCGGCTCGCCGAGGTAGAAGGTGACGAGTTCGGTGCTGCCCGCGACCGGCACGCCCACCACGACCGCGTCGGCCACCGGGGTGCCGGTGCGCAGGGCGTGCTCGACCTCGGCCAGCTCCACCCGGTAGCCCTGGACCTGCACCTGGGAGTCGGTGCGCCCGAGGTAGACCAGCTGGCCGTCGGGGAGCCGGCGCACCCGGTCCCCGGTGCGGTACCACAGCGCACCGTCGTGCTCCAGGTACTTGCCCCGGCCGTCCTCCGGGTCGAGGTAGCCGGCCGACAACTGCGGTCCGGAGAGCCACAGTTCGCCCTCGTCGGTGCGAGGGTCGCCGTCCGCGCCCAGCAGCAGCTCGGCGTGTCCGTCGTGCAGCCGGCCCAGCGGCACGACGCCGTTCATGCCGAGCCGGGTCGACTCGTCCGGCGACCAGCGGTGGCGATGGGTGGTGATGGTCATCTCCGTGGGGCCGTACACGTTGATGACCGCGGAGCCGGGGGCGGCCTGCTGCCAGGCGTCGGTGTCCTGGAACTGCAGCGCCTCGCCGCCGAAGTACGTCCAGCGCAGCGTGGGCATGCTGCCGGGGGTGAGCCGGCCGGTGCGCCGGGCCAGGGAGATCACGCTGGGGGCGGAGAACCAGACGGTGATGCCGTGTTCGTTCACGAAGGCGGGCAGGTCGCGGTAGGCGTGTGGCGACACCGAGACCAAGGGGGCGCCGACGGCCCAGGCACACCACAGGTCGGAGACGGCCGAGTCCCAGTTGAGGCCGGCGGCCTGGGAGAAGACGTCGTGCTCGGTGAAGTCGTACCAGGCGTCCATCAGCCCGAAGTAGTGCGCCATGTTGCCGTGGGTGAGTCGCACGCCCTTGGGACGGCCGGTGGAGCCGGAGGTGAACAGCACGTAGGCCACGTCGTCGGGACCGGCGGGACGGGGTCGGGTGAGAGCGGTGCCAGGACCGGGTGTGACGGGGCGGAAGGCGCCGGCCCCGGCCAGGCCGGGCGTGGGGCTCCCGGAGTCGGCCGGGGTGCCGGCGGTGGGCGGGTCGGCGTGCGGGGCCAGGACCGCGACGTCGCGTGATCCGACGGGGTGGTGGGCCAGGCGTGGGAGGAGGGCGGCGCCGTCCTCGTCGACGATCAGTGCCGAGACCTCGGCGGACTCCAGCATCGCCGCGATCTTGCCGTCCGGGAAGTCGGCCAGCAGCGGCACCGCGGTGACCCCGGCGTACAGGCTCGCCAGGATGCCGAGGTACGCGGTCAGGCTGCGGCCCGTGACGATGCCCACTGCTTTGGGCGGGCCGCCGGGCGCGGCCAGCAGGGCGCCGGCCCAGGACAGGGCGAGCTCATGGGCCCGGGCGTAGGTGACCGTGTCCTGGCCGACGCGCACCGCGACGCCCTGCGGGGACCGCTGCAGACCGCGCAGGAAACGGCCGTGCAGCGCGCTCGACGACACCCCTTCCCACTCTGCGCCTTCCATCTCTGCTCCTTCTCGTCGGAATTCCGGCAGAAAACAGCCGAGCCGATGCGCGGGATGGAATCCCGCAATTTCGCGTCCTCCGGAAGCGTTATTGACACCCACTCGCACCGGCTTCATTATTCTCGTATGACCGATAACATTTCCGTCGCCGAAAACGGCGCACTGCTGAACGATTCCTGGGACGGCGCTTTCGAGGCGGTGCTCCGCCCCCATCTGCCGTTCCTGTCGTCCGACGAGCCGCTGACCGGGGACGCCGACCTACCCCACCTGGGGCTGGACTCGGTGGGTACGGTCGAACTGCTCGCCGCCCTGGAGAGCACCTACAAGGTGCGTTTCCTGGACGACGCCCTGCACCGGGAGAATTTCGCCACTCCGGATATCCTGTGGCACACGCTCAGGGCAATGGCGAACCCGAACACCTGAATTCAACTCCCCCGGTCGGCCCGAATCGGACGTCACATCATCCGATGCGGGCCGACCGGCCTTTCGTGACCCGGACCGAAATCAGCCGAGGATTCCCATGAGGCTTTCCTCGATCCGGTCGAGGGGCCGGCGCACATGCGGCAGCGCCAGCGGATCCTCCGCGTCCAGCGACTGCTGCTGCTCCTCGGCCGTCGCGCCGTACAGCATGCTCGTGGCGGCCTTGAACCTCAGGGCGCCCTCGTCGTCGCCGAGCAGATGGCCGCCGAGCACCACGACACCGAACCGGTCCAGCAGGAAGCGGGCCAGCGAGGGCGAGTCGGTCACCGACCGCTTGGCGGCGAGTTCCTCGCGCAGCGGCTCGAAGTCGGGGTAGACGTAGAAGGCGCCGACCGGGGGGCGGCAGCGGGCGCCCGCCGCGACACAGATGCGGTGCACCTCGCGGGCGACGACCCCGTGCAGCCGTGCGCTCGCCGCGAGCCGCCGCCGGATCTCCGGCGGCTCCGCGAAGGCGTACGCCGCCGCCTCCTGCATGGGCCGGGCCAGCGTGGACCAGATCTCGCTGGCCGCGGAGAGCACCCCGGCCCGGATCGCCTCGCCCCAGGGCCCGAGCGGGAACCGCGCGATGCCGATCCGCCAGCCGCCCACCGCGAGGCTCTTGCTCAGCCCGCTGGTGACCACGGTCCGTTCCGGGGCGACCTCGGCGGGGCTGAGGTAGGGGGTGGCAGGGTCGTGCATCACGTCCCGGTAGATCTCGTCCGAGACGATCAGCAGGTCCTCCTGCTCCGCGATGGCGCACAACTCCCGTACGAGGTGCGGCGGGGCCAGGGTGCCGGTGGGGTTGTCGGGCAGGGTCAGCACCAGGATGCGCGGGTCGTGTCCGGCGGTCCGCGCCGCCCGGATCCGCTCTCGCAGCGCGCCGGGGTCAGGGATCCCGCCGCACTCCGCGGGGATCTCCACGGCGAGGGCCCGCTTGCCGGCCAGGGCGGCCTGCGGGGCGTAGGTGTTCCACGCCGGGCGCGGCAGCAGGACGTCTCCGGGCACCACCAGATCGAGGGCCATCAGCAGCGGCTTGCTGCCCGGCGCCACGACCACCTGGTCGGGTTCGGTCGGCAGCCGGCGGCGGGTGAACCAGCCCGCGCCCGCGGCCCGTACGGCGAGATCGCCGGCCACCGGTCCGTACGCCGTCTGCCGCGCCCCCACGGCGACGCGCTCGACGAGCGGCTCGAAGGGCGGCAGCCGGGACTCGCCGAAGCCCAGGTGCACAAGGGGTTCCCCGGCGGCCTGGCGCTGCGCGACGAGCTGGTTGAGCTCCAGGTTCGGCGACATCCTGGTACGGATGGCCGGGGTGTCGGTCGTTGCCGTGTCGGTCATCTCGGGCTCCTCAGCGGGCCCCGGCGGCGACTGCCAGCGGGCCGGTGTCCGCGGTGTCGTCGCTGTCCTCGGCCGCCTCGGCGGCCCGGTCGTGTCCGGTCACGGCCCGTACGATGTCGGCGGGGGTGTCCGGGTGCAGGCGCAGCTCGTCGAGCCAGGCGGCGGCGGGGTCGTGGAACGCCCGGAACGGACGCCCCACCACGGCCGGCTGACGGGCCTGCAGCATGCGCAACTGGAAGAAGCGGCCCTCGGGGGTGTCCTCCACGCCGTCGACCACGACCTTGCCGGGCGTCGCGGACATCACGGGTCCGCGAACCGTGCGGGCGAGTCCGGGCAGGGTGCGGTAGGCGGCCTGGAAGAGGTCCACGGCGCGGGCGAGCGGCACCTTGAAGTAGTCGTACGGGCCGGTGTCGCGCTCGACGAACATGTAGTACGGCACGGCGCCGGCCGCGTGTTCGGCGCGCCACAGGGCGGCGAGGTCGGCGGCGTCGTCGTTGACGCGGGCGATCAGCGGGGCCTGGCAGTAGACGACCGCGCCGGTGGAGCGGATACGGGCCAGTGCGCGGCGGGCCATGTCGGTGCGCAGCTCGCGCGGGTGGCTGAAGTGCGCCATGACCGCGAGGTTGCGGCCGGTTGCGGTCACCTTCTCGAAGAGCCTGAGAAGGTCGTCGGCGTCGGGGTCGGTGACGAATCGCTGGGGCCAGTAGGCGACCGACTTGGTGCCGATCCGGACGGTCCGGACGGTGTCCACGCCGAGCAGCGGTTCCAGGTGGTTCACCAGCCGCTCGGTCGTCATGATCATCGGGTCGCCACCGGTCACCAGCACATCGGTGACGTCGCGGTGGTCGCCGAGGTAGGCGATGAGGCCGCTGGGGTCGGGTGCGGCGAAGCGCAGGTCGGCGTCGCCGACGAACTGGGCCCAGCGGAAGCAGTAGGTGCAGTACGCGTGGCAGGTCTGGCCCTGGCTGGGGAAGTACAGGACCGTCTCGCGGTACTTGTGCTGCATGCCGGGCAGCGGGGCGCCGTCCCGGGTGGGGACGTTGAGCTCCTTCTGACCGGACGGGTGCGGGTTGAGCCTGCCGCGGATCTGCTGGACCAGGGAGCGCAGGCCCGCCTTGGTGCCCGGGTCGGCGGAGAGCGCGGCCAGGCCCCGCTCGTCCTGCTCGGAGAGCATGCCGCGCTGCGGGAAGACCAGCTGGAACATCGGGTCGTCCGGGACGCGGTCCCAGTCGATCAGTTCGGACAGGACGTATTCGTTGACTCTGAAGGGCAGCACCAGGGACACCAGCCGGACGGTTTCCCGTACCTCGGTAGGCAATCCGTAGCGATCCGCTATCTCGTCGAGCTGCCGCGGCCCGTAGGCGCGGAAGCGCCCCGTTCCCACGAGGTCGGTTGCCAGCAAGGACATGCGAACGTTCCTCCAGCCTGATGCCCGGCCGGTTCCGGGGGTTTGCTCGGGAGCGTTTCGATGCTAGGGAGAGCCGCGCGCAAGAGGACCCCGGACCGGACCCCAGGCCCACCCCTTACGACGGGCCGGAGTGTGCCGGCCCAAGGGGGGCGCGGGGCAGTGTTCCCTGCGTGGCTCCGCGGCGACGGCCCCCGCTCGGGCGAAGGCGAGAGTGGGAAGCCCCCATGCGGCCACAGCCGGACGGCAGGGTGTCGGCACGAAGCCGCCCGGGCCCCTGAGAGGCGGGCCCGGGCGGCTTCCTGGGTTCGGCGGTGCTCACATGGCGCCGGCGGCAGTCGCCGTCCCCTGCGGTGCGGCGGCGAGTTCGGCGGAGCGCTCCGTGTCGTTCTTGACCGATCGCAGCGTGGCGAGCGCGAACACGGCGGCCAGCGCCATGACGACGGCGCCGGCCATGGAGCCGACGTGGACTTCGGTGGTGAAGGCGGTGCGGGCCGCCGTCACCAGGCTCTCCGAGGCGGGCGCGGGCAGCGTGTGCGCGACCGCGAGAGCGCCGCCGATGGTCTCGCGGGCCGGGTCCAGGGCCTGCTGCGGCACGCCGGCGGGCGCGTCCAGCGCGGAACTGCCCCGGTAGGCGGCGGCACCGATGGTGCCCAGCACGGCGATGCCCATCGCTCCCCCGAACTCCTGACCGGTCTGCAGCAGAGCGGACGCGGAGCCGGCGCGTTCGGGCGGCGCCTGACCGACGACCATCTCGGTGACCAGCGTGAGGACGGGCGTGAGCCCCACGGCGAGCGCGATGATGCCCACCAGCATGTACGCCAGGCCGTCGCTCGCCGGCACCCGTGTGAGCATCAGCAGCGCGAACGTGGCGATGCTGAACCCCGTGCCGATGATGTACGCGGGCCTGATGGTCCTCACCAGCACGGTGGCGACGGGAACGGCGGCGCCGACGGCGATCGTGCCCGGGATGGTCCAGAGCGCGGCCTTGAGGGCGCTCATGCCGAGCACGTTCTGCAGGTACTGGGTGCTGAAGAGGGAGTAGCCGACGAGGATGAACGACGCCAGCGTGTTCGTCAGTACGGACGCGCCGAAGACCCGGTTGCGCAACAGCTCCACGTCGATCATCGGCTGCTCGACCCGGAACTGACGGCGGACGAACAGCGGCGCGACGGCCAGGCCGACCAGTACCGCGGCGACCGGGACGAGGTCGAACCCGTCGATCGCGATCTTCTTGAAGCCGTAGATGACCGGCAGCACGGCCGCGAGTGACAGCAGCGCGCTGAGCAGGTCGAAACGCCCGGCGAGGTGGGCCCTGAACTCCGGCAGCAGCAGGGGCCCGAGCACCAGCAGCAGCACCATCACCGGCACGTTGATGATGAAGACGGAACCCCACCAGAACCAGTTCAGCAGCGCGCCGCTGACCACCGGGCCGAGCGCGGCGCCGGCCGCCATGCCCGTCGACCACACGGCGACCGCCGTACGCCGCTGGGTCTGGTCGTGGAAGAGGTTGCGGATCAG
>NZ_MUBM01000095.1 GCF_002154505.1 Streptomyces carpinensis | reverse complement strand
CCCCCCGTACCGCCCCCGCACGACCCCTTGGAGACAACGATGGCTCCGCCCCTCGGTGACATCGCCCACGTCGGGCACGCCCAGCTGTTCACCCCGGACCTGGACGCCAGTGTCGCCTTCTTCACCGACTACCTCGGCCTCACCGTGTGCGGCCGGGACGGCAACACGGTGTACCTGCGCACCTTCGACGACTACGAGCACCACAGCCTGGTCCTCACCGCCCGCGACCGGCCCGGCCTCGGCCGGCTCGCGCTGCGCACCTCCAGCGAGGAGGCCCTCCGGCGCCGGGTCGGGGCGATCGAGGCGGCAGGGCGCCCCGGCCGCTGGGTCGAGGACGAACCCGGGCTCGGCAAGCTCTACGTCACCACCGATCCCGACGGGCACGAACACGCCCTGTACTGGGAGAGCGAGCACTACCGGGCCCCCGAGGAACTGAGGCCCGCGCTGAAGAACCAGCCGCAGGCCAAGCCCAATCGGGGCGTGGGCGTGCGCCGACTCGACCACATCAACTTCCTGGCCGCCGACGTGCTCGCCAACGCCGAGTTCCAGCAGGACGTGCTCGGCGCCCGGCCCACCGAGCAGATCCGGCTCGACACCGGCCGGATCGCGGCCCGCTGGCTGACCTTCACCGACAAGTCGTACGACGTCGTCTACACCGAGGACTGGACGGGTTCGAGCGGCAGGCTGCACCACATCGCCTTCGCCACCGACACCCGCGAGGACATCCTGCGCGCCGCCGATCTCGCCATCGACAGCGGCGTGTTCATCGAGACGGGCCCGCACAAGCACGCCATCCAGCAGACGTTCTTCCTCTACGTCTACGAGCCGGGCGGCAACCGCATCGAACTGTGCAATCCGCTCACCCGGCTGGTGCTGGCGCCCGACTGGCCGCTGATCACCTGGACCGAGACCGAGCGGGCGAAGGGGCAGGCCTGGGGCCTGCGGACCATCGCGTCCTTCCACACCCACGGCACACCACCCGTCGGCTGACACCGCGTGCACGAAGGGGTGGGCGGCACACCACGGTGTGCCGCCCACCCCCTTCTGTCACCTGCGGGTTTGCCGTGCGCCGGGTCCGCGGGCCGTCCGGGACGGTTTGTCGCGGAGATTGTTGACAAAAGCGTTGACACTCACTGGGGCGGCTCCTACCGTCTAGCGCATCGAATGGGTCCGCCGCATGAGCCGCGTTCGACCCTCCCCCGGTCCCCCGGCTCCGCCCGAGCAGGGGGACCCCCATCCCCGATCCCCTCCAGGGGACGCCTCCTGGACGAGAGGAAAACGACGATGTCCTCCTCCACCGCCCTGCCCGCGCGCGGCAGCAGACTGGCCGCGCTGGTCGTCGGCCTGTGCTGGCTGGCCGTGCTCTTCGACGGCCTCGACATGTTCATCTACGGCTCGGTGCTGCCGCACATGCTGGAGCAGAAGGCGCTCGGGCTCACCCCCGGCCGGGCCGGCGACCTCGGCAGCTACGCGACCTTCGGCATGCTGGTCGGCGCCCTGACCGCGGGCACGGTCGCCGACCGGATCGGCCGCAAGAGGCTGATGGTCGGTTGCGTCACGCTCTTCTCGCTGGCCTCCGGACTGTGCGCGGTCTCGGGCGGTGTCGCGGTCTTCGGGCTCGGCCGGACCCTCGCCGGCGTCGGCCTCGGCGGTCTGCTGCCCACCGCCATCAGCATGGTCACCGACTACGCCCGCGGCGGCCGGGGAGCCCTCACCATCGGCGCGCTGATGACCGCCCACCACGCCGGCGGGATCCTCTCCGCCTACGTGGCCAAGTGGCTGGTGGAGCCCGTCGGCTGGCGCTCCGCCTTCTGGATCTGCGTGGTCCCGCTGCTGTTCGTGCCGGTGCTCGCCAAGGCCATGCCCGAGTCGCTGAGCTTCCTGGTCGCCAAGGGGCGTGACGAGGAGGCCCGCGCGCTGGCCGCCCGCTACGACGTCGAACTCCCCGCCGCACCCGCCGGCAAGAACCCCGCCGACCGCTGGAGCGCCCTCGTCGGCCTCTTCCGCGGCGGCGAGTGGGTCCAGACCCTGCTGTACTGGCTGGCCTCCTTCGGCGGCCTGCTCCTCGTCTACGGCGTCGCCACCTGGCTGCCCACCCTCATGCGCGGCGAGGGCTACAACCTCGGCTCCGCCCTGACCTTCGTCGTCCTGTTCAACCTCGGCGGCATCGTGGGCATGCTGGTCGCCGGCCGCGCCTCCGACCTGTTCGGGGCTCCGCGGATCTCGGCGATCTGGTTCGCGCTGACGGCCGCCGGCGTCTTCCTGCTCAGCGTGCACATGCCGTTGGCGCTCACCTACACGGTGGTCTTCCTGACAGGCGTGTTCCTCAACAGCGCCCAGACCATGATCTACGCCACCGTCTCCATCCGCACCACCCCCGACAGCCGTGCCACCGCCGTCGGCTGGACCTCCGGCATGGGCCGCTTCGGGGCGGTCTTCGGCCCCTGGCTCGGCGGCCAGCTGCTCGCCGCGGACCGCGGCGACTGGGGCTTCACCGCGTTCGCGCTGGCCGGTGTCTCGTCGATGGTCTTCATCGGCATCGCCGCCCTGCGCTCGACGAAGCAGTCCTCCCGCGGCGGCAGCACACCGCAGGAACTGCTCACCGCGGGCTGAGCCCACGGGACCCGCCGGACGGCCCGAACGGCGTCAGGGGTGCCCGTCCGCGTCGTCGTCCAGGCCCGTGCACGCCACCTTCCCGTTCACCTCCGCGCACGCCTCCACCCCGCGCGGTGAGGACACGGCGAGCATCGGACTGGTGTCGCCCCGGGTGTCGTCGGCGGAGTACGTGGCCGACAGCACGTTCTGGCCCGTCCGCACCGACACCTCCCGGGCCACCGCGCCCCGTACCTGCAATTGGGACCAGGCGGTGCCGCAGGAGGGGGACCAGCGCAGCCGCACGGTGTACGTCGCGTCGCTCACGGTGCTCTTGGTCTGCGCGTCCTGGGCGCAGGCCGATGCGCCGGGCAACTCGCCCTGGCAGGGACGCACCTGGCAGCGCTGGGACATGGGCACGACCCGAGTGCCCGGCGCGGCGCCGCGCGAGGAGGTGGCGAGGGCCGTGACCACGGCCGCCACCGCGGTCAGCACGGTGAGCACCGGCAGCAGCGGCAGCCGTCCCGGGCGCGCACGAGACGCACCGGCGGACCCGGACCCGGTCTCGGGCCCGGCCTCGGACTCGGACCCCGCCTCGGACTCGACCGGTGCGGGCGGTGCGTCGCCCGCGGCCTCCCACAGCGCCAGGGCCGGCGCCGGGTCGGCTCCCGCGAGCCGGGCGAGCGCCTCGACGGCCGAGCGCGGGGGGCGTTTGGCGCCGGTCAGGTAGCGGTGCCAGGCGGACTTGCTGTAGGGAGTGCGCGTGGCGAGGGCCGCCAGGCTCAGGCCCGTACGGTCCCTCAACTCCCGCAGGGTCGCCACCAGCGGCCCGGCTGACGGTGCCGCTTCCTGGGCCTGCCGCATCATGCTGCTCCCGACTCAATTTCCGCTTTGGGTGTTTCGCCCCGGTTGCCGGAATGATTTCCCGGGTTCCGGGCGCCGCCACACATCCGCGAGGTATGAGAAACCTGAGCCTGATGTGGCTCCGGCACGGCCGAACGTGCCGGGGCCCGTTCCGGCGAGGCGCGGAACGGGCCCTGTCCGTCAGGACGTACGGGGTCGAGGAGAGGTCAGCACCACGGGACGGCACCGCGGACGCGCACATAGCGCGCCGAGACGTAACCCCGCACGTGCGCGAGCCGGTACCACTGGTGGGTGCCGCGTACCCACGACCCGTACGTCCGGCACTTCAGCGCGACCAGCCGGCCCGTGTGCCGGACGCCGATCACGCGGTAGCCGGTGCCGGGGCCGGACCGGACGTTGAGCGAAGAGCGATGCGTCATCACCCGCCCGAGGGAGGGGTTCGAACGGTGGTGCGTGAGACGGTGGTTGACGTGGTGCGTGTGCCGCAGGTGCCGGGCGGGGGCGGGCAGCAGTGACGGGACCAGCTGCGACGCGGCCGCCGACGCGACGGGGCGCGCAGCCGGAGCGGCCGGGGCGGCGTCGGCGGCCGTGGGCACGAGCGCGAGCATCGCGACCGTGGCCAGCAGGCCGCCGGTGAGGGTCCGTCGGATCATGGAAACCTCCGGGCTGTCGTTCGTGTGACCACGTGGCGTGATCACATGTCGCCCAGCGTTTCCGCGGCGGCCGCCGAGGATGCCGTCCCCGCGTCCCGGGGACGGCGGGGACGTCCCCGGGGACCGGGACCGCCGCGTTTGTCGCCGCGCCGCCCGTGACGGTCCGCGGAGGAGCGGGTCGCAACAGTGAACGATCCAGCAAACTACTTGAGTAAGTCAACGATATGGTAGTCTGGGGGTATGCCCACTGCATCGTCGCCCACCGGACCCGTCATCTCGCCGGAAGTGGCCGAGATCGAGCGCGCCCTGACGCGCATCACCTATCTGAGCACACGGGCCCGGCAGCACGAGCGGCTGATGGGCCTGGCCGGCGTGCCACTGGACCGCGCCGCGGTGGCGCTGCTGCGCCAGATCGCCGACTCCGAGCCGCTGCGGCCGGGCGAGCTGGCCAACCGCCTCGGCGTGGAGGCCTCCCATGTGACGCGTACCGTGCAACAGCTGGAGAAGTCCGGCCACGTCATCCGCGTCCCCGATCCCGACGACCGCCGTGCCCAGCGCATCCGGCTCACCGAGCCGGGCCGGGAGGCCATCGCCCGCATCCGCGAGGCCGGCGCCCGCGGCATGCAGCTCGCCCTGTCCGACTGGTCCGCCGACGAGCTCCACCAGCTGGCCACCCTCTTCCATCGGATGGTCGACGACTTCCTCGCGTACGCGAACGACATGGACGTCGAGCAGGACACCGCGGAGGCGGCACCGGGGCGCACCGGCTGAGGACTGCGGCGCCGCCCCGCCGACCGCGGGCCGACCGGGGCCGACCGCCAGCGGCCGCTCACGTACGGTAGGGTTTACCTGGGCGTTCGGACGGGCCACCGCGCGAACACCCGACGGGACGTGGCGCAGCTTGGTAGCGCACTTGACTGGGGGTCAAGGGGTCGCAGGTTCAAATCCTGTCGTCCCGACGTGCACGACGCAGGTCGCAGGCCGCTTCGGAGGAATCCGGGGCGGCCTTCTCGTTGTCCTGGTGACCGGAAAAACGCTTGGACCGCGCAGGTGCCGTCGCGGGACACTCCCCTCCCCGGCCTGCCCGTACTCGCTCGGTGGCCGTGCCGTGAACCGCCGGGGGCGGCTTCGGGCTGCCGTACGACACCACGGGATGTGGGATGGAATCGCCTGAGTTACGAAAGGCATCGCCCCGCAGGGGCTCGGTGCTCCTCGCGCTTCGCCGCTACGCACGGGAGTTGGCCCGGCTCCGGCGGCTGACGGTGCCCGCGATGCTGCTTCCGGCGGTGGGCAACATCGGCCTCAACAGGCGCCCCTCGTCCGCCGCCGTCAGGCGCTCGTCGACCAGCGGGAGGAGGCGATCGCGCGGGTGTCCGGCCACGTCGCCGACAGCTTGATGAACATGGAGACGGTCCGGGCCTTCGCCGCGGAGGAGCGTGAGGCCGCCGAACACCGGGCTCGCGTCGCGGAGTCGCGGCGGCTGTCGCTGCGGTCCTGGGACTACGGCAACCTGCGCATCGACTCCCACCGCCCACGGTCCGCACCTCGGGAGCCGGCCCGGCGGACTCCCTCTTGACTGCGGCTCCAGGTGGACCGACACTCCACTGAGGAATCCTAGTGAACAGGTAGGGAAACATGGGGCGCCTTGAGCCGGTCACCGGCCGCGTGAGCCGTACGCCGCGGCCGTCGCCTCTTCTGACCTCCCGCCGCCACATCGACCTGCTGCGCGTGTGCAGCGCCATCAGCCCCATGGGCTGAACCCGACGGTCCCGCGCCGATCCGGCCCGGCGGCATGCCACGGGCCCCGCCGGCGCGCCGGTACCACCGCACGGCGCCGGGCCCGTCACGCGCCCCGGCCCGCGGCACCCATGCGGTGAGCCTCGCCCCGGACCGCTTCCGTCGCACACCCCTCCGCCGCCGACTTCCCCCGCGCGTACGTCCACGCGCCCGTACCAGGGAGGCACATGTCCATCACGCCGCACGCCGCCCGCCCCACCACTTCGACCGCTCCCGTGTTGCGCGGCCGCATCGGCCGCGACCCGCGCAGCGGCCACTACCCGGTGCCGCGCCGCTACCGCCTCCACCTGTCCACCGCCTGTCCGCAGGGCCTGCGTATCGCCGTCACCCACAGCCTGCTCGGCCTGGACGACATCTGTCCGGTGACCTTCCTGTCCGCCGTACCGGACTGTCCCGGCGGCGGGCACGCCGCACTGCGCCCGCTGTACGAGGCGAGCGCCCACCGCTACGCGGGCCCGGCCCTGGCGCCGGTGCTCAGCGACGACTGGTCCGGCCGGATCGTCAGCACCCATGCCCCCGACATCATGCGGGACCTGGACCGGCACTTCGGGGACGGACGTGCCCCGCTGTACCCGTGCCGCGCAGCCCCGGAGATCGAGGCCGTCGAGCGCCTGTGCGCCCAGGGTGTCGACGAGGCCGCGCAGAACGCCGGACGCGCCGGCGCCGACCCGGTGGTGCGGGCGGCGGCCCTGGACGTGCTGCTCGACACCCTGGGCGCACTGGATCGGCGACTCGCCGACGGCACCCCGTATGTGGCAGGCGACCAGATCACTGCGGCCGACGTCGAGTTGTGGGTGTCGTTGGTGCACCTCGACACCGTGCACCGCGTCCACCTGGACGCCTCCGCGGTGCAGCGCATCGCGGACCATCCCGCGCTGTGGGCGTACGCACGCCGCCTGGCGGCCCACCCGGCCTTCGGGGCCCACCTCGACCTCGACGGCATCGCCCGCCGCCACCACGCCCGCTGCCAGGGCCTGGAAGCGGCCGGAGCCGCCGTGCAGATCCTCGACTGGGCGGCCCACGCCGGCGGCGCGGACCGCGCCGAATGCCGCTGAGCTGTTTCAGCGGGTGGGACGTCATTGACATCGACCGGGCCAACTGACTTACTTACGGCTCAGAACGGTCATGAGCGTCAGCGACAAGCCCTGGCTGGCTGACCGGCAACCCTCGCACCGCGGTGGGGTGCCCCAGGTGACGACCGGACCGGATGATCGGTAAGCGCGAGGCCCCACGGGGCCGGAACAGTGACGGGTGACGGACATGGACGCAGCTCGCAGGACGGCGGTACGCCGCTCCCCGCGCCGCGTACAGCCGCACGCGCAGCTCCTCGTCGCCGACCGCGCCGTCGATCTGCTCCGCGTCAACAGCGCACTGTGTACCGCGCCCGGCTGTAGCCGGCTCCAGGGCTGACGGCTTCCCGCAGCCCCGCCCGCGCATCCGACGAACACCGCCGAGCGGTGTGCCGTTGTCCGCCCACCTCCCGGTACCGTGCGCCCCGTGATGCCGCACCGTACCGGCAGAGCCTCCTCGCCTGCCGGCACGGTGCTGCGCGACGTCGCCGCGGCCGAGGGGTGTCCGAACCTTCTCGGAGCCCGCCATGAGTGAATCGCCGGGGACAGCCGTGTCCCTCGACGCCTCGAAAACGACCACTGACAGTCTGTCAACTCCACTTGAGTTGCCAGACGTTGATACAGCGCCGCAACGGAGCGAACCTCTCGCCGCCCAGCGGGTCCTGCCACTGCGCCGGCCCGGCCGCTGGATCGCCACCGCGGTCGTGCTGGTCGTCGTCGCCCAGATCGTCCACGGCCTGATCACCAACTCCTTCTACCAATGGGACCGCTTCGCCTACTGGTTCTTCCGGCCGACCATCCTCGACGGGCTCGGCATCACTCTCGAAGTGACCGCCCTCAGCGCGGTCCTGGGCCTTCTCGGCGGCATCGTGATCGCCCTGGGCCGGCTGTCCAGGAGTCCGGTGCTGCGCGCCGTCAGCTGGACCTATGTGTGGGCGTTGCGCTCCATACCGCTGATCGTGGTGCTCATCTTCCTCTACAACTTCAGCGCCCTGTACAAGACGCTCAGCGTCGGCGTCCCCTTCGGGCCCGCCTTCTTCAGCTTCGACGAGTCGCGGCTCGCCACCGACATGGTGGTCGCCGTCATCGGCCTCAGTCTCAACGAGGCCGCGTACGCGGCGGAGGTGGTCCGCGGCGGCATCCTCTCCGTCGACCAGGGCCAGCACGAGGCGGCCGCCGCGCTGGGCCTGCCCAAGGGCTACCAGTTCCGGAAGATCGTCCTTCCGCAGGCGCTGCGCTCCATCACCCCGAACTACGTCAACCAGCTCATCGGCCTGATCAAGAGCACCTCGCTGGTCTTCTACGTCTCCCTGTTCGACCTGTTCGGCGCCGCCCAGACCATGGGCAGCACGTATCCCGGCGACATCGTCCCGCTGCTGCTGGTCGTCACCGTCTGGTACCTGATCCTCACCAGCATCGTGTCCGTCGTGCAGTTCTACGTCGAGCGGTACTACGCCAGGGGCGCCACCCGCTCCCTGCCGCCGACGCCGTTGCAGAAACTCCGGGCCGGTCTGAGCGACCTGCGGACCCGCATCCGCAGGGAGGCCGCCGTATGACCATCGAGACCCTGGAAAGCCTCGAGACCGCCTCGGCCGCGGTCGAGGTGCACGACGTGCACAAGTGGTACGGCACCCACCGGGTACTGAACGGCATCGACCTGACCGTCCGGCCGGGCGAGGTCACCGTGATCATCGGCCCCTCCGGCTCCGGCAAGTCCACCCTGCTGCGGGTCGTCAACCACCTGGAGAAGCCCGAGATCGGCTACGTCAGCGTCAACGGCGAACTGATCGGCTTGCGACGACAGGGCGACCGGCTGAAGGAGCTGAGCGAGCGCGCCATCCTGACCCAGCGCAGCCGGATCGGCTTCGTCTTCCAGAACTTCAACCTCTTCCCGCACCTGACCGTGCTGGACAACGTGGCCGCCGCCCCGGTGGCGACCGGGAAGCTCGGCAAGGCCGCGGCCCAGGAGCTCGCCCGCGAACTGCTGGAACGGGTCGGGCTCGCCGACAAGGCGACCGCCTACCCACGGCAGTTGTCGGGCGGGCAGCAGCAGCGTGTGGCCATCGCCCGCGCCCTCGCCCTGCGGCCCGGCATCATCCTCTTCGACGAGCCCACCTCGGCCCTCGACCCCGAACTCGTCGGCGAGGTCCTCGCCGTCATCAGGGACCTGGCGAGAAGCGGCACCACCCTGGTGATCGTCACCCACGAGATCGGTTTCGCCCGTGAGATCGCCGACCGGGTCGTCTTCATCGACGGCGGCAAGATCGTCGAGCAGGGCCCGCCCGCCGAGGTCCTGGACAAGCCGCAGCACGAGCGGACCAGGGACTTCCTCAGCAAGGTCCTGTGACCCGGCCGGTGCCGGGCACCACGACTCCCCCCCACGCCATCCTCGACACCCTTCCTGAACGACAAGGACAGCCATGCCTACCCACATGTCCCGACGCAGCCTGACACGCGGCATCACCGCGGCGACCGCCGTCGCCACCCTCGCCACCGGGCTCGCCGCCTGCGGGGGTGACAGCGACGCCGCCACCACGACCGACGCCGCCGGCACGGTCACCGTGGGCCGGCTGTCCAACGCCGCGGCCACCGAGACCACGCTGAAGGTGTCGGAGGTGAAGTCCATCAGGGCCGAACTGCCCGACGCCGTCAAGAAGAGCGGCAAGCTGGTGATCGGATCCGGCACGCTGCCGTCCGGCAGCCCGCCGCTCGGCTTCGTGGGCAGCGACCAGAAGACGCTCACGGGCTCCGAGCCCGACCTCGGGCGCCTGGTGGCCGCCGTATTCGGTCTAAAGCCCGAGGAGCGACGGTCGACCTGGGAGAACCTGTTCATAGGCCTCGACAGCGGAAAGGTCGACGTGGCCTTCTCCAACGTCACCGACACCGAGGAGCGCAAGAAGAAGTACGAGTTCGCCTCCTACCGGAAGGACGACCTGGCCCTCGAGGTGAAGAAGGACAGCGCCTGGAACTTCGACGGCGACTACGAGAACCTCGCCGGCAGGACGGTCTCCGTCGGCAACGGCACCAACCAGGAGAAGATCCTCCTGGAGTGGAAGGCGAAGCTGGCCAAGGAGGGCAAGAAGCCCCTCACGGTCAAGTACTTCCAGGACACCAACAGCACCTACCTGGCGCTGAGCAGCGGCAAGATCGACGCGTACTTCGGCCCCAACCCGAACCTCGCGTACCACGCGGCGAAGACCGCCGGCACCCCCCAGGCGACCCGTATCGCGGGCCAGTTCTCCGGTGCCGGGGAGAGGCTCCAGGGTCTGATCGCCGCGACCGCCAAGAAGGACAGCGGCCTCGCCAAGCCCCTCGCCGACGCCATCAACTACCTGATCAAGAACGGTCAGTACGGCAAGTGGCTCAAGGCCTGGAACCTGTCCGGCGAGGCCGTCGCCGAGTCCGAGGTCAACCCGCCCGGTCTGCCGCTCGACAACTCCTGACGACCAGCCACATCACTCGACTCCGCACGCACATCCGACTGAGAGAGGACACCGCCTCCGTGGCCCATCCCCGCCCCCAAGGCAGTACGGCTCGGCCGCGCCGACGTCCCCGAGATCCTGGACCTGGTCGCCCGTACCAGGCCGGGCCCCTTCCTGAAGCGGACCGTCGAGATGGGCACCTATCTCGGCATCCGGCACGAGGGACGGTTGATCGCCATGGCCGGTGAGCGGCTGCGGCTGCCCGGGTGGACGGAGATCAGCGCCGTCTGCACCGACCCCGAGCACCGGGGCCGGGGCCTGGCCACCCGGCTGGTGCGCGCGGTCGCGGCGGGAATCCGGGACCGCGGGGACACACCGTTCCTGCACGCCGCCGCGGAGAACACGCGGGCGATCCGGCTGTACGAGTCGATCGGCTTCACCCTGCGTCGCCGCTCGGCCATCCGCCAGGTCCGCGCGCCCGGAACAGACGGCGCGGCCGACGCGTTCCGAGTTGTGAGGAGATGTGTACGGCGCGCCGCACGGTCCGACGCGCCCGACGGACGGAGGTGACGGACGTGACCCGCCTACTCCACGCCGTCCGCCTCCACTCCCGGCCCCACATCGACCTCCAGCGCGTGGCCGGCGCGCTCTGTCGTTCCTGACCCTCTCTCCCGGCGCCGGCTGTCGCTCCCGACCCGTTCCGGCGCCGCCCGGTGGAACCCCTGCTGCGCCGCCGCCCACCCCTGTGCCGTGGGCAGGCGATCCCGTACGGACCTGAAGGAAGGCACCCCTCCCGTGTCCTCATCCGTCTCTGACTCCCTGCACCTCGCCGTCGCCCTGGACGGCACCGGCTGGCACCCTGCCTCCTGGCGGGAGCCGGTGTCCCGGTCCAAGGACCTGTTCACCGCCCGATACTGGGCCGACCTGGTCGCCGAGGCCGAACGCGGCCTGCTCGACCTCGTGACCATCGAGGACGGTCTCGGCCTGCAGTCCTCCCACTACGGCGAGCCGGACGGCCGCACCGACCAGGTCCGCGGACGCCTGGACGCCGTACTGATCGCGTCCCGGATCGCGCCGCTCACCCAGCACATCGGCCTGGTGCCGACCGTGATCGCCACCCACACCGAGCCGTTCCACATCTCCAAGGCGATCGCCACCCTCGACTATGTGAGCACCGGCCGCGCGGGCCTGCGGGTGCAGCTCACCGCCCGCCCGCACGAGGCCGACCACTTCGGCCGCCGCACCTTCGCCCCGCTGAGCCTGGAGGAACTCCGGACCCCGGCCGGACAGGAGCGGGTCACCGAACTCTTCGACGAGGCCGCGGAATACGTCGAGGTGGTCCGGCGGCTGTGGGACAGCTGGGAGGACGACGCGGAGATCCGGGACGTGGCCACCGGCCGCTTCATCGACCGCGACAAGCTGCACTACATCGACTTCGAGGGCAGGTTCTTCAGCGTCAAGGGCCCGTCCATCACGCCCCGCCCGCCGCAGGGCCGGCCGATCGTCAGCGCCCTCGCCCACCAGACCGTGCCGTACCGGCTGGTGGCCCGCCAGGCCGACATCGGGTACGTCACCCCGCACGACACCGACCAGGCCCGCGCGATCGTCGCCGAGATCCGCGCCGAGCAGGAGGCGGCCGGCCGCGCCGACGAGCCCCTGCACGTCTTCGGCGACCTCGTCGTCTTCCTCGACGACGACGCCTCCGCCGCGGCGGCCCGCCGGGAACGCCTCGACGAGCTCTCCGGTGAGCCGTACACCAGCGACGCCCGCGTCTTCACCGGCACGCCCGGCCAGCTCGCCGATCTGCTCCAGGAGTTGCAGGCCGGCGGACTGACCGGCTTCCGGCTCCGCCCCGCCGTCCTCGGGCACGACCTGCCGGCGATCACCCAGGGCCTGGTCCCCGAACTCCAGCGCCGCGGCGCCTTCCGGCGTGCCTACGAGGCCGACTCCCTGCGCGGACTGCTCGGGCTCGCCCGCCCCGCCAACCGTTACGCCGCCGCCTGAGCCGGAGGGACCCACGACCATGAGCAAACCGCAGAAGCAGATCCACCTGGCCGCCCACTTCCCGGGAGTGAACAACACCACCGTCTGGAGCGACCCGGCTGCCGGCAGCCACATCGAGTTCGACTCCTTCGTCCGCTTCGCGCAGACCGCCGAACGCGCCAAGTTCGACTTCCTCTTCCTCGCCGAGGGACTCCGGCTGCGCGAACAGGGCGGGAAGATCTACGACCTGGACGTCGTCGGCCGCCCCGACACCTTCACCGTCCTCGCCGCGCTGGCCGCCGTCACCGACCGCCTCGGACTGACCGGCACCATCAACTCCACCTTCAACGAGCCCTACGAGGTCGCCCGCCAGTTCGCCAGCCTCGACCACCTCTCCGGCGGCCGCTCCGCGTGGAACGTCGTCACCTCCTGGGACGCCTTCACCGGCGAGAACTTCCGCCGCGGCGGCTTCCTGCCGCAGGAGGAGCGCTACTCGCGCGCCAAGGAGTTCCTCGCCACGGCGAACGAACTCTTCGACTCCTGGCAGGGGGACGAGATCGTCGCCGACCAGGCCACAGGCACCTTCCTGCGCGACGCCAAGGCCGGCGCCTTCGTCCACCAGGGCCGGCACTTCGACATCCACGGACAGTTCAACGTGCCGCGCTCGCCGCAGGGCCGACCGGTGATCTTCCAGGCCGGCGACTCCGAGGAGGGCCGGGAGTTCGCCGCGTCCAGTGCCGACGCCATCTTCAGCCGCTACTCCACCCTGAAGGAGGGCCAAACCTTCTACACCGACGTCAAGGCCCGCCTGGCCAAGTACGGCCGCCGGCACGACCAGCTGCTGATCCTGCCCGCCGCCACCTTCGTCCTCGGCGACACCGACGCCGAGGCGGCCGAGCTGGCCCGCCAGGTGCGCCGGCAGCAGGTCAGCGGCGCGACCGCCATCAAGCACCTGGAGTTCGTCTGGAACCGCGACCTGTCCGCGTACGACCCGGAGGGGCCGCTGCCCGACATCGACCCGGACGTCAGCGACGAGCACATCTCCAAGGGCCGCGCCCAGGTGCGCATGTACCGTGACCCGTTGGCCGTCGCCCGCGAGTGGCGCGAGCTCGCCGCCGCGAACAACTGGTCCATCCGCGACCTGGTGATCAACACCGGCAACCGGCAGACCTTCGTCGGCTCCCCGGCGACCGTCGCGAAGACCATCAACGACTTCGTGCAGGCCGACGCGTCCGACGGCTTCATCCTGGTCCCGCACATCACCCCGGGCGGCCTCGACCCCTTCGCCGACCGGGTGGTCCCCCTCCTTCAGGAACAGGGCGTCTTCCGCGCCGACTACAAGGGCACCACCCTGCGCGACCACCTCGGCCTCACGCACCCGGACGAGGTGCGCGAGGAGCGGGTGGCGTCGTGAAGTTCCTCGCCATCACCCTGATCGTGCACCGCCCGGACCCGGTCACGGGCGTCTGGAAGCCGACACAGGACCGCTTCCGCGAGGTCCTCGACAACGCGCTGCTCGCCGAGGAGCTGGGCTTCGACGGGTTCGGCGTGGGGGAGCGGCACGAGCGGCCGTTCATCTCCTCCTCCCCGACGGTCGTGCTCAGCCACATCGCCGCCCTCACCCGGCGCATCCGGCTGTTCACCGCCGTCACCACCCTCAGCCTGCTGGACCCCGTGCGCGCCTACGAGGACTACGCCACGCTGGACCATCTGGCGGGCGGACGGCTGGAGCTGATCATCGGCAAGGGCAACGGCGCCGCCCAGCGCGAGCTGTTCCACGTCACACCCGAGGACCAGTGGGACCGCAACGCCGAGAGCTACGAGGTGTTCCGGCAGATCTGGCGGCAGGACAGGGTGACCGCCGACACCCGCTTCCGTCCGCCGCTGAAGGACGCCGAGGTCTGGCCGCGGCCCTATCAGCAGCCGATCCGGGTCTGGCACGGCAGCGCCACCAGCAAGGAGAGCGTCGACCTCGCCGCCCGCTACGGCGACCCGCTGTTCTCGGCGAACGTCACCAACCCCATCGAGCCGTACGCGCGGTTGATCCGCTACTACCGCGAACGCTGGGAGCACCACGGCCACGACCCGGCCGACGTCGCGGTCGGCGCCGGCTCGGCGGGCACCTACGTGGCCCGTACGACGCAGGAGGCGCTCGCCGCCTACCGCCCGATCTTCGAGAGCAACCTGGCGTTCCAGCGGAGGGCGGGCCTGCCGGTGGTCTTCGAGACCCTGGAGGACTTCGTCGAGCGCAGCTCCGCGCTGATCGGCAGCCCGCAGCAGGTGCTGGAGAAGGTGCACCGCTACCACGAGCAGTTCGGCCACACCGTACTGCACGTGCAGGCCGACGCGAGCGGGCTCACCGACACCCGGCACCGGGACTCGCTGGAGCTGTTCCAGAGCGAGGTAGCGCCCGTGCTGCGCCGCGAGATCCCGGATCCGCCGTTCGACTGGGGCCCGGTGTTCGCGAAGCCGGCGCCCGTATCCGCACCCACTCCCCTCGACCGCTGAGGAGCCCATCATGTCCTCCGACATCCCCCTCGGCGTCCTCGACCTGGCCCCGATACCGTCCGGGTCCACGGCGGGCGACGCCCTGCGCAACTCCATGGACCTGGCCCAGCAGGCCGAACGCCTCGGCTACGCCCGCTACTGGTTCGCCGAACACCACCTCAACCCGGGCGTCGCCGGTACCTCCCCGGCGGTCGTCCTCGCCCTGACAGCCGCCGCGACCTCGACGATCCGTCTCGGCTCCGGGGCCGTCCAACTCGGCCACCGCACCGCGCTGTCCACGGTGGAGGAATTCGGCCTGATCGACGCACTGCACCCCGGCCGCCTCGACCTCGGCCTCGGCCGCTCGGGAGGCCGCCCGCCGGCCGGGAAGGCGGCCGCGCCGCCGACCGCCACCCCGGTCGTCGACGGCCGGGCCCCGAACGGCCTGCTGATCCCGCCCCCCTTCTCCTTCGAGCGCATCCTCGGCTCACCCCGGATCGCCCTGCAGCGCAAGCTGCTCACGCTGCCGGGCGCCGAGTCGCAGGACTACGCCGAGCAGATCGACGACATCCTCGCCCTGCTGGCCGGCACCTACCGCTCCCCTGAGGGCGTGCAGGCGCACGTCGTGCCGGGCGAGGGCGCCGACGTCGAGGTGTGGATCCTGGGCAGCAGCGGCGGCACCAGCGCCGAGGTCGCGGGCGCCCGGGGCCTGCGCTTCGCGGCGAACTACCACGTCAGCCCCGCCACGGTCCTGGACGCGGTGGAGGGCTACCGGTCGTACTTCCAGCCGTCGGAGTTCCTCGACAAGCCGCACGTCAGCGTCTCCGCGGACGTGGTCGTCGCCGAGGACGACGAGACGGCACGCGAACTGGCCACCGGCTACGGCCTGTGGGTGCGCAGCATCCGCACGGCCGAGGGCGCGATCCAGTTCCCGACGCCGGAGGAGGCCCGCGCCCACACCTGGAGCGACGAGGACCGGGCGTTGGTCCAGGACCGCGTCGACACCCAGTTCGTGGGCTCTCCCGGCCGGGTCGCCGCCCAACTGGAGCAGCTCCAGGAGGCCACTGGAGCCGACGAGTTGCTCATCACCACCATCACCCACGACCACGCGGACCGGGTGCGCTCCTACGAGCTGCTGGCCGAGGAGTGGCACCGCAGGTGAACCGACCCGGGGCGGGCGGTCGGAATCACTCCTTCCGGTCGAGCGGGTGCGGAAAGGACGTGACCGCCCGATGAGAGCCGACCGGCCGCTGTCCCTGCTGCTCCACCTGCGGGCCGTCTCCGGCGGGCGGCCCACTGGAACGGGTCAGGCTGGGCGACGCGCTCGCGCAGGCGCGGCGGAAGCGCCCGGCCTCGCTGCCCGCGGAGGGGCGGGACCGTACGAAGGCGATTTCGGGCTGGCCGGTTTCTGGGCGCGCTGGACCGCGGAGTTTGAGGCGAGCCTCGGCCAGCTCCCGGTCACCGTACAGCTCATCGACGCCGCGCTCGCCGTGCTGCCCGAGATCCTCGGCGACACGACGGCCGCCACCCGCCCGGACCCGGAACGCGGCCGGCACGGGCTGGTGCCGCACTTCGACTCACCGCTCGCTGCGAGACGGCGGCTGCTCGGCTTCGGACCGGACGCGGGGGTTCTCGAACGAGCCGACATCCGGCGGCAATCGGCCGATGCCGCACGCCGCGCGGCGGCCCGTTACGGTCCTCTGCCATGATCGGACGCATGCCGCTCGCCGTCCTCCCCGCCACCGTCACCGATCTCGACCAGGTCCTGCGGGACCACTCCCGCTTCTGGGGCGACCGCGACCTCCGGGCGCTCCACCAGCCGGTCCTGGTGCAGCAGTTCGGCTCGACGTGCCGGGTCGCCCGCGCGGAGGACGGCATCCGCGGCTACCTCATCGGCTTCGTGACCCCGGACCGCACGGGATACGTCCACCTCATCGCCACCCGCGACGACGCCCGCGGCACCGGCCTCGGCCGCCGCCTGTGGACGGCGTTCACCGAGGCCGCCCGAGCCCGGGGCGCCGTTCGTCTGAAGGCCATCACCTCGGTCACCAACGAGGGCTCCATCGCCTTCCACCGCAGCCTCGGCTTCGACGCCCGCGTCGTGGACGACTACAACGGCCCCGGCCGCCCCATGGTCGTCTTCGCCCGATCCCTGCTGCCGTGAGCAGCGAGTCCCGCGCCGCCGCTGCCAGGGGGCGCGTACCCCGGCCCTGTCGGGACCTGCTGGACCGGGTGGCCCGACCGGTGGGCGCCAGGGGCGGCGGCCCGGCCGCTATGACCGCCCGGTCCGCTGCCCCGGGGCCGGTCTCGCGCCGGGTTGAAGGCCGGGGCCCGGTCTCACGCCGCACCGAACGCCGAGAACGCCCACCCCGTGGCCTGGTGCGTCGCGTCGCCCGGCAGAGCGGCCCGCGCGTCGCGCAGGGCCTCGGCCAGGGACAGGCCGGCGCCGAGCGCCTTGTGCAGCGCGAGCATCAACGGCACCACCGCCTCGTCGTTGACGGGCGCGCTGCACGCCACCACCCCGGCCGTCCCCAGCGGCAGCAGCGCGGTGACCAGGCCGAGGAGCTCGTCGGCTCCGACGGAGGCGAGCCGCGCGGTGTCGCAGCAGGAGAGGATGATCCGGTACGGGCTGCGGTCCAGGCGTTCGAAGTCGTGCACCACGATCGGGCCGTCCGCCATCGTCAGCGACGAGAACAGGGGACTGTCCGCGCGGAAGGCACCGTGCGCGGCGATGTGCGCGAGCGCGGCCCCGTCCAGCTCCCGCAGCACACGCGACACATGTGCTTCGGCCCCCTCCAGCACGGTCGGCGCACCGTACCGGCGGGCCAGCTCCGGCACCTCCGCGCCGCCGGTCGCCAGCCCGGGGCCGCGCACCAGCACCTGGCGTGACCGGGGCGGCGGTTCGGTCTCCCGGGCGCGCAGCCAGCTGCTCGCCGACGGCGACACACTCAGCACCCGTTCCCGCAGCGCCGGCAGCAGCGCCCACGGCACCCGGTGCAGCGAGCCCGGCGGTACCACCACGACGGGTCCCGTGCCCAGGTACCCGGCGGCCGGACCGAGCAGCAGCTCCTGGAGGCGCCGCCCGGCCGCCTCCACCAGCGGCAGCCGGGCCGCCGCGCCCGGATGGGCGAGCCGCCGCAGCCCCGCCTGCACGTGATCGGCCTCGACCACCGCGTCCGCGAGCCGCCCCGCCTCGAAGCGCCGCACCCGCCCCTCGGCGCACAGCAGCACGTGCACCCGGCCGTCCAGCACGGCCAGTTCGACCAGCCGCGCGTCCCCGAGCCGCTCCAGCAGCCGGCCCGGCTCGAAGCGGTCGCCGCCGCCCGGGGCCGCACCGCGCAGATGCAGGGTGCGGGAGCGGATCTCCCGTTCCAGGCGACGCTGTTCCCGTTCCAGCGCCGGAACCGGATGGCCGTCCTGACGGGCCTCCTCCGCACGGGCGGCGATCTCCCGGAACGCGGTCAGGCCGCTGAGCAGCGCCGGGTCGGCGGGCGGCCGGGTGGGCGGCGCGGACAGCACGGTGGCCCGCCAGCGTTCGCTCCACATCAGCAGCCGCCGCGGCTGCCCCGAGGCGAGGGCCGACTCCTGGGCCAGTGCGGCCAGTTCGGCGCCCTGCGCGGTGGCCCGGGCACGCAACTCGGAGGCACCGAGCGTCATCCGGTGGTCGTCCAGCACGTCGAGCCCGCGCCGGCAGGCTTCCAGCACTCCGCGGCCCGAGCCCGCAGCCCGTGCCCGCAGAGCCTGCGCGGCCCATCCGGTCATCCGCGCCAGCGGCGGCCCGCCGTGCCGACTGCGCGCGGCGGCGGCCAGATGGCGCTCCGCCTCCGCCGGCCGGCCCAGGGTCAGCGCGATCCGGCCCGCCAGCAGCGACGCCTCCGGCGCGGCCGGGGAGCCGAAGGCGGCCAGCCGTTCGGCCACCGCGGCGGCGTCCGCGACGAGCCGGGCGGAGCGGCGTCCGACGGCGACCCGCGCCTCGATCAGCACCAGCCGGGCATGCGTCTCCCACCAGGCGCGCCGCTGTCCGGCGAACAGCCGCACGGCCACCGCGGCCCGCGCCATCGCCGTGTGCGGGTCGTCCGCCAGCCGCGCCGCGCGCGCCGCCGCCAGCAGCAGCTCGGCCTTGCGGGTCGACTGGCCGCCCAGCCGGTCGAGTTCGGCGATCGCCGCGTCCGCCTCGGCCAGCGCCTCCGGGGCCAGCCCGGCCGCCATCAGCACCTCGCAGCGCCGGATGTTCAGCATGAACGTGGGTGTGCCGAGCTTGGCGTACCGCTCCTCGGCCTCGTCCAGCAGTCGCAGCGCCGCCGGTATGTCACCCCGGCGGAACGCCGCCAGGCCGCGGCTCTCCACCGCGTCGGCCTTGTCGTGCTCCTGGCCGGTGGTGTCCCACAGCGCCTCCGCCGCAGTGAAGTCGGCGTCGGCCCGTTCCACCGCACCCAGTGCCAGGTGCACCGTGGCCCGCAACGTCAGCGCCCGCGCCGTCCAGATCACGTCGTCGGCCTGCCGCAGCACGGGAACGGCCCGGCGTACGTCCTCCAGGGCCTGACGGTGCCGGCCCAGCACCCACCACACGTACGCCCGCCGGTACCGGACCCGGGCCCGGGTGTGCCCCGTTCCGCGCGCCACACCCTCGTCGAACGCTGTGAGGCCTTCCCGGGTGCGTCCCGCGTGCACCAGCGCGACCCCGAGCGTGGCCAGTACGTCGGCCTCCCGGTCGGCCGAGCCCGCCCGCGCCGCCAGATCGCGTGCCCGCCGCAGATGCCGCAGGGCCGGCCGCATGTCGCCGAAGTCCCGCTGCCAGATGCCGATCACCTGGTGCGCCACCGAGGCGTGCAGCGGCGACGGACCGGCGTCCAGCAGCGCGTGCGCCCGTGCCAGCGCCTCGCCCGGGGCAGCGAACACCATCGGCAGCAGTTCCAGCACCGATTCGCTTCCCGCTGTCACCCACCGGATGGTAGTGGCACCGAAGTGACGCCGAAACCGCGTCACGGGTGTCGACGCTGTATCAATCGAGGGCCCGGCGGCTCTGACTGTACGACCATCGCCCCAAGGGGAGGACACCCACGCCATGGCACCACAGCGATTCCATGAGCAGTTCGACCAGGTCCAGCGCTCGATGCCCGACGTCCCCCTGGCGATGGGCCCGGACGACTCGGCCGAGTTCTTCTACGAGAAGGGTGTCGTCCTCGCCCGCGACGGCGAGGAGGCCCGGCTGGTCGAGGACACCGTGCGCACGCACTTCGCCGGCACGACCGGCCTGACCACCGACCACGTGCGCCGCGCGAGCCCGGAGACCAACCGCACGGGCGTCACCCGGATCCAGGTCGGCGACCCCGGACACGGCGACCGCAGCGGCGACCGTGCCGTCGCGCACGCCCTGCGCGCACTGCGCGAGCACGAGGGACGGGCCGGGCGGCGGCTGGTCAGCCGCAACCACGTGGTGTCCGTCGCGGTGAACGCCTGTCCCGGCGACGAGCCGGTGCCAGCCCCGCTCACCCAGGGCACCAACCCCGCGCCCGCCGGGACCGCCTACGACGCGGACACCGCCGTCGGCGTCCTCGTCATCGACACCGGCCTCACGCACGACTACCGCGCCGTGCCGCTGCTCGGCCACACCCAGGGCGACGAACAGGAGCGCGAGACGGACGACCAGGGCGTGCTCCAGCAGTACGTCGGCCACGGCACGTTCATCGCCGCACTCGTCGCCGCCGTCGCCCCGAACACCGACATCACGGTCCGCGGCACCCTCAGCGACGCCGGCGCCGTCCTGGAGTCCGAATTCGGGCACAAGCTCTTCGAGGCCGTCGACGAGAACGGCTGGCCCGACATCATCAGTCTCTCCGCCGGCACCTCCAACGGCCGCACCGACGGACTGCTCGGCGTGGACGCCTTCATGCGCGAACTGCGCGAGCGGGGCACCCTGCTCGTCGCCGCCGCCGGCAACAACGCCAGCGCCACCCCGTTCTGGCCCGCCGCCTATGCCGGCCTGCCCGACTACGCCGACTCCGTGCTGTCCGTCGGCGCCCTGCGCGGCGACGGCGAGTTCGGCGCCTGCTTCAGCAACCACGGCGCCTGGGTGCGGGCCTACGCCCCCGGCGAGCGGCTCACCAGCGCCCTCACCGGCTTCGGGGCCCCGGTGCCGTACGTCTACCAGCACTCCACCTACGACGCCTGCCGGTTCGGCTTCCAGTACGCCTGCACCTGCCAGTACCCGCGCCACACGGGGCTGCTGAGCGAGGCAGGCGAGAGCGGCGGAGGCAAGGCGGACCAGGTGATGTTCGAGGGGTACGCGCACTGGAGCGGAACCTCGTTCGCCACCCCCGTGGCCGCCGGCATGGTCGCCGCCCACATGACGGCGCACAAGGAGCGCAACCCGCGCGCGGCCCGCCGCCAACTCCTGGAGGCCAACACCGGGTACGCGGAGGTGCGCGGGGCGCACGTACCGGCGCTGCTCCCGCCCACCTGGCGCCCCGTGCCCGTCCTGCGCCTCGCACCGCCGGCATGAGGACCACGATGATCGTGACCGGCTCCGGAACCCTCCCTTCCACGGCGTACGATGATGTGCCGTACACGAGGGGTGAGTTCGTGGATCGTGCAGATGTCGGCGTGCTCGTCCAGTCCGCCGTCGACGGCGACGCGTCGGCCTGGAAGGCGTTGGTGGAGGGGCTGAGCCCGCTGGTGTGGTCGGTCGTGCGCGCGCACCGGCTCTCCGACGCCGACGGGCACGAGGTGTACCAGACCGTCTGGTTCCGCTTCGCCCAGCACCTGGGGCGGATCAGGGAGCCCGACAAGGCCGGATCGTGGCTGGCGAGCACCGCGCGCCACGAGTGCCTGAAGACGCTCAGGAGCCTGAGCCGGCTGACGGTGACCGACGATCCGCAGCTGCTGGACCGGATCAGCGAGGACGGCTCGCCGGAGCAGTCGCTGCTGGACTCCGAGGAGGCCGCCGCGCAGAGCGAGCGGATCCGGCGGCTGTGGCAGGAGTTCGAGCGACTCGGTGACCGCTGCCGTCAGTTGCTGCGGGTGCTGATGGCCTCGCCGCCGCCCAGCTACCAGGAGGTGTCCGCCGCGCTGGGAGTCGCCGTGGGCAGCATCGGACCTCTGCGCCAGCGCTGTCTGCGGCGCCTGCGCGCACGACTCGACGCACGGGGGACATCGTGAACGACGACGACCACATCCTCGGGGACGACCACGGCGGCGGCGCCGACGGCGCCGGCGGGTTCGACGGGGGAGTGCTGGAGGACGAGCTGCGCCGGGCCGCCGCCGTCCTGGACCCGGTACCGGACGTCCTGTGCCAACTGGCCGTCGAGGCCTACGCGCTGCACGACCTGGACGCCCGTGTCGCCGAGCTGACCTTCGACTCGCTGCTCGACGCGCTCCCGGTCAGGGGCGCCGTGGACGTGCCGCGGATGCTGACCTTCCAGGCCGGCGAGCTGACCGTGGACGTGGAGGTCTCCGGGGACGGCCTGATGGGGCAGGTGATGCCGCCGCAGCCGGCCCGGATCGAGGTGCTGAGGGGCCCTGGGCCCGGCGCCCGGCTCACGGCCGACGACCTGGGCCGCTTCACCGGCGATGCCCCGCCCACCGGCCCGTTCGCGCTGCGGCTGCGCACGGGCGGGCACGTGGTGGTCACCGAGTGGCTGCGGGCCTGACCCGGCCCGCCGTCCTCACCAGGTGACCGGAAGGGTCTGCGGACCGCGGATCATCGTCCTGCGGCGCCAGGCGACCTGGCCCGGCGGGACCGCGAGCCGCAGACCCGGCAGCCGGTCCAGCAGCGTGTCGATCAGCAGCTCGGTCTGCAGCCGGGCGAGAACGGCGCCCGTGCAGTAGTGCGGGCCGTTGCCGAAGGCCAGGTGGGGGTTGGGGTCGCGGTCGGGGTCGATCACGTCCGGGTCCAGGAAGACGGCCGGGTCGCGGTTGGCGGCCAGGTAGGAGACGTAGACGGGCTCGCCCGCGGCGATGCGCACCCCGCTCAGCTCGACGTCCTCCAGCGCGATCCGGGCCAGGCCCACGCTGCTGCGGTGCGGGATGTACCGCAGCAGCTCGTCCAGGACGGGGCCGCGCTCCGCGGGCCGCTGCCGCATCCGCGCCATCAGCTCCGGCCGGGTCAGCAGCAGGTACAGCATCTGGCCGCAGTTGTGGGTGACGGCCTCCCCGCCGATCTGCAGCGGGCCGGCCAGGCCCACCGCCTCCTCCTCGCCGATGTCACCGCGGCCCACCGCCGCACCGAGCAGGGACAGCACGTCCTGGGCGGTGCCGTCCCGGCGGGCGCGGATCGTCGCGGTGATCCACCCGTACATCCCCTCCTTGGCCCGGTCGGCGGCCTCGGCCCCGCCGGACGTGGAGATGATCTGCCGGGTCCAGGTGTGCACCTGCTCCCGGTCGGCCGCGGGCACCCCCATCACCTCGGCGACCACCGCGATCGGGAACGGCTCCAGCACCCGCTCGACCAGGTCCGCGGGCGGCCCGTCCCGCAGCATGCCGTCCACCAGCTCGTCCAGCAGCTCCTGCGCCCGGGGCCGCAGCCGCTTCATGGCGCCGACCGTGAACGCACCGGCGACCGGCTTGCGCAGCCGGTTGTGGTCGGGCTGGTCGGCCCAGGCGAGCGAGCCGGGGCGCGGCTGGAAGTGCGGGGCCATCCGGGTGACCCGGCGCCGGGTGACCTCCGTGCGGCTGAACCGCGGATCGTTCGTGATCAGCTTCACGTCGTCGTGGCGGGTGGCCAGCCACGCCCACCCGTCGCCGTGCGGCAACCGGATACGGGTGATCGGGCCCTCGCGCATCAGCTCGGTGAGCACGGGGTCGAACTCCGTGCCCTCCAGGTCGAGCGCGGGCCAGTCCCGTACCGGCGGCGGCGCCGGCCGCTCGGCGGGGGGCGGGGCCGGCCGCTCGACGGGCGACGGCGTCACCCGGGCGGGCGAGGACGGCGTCACCCCGGCGGCCGGGGGAGTGGTGATCTCCTGCGTCATACGTCAACCCTCACCGTGCCCCGGCCCGTTGTCGCGCGGGAGTGCTCCAGCCGGAGGTCAGCCGCTCAGTCCGTCGACCAGGGCGGCCAGCGCCTTGGCGAGCCGGTCGAGACCGGGGCCCGCGGGCCCGCCCGGCTCTGTCATGTACGTGTCCCGGCGGATCTCGACCATCAGGGCGGCGACGCGTGCGTCACGGCCGTAGAAGTCCAGCGGCACGTAGGTTCCGGCGAACGGGCTGTCGAGTCCGGTCCCCCCGCACGCCGCGAACGCCTCCCGGGCGAGCCGTGCCTGCTCGTCAGGGGTGTGGAAGGCGTCGGTGCCGATGCACACCGGCGGCCGGGGGCCCTCGCCGTGCAGTTCGTAGGGCAGTGCGGCGGTGGGGTAGGAGTGCACGTCGACGATGACGGCCCGTCCGGTGGCGGCGAGGCGGTCGGCGACGGCCTCGGTCATGGCCCGCGCGTACGGGCGGAAGTAGCGGGCGAGCAGCGGCTCCGGGTCGGTGCCCGCGCGACGCAGCACCTCCCGGTGCGTGGTGCGCGTGTACACCGCGCCCATGCCGGCGGATAGCATCTCCTCGCGCTCGTCCGGGAACCGCTCCGGGTCCACGACGAGCCGGGAGAGCCGGTTGACGAACCGGAACGGCCTGACGGCGGCCAGGCCCGCGGCCACCTCGGCGATCCGCGCGGTGTGGGCGTCGGTGATGTGGTCCAGCTCCTGCTCCAGTGCCGCGTCGTCCAGCACGATGTCCGCCCGGACGTCGGGCGGTATCGCCCGCGCCGAGTGCGGCACGTGCAGGATCACCGGCGAGCCGACGGCACCGGGCAGGAGTTCGAAGGACGGCGCGGTGCCGGAGTCGGGCACGGGCTGCTCCCGGGGCGTTGTCAGGGGTCGTCTTGGTGGTGCGTACGTGAGAGCGGCTCCGCCCCGGCCGGCGGTGGGCCGGTCGGGGCGGAGCCGCGCGGAGCGGGGCCGTCAGGCCCGGGCGCTCACCCGGGTCAGCTCAGGGACGCCAGGGCCTCGTTCCAGGTGGCCGACGGGCGCATGACCTCGGCGGCCTTGGCCGGGTCGGGCTGGTAGTAGCCGCCGATCTCGGCCGGCTTGCCCTGGACGGCGATCAGCTCCTCGACGATCTTCCGCTCGTTGGCGGCGAGCGTCTCGGCGAGCGGCGCGAAGGCCTTGGCCAGGTCGGCGTCGTCCGTCTGGCCGGCCAGCTCCTGCGCCCAGTACAGGGACAGGTAGAAGTGGCTGCCGCGGTTGTCGATGCCGCCGACGCGACGGGTCGGGGACTTGTCCTCGTTGAGGAAGGTCGCCGTGGCGCGGTCCAGGGCGTCGGCGAGGACCTTGGCGCGGGCGTTGCCGGTGGCCTCGGCGTACTGCTCCAGGGACGGCACCAGGGCGAAGAACTCGCCGAGGGAGTCCCAGCGCAGGTAGTTCTCCTTGACCAGCTGCTGGACGTGCTTGGGCGCGGAGCCGCCGGCGCCGGTCTCGAACAGGCCGCCGCCCGCCATCAGCGGGACCACCGACAGCATCTTGGCGCTGGTGCCCAGCTCCAGGATCGGGAACAGGTCGGTCAGGTAGTCGCGCAGCACGTTGCCGGTGACGGAGATGGTGTTCTCGCCGCGGCGGATGCGCTCCACCGACAGCTTGGTGGCCTCCTCCGGGGACAGGATCCTGATGTCCAGACCCTCGGTGTCGTGCTCCGGCAGGTACTGCTCGACCTTGGCGATCAGGTTGGCGTCGTGGGCGCGGGTGGAGTCCAGCCAGAAGACGGCCGGGTCGCCGGTGGCGCGGGCGCGGGTGACGGCCAGCTTCACCCAGTCCTTGATCGGGGCGTCCTTGGTCTGGCAGGCGCGGAAGATGTCACCGGCCGAGACGGCCTGCTCGATCACCGCGTTGCCGGCCTGGTCGACGAGGCGGACCGTGCCGGTGACCGGGATCTCGAAGGTCTTGTCGTGGCTGCCGTACTCCTCGGCCTTCTGCGCCATCAGGCCGACGTTCGGCACCGAGCCCATGGTCGACGGGTCGTAGGCGCCGTTGGCACGGCAGTCGTCGATCACGGCCTGGTAGACGCCCGCGTAGCTGGAGTCGGGCAGGACCGCGAGGGTGTCGTGCTCCTGGCCGTCCGGGCCCCACATGTGGCCGGAGGTGCGGATCATGGCCGGCATGGAGGCGTCGACGATCACGTCGGAGGGGACGTGCAGGTTGGTGATGCCCTTGTCGGAGTCGACCATGGCCAGCTCCGGGCCCTCGGCGAGCTCGGCGTCGAAGGAGGCCTTGATCTCCTCGCCGTTCGGCAGGCTCTCCAGGCCCTTGAAGATGCCGCCCAGACCGTCGTTCGGGGTCAGGCCGGCCGCGGCGAACGTCTCGGCGTACTTCGCGAACGTCTTCGGGAAGAAGGCGCGCACCACGTGACCGAAGATGATCGGGTCGGAGACCTTCATCATCGTGGCCTTCAGGTGCACGGAGAACAGCACACCCTCCTGCTTGGCGCGGGCGACCTGCGCGGTGAGGAACTCGCGCAGCGCGGCGACGCGCATCACGGAGGCGTCGACGACCTCACCGGCCTGGACCGGGACCGACTCGCGCAGCACCGTGGTGGAGCCGTCGTCGCCGATCAGCTCGATGCGCAGGGCGCCGTCCTCGGCGATGACGGCGGACTTCTCGGTGGAGCGGAAGTCGTCGACACCCATGGTCGCCACGTTCGTCCTGGACTCGGAGGTCCAGGCGCCCATGCGGTGCGGGTGGGTCTTGGCGTAGTTCTTCACCGAGGCCGGGGCGCGGCGGTCGGAGTTGCCCTCGCGCAGGACCGGGTTCACCGCGGAGCCCTTGACCTTGTCGTAGCGGGCGCGAATCTCGCGCTCCTCGTCGGTCTTGGGGTCGTCCGGGTAGTCCGGCAGCGCGTAGCCCTGGCCCTGCAGCTCGGCGACGGCGGCCTTCAGCTGCGGGATGGACGCCGAGATGTTCGGCAGCTTGATGATGTTGGCCTCGGGCGTCTTGGCCAGCTCGCCCAGCTCCGACAGCGCGTCGGGGATCCGCTGGTCCTCGTTCAGGTACTCCGGGAACACGGCGATGATGCGCCCGGCCAGCGAGATGTCACGGGTCTCCACAGCCACACCCGCCTGCGAGGCGTACGCCCGGACCACCGGCAGGAAGGAATACGTCGCCAGGGCCGGGGCCTCGTCAGTGTGTGTGTAGATGATGGTCGAGTCAGTCACCGGGTGCTCCGCTCCACGTCTGCAACATTGCTCGACATCAAGATATCTCGTGAGCGGCCCCGGCTCGACAGGGGTCCGGAGCTGGTCTCGCCGACGCGGCGGCACGACCTCCCAACACACCGGCTCAGCCGCCGGCCACCTCGCGCTCGATCCAGCGGCAGATCACGTCCACCACGTAGGCGAGCTCGGCCCGGCTCAGCTCCCGCCCCTTGGGAATGCCGTGCCACTTCTGCAGGCAGCCGCGGCAGCAGGTCGCGGTCGCGTGCTGGGCGACGAAGACGGGGTGGCCCCGGTACGGCGTCTGCTTGCCGTCCTTGTACGGCGCGGCCGGGGCCAGCCGCCGGGCGACGAGGTCCCGGGCGTGCCACCGCAAGGTGGCGGGACCCCGTAGCTCCGCGGTGACCCGGTCCCGCCCGCTCAGGTGGAACTTCGCGCGGAACGGATGCCGCGCGATCGCGTCCAGCCGCTGGTCGAGCGAGCGGGCGGCCGGGCCGGACGGCGTGGGGTACGGGTCGGGAGTCGTCATGCCGCCTTCGAGCATAGGACCGCCGCGGGCGGTCCGGGCCCGCCGGAGGGACGGTACCCGGTGTGATCCGAACGGGAGGCCCTACCCGAAGGCCGTCGTGCCCGTCCCCGCCCCGTCGCCGCTTCGCTGCTGCGGGATCACGACCGGACCCGGCTGGAGGGCCACCGTGCGGGTCGGTGCCGGGATGGAGATGCCCTCCTGGCGGTAGCGCTTGTGCAGGCGCTTGATGAACTCGTGCTTGATCCGGTACTGGTCGCTGAACTCGCCCACGCCGAGGATGACCGTGAAGCCGATCCGGGAGTCGCCGAAGGTGTGGAAGCGGATGGCGGGCTCGTGCTCCGGCAGGGCGCCGCTGATCCCGGTCATCACCTCGGCGACGACCTCCATGGTCACCCGCTCGACGTGCTCGAGATCGCTGTCGTAGCCGACCCCCACCTGCACCAGGACCGTCAGCCGTTGCTCCGGCCGGGTGAAGTTGGTCATGTTCGTCTTGGCGAGCTGCCCGTTGGGGATGACCACCAGGTTGTTGGAGAGCTGGCGGACCGTGGTCTGCCGCCAGTTGATGTCCTCCACATAACCCTCCTCGCCGGTGCTCAGCCGGATGTAGTCGCCGGGCTGGACGGTCTTGGAGGCGAGGATGTGGACGCCGGCGAAGAGGTTGGCGAGAGTGTCCTGCAGGGCGAGGGCGACCGCGAGGCCGCCCACCCCCAGTGCGGTGAGCAGCGGCGCGATGGAGATGCCGAGCGTCTGCAGCACCACCAGGAAGCCGATCGCCAGCACCAGGATCCGGGTGATGTTGACGAAGATCGTGGCCGATCCGGCGACCCCGGAGCGCGACTGCGTCACCGTCCGCACCAGTCCGGCGATCACCCGGGCCGCGGAGAGGGTGGCCACGAAGATGAGCAGCACGGTCAGGATCTGGTTCACGTGGTGCTGCACCGTACGGGTCAGGGGCAGCACCGCCGCCGCGGACGCCGCACCGCCCGCGATCGCCGCCCACGGCACCACCGTGCGCAGCGCGTCCACGATGACGTCGTCACCGCTCCAGCGGGTCCGCTTGGCGTGCTTGGCCAGCCAGCGCAGCAGCGTGCGCGACAGGAACGCCGCCGCCAGGCCCGCGGCCACGGCGATGCCGGCGAGGATGAGATCGTCCAGGGTCACGGCGCGGTTCATCATCGGTCACCTCCGGAAAGACGTACTGCGGCGCACGGGGCCGCCGACGGCCGGATGTGAAGTTGCGTCACGTTGTCACCTGCTCGATTACGGGATGTGCCAGCGCGCCGGCCGGGACCTCGGTTCCGGGGAACCGCCGTCCGGCGCGATCGCTCATCCTGCCGTATTTCGTACGGCAGTTCGTGCGGTGGCGGTCCGTCAGATGATGCCCTCGGCCGGTTCCGCCCGGTCGTTCGGTGCCGTAGGCGGCGGCGGGCGTGCCGTACGAACGCCGGGCGACGTACCGCCACACGCCGGCGAGGACCAGTACGACGGTGAGCGCCACGGACGCGTGGTTCATCGTGTCGACTGTCACCGGCGATGACTGCGGCAGGCAGAACAGCACGGTGACCTGTCCCCCCACACACCACCGCCGCCCGGCCGACCTGCCTGCTCCACCGGCCCAGGCGTCGCGGTGCCGCCGGCGCTCGGGTACCGGGCATGGCGTCGGCCGGCTGTGACCCGCACACGACCAGAGGATCGTGTCGGGAGCGCTGCCGGCCGGACGGTGCGCATCCCGAAGCCGGGTGGGACCGTCGGCCCGCCCAGGACGGCGAGCACGCCGAACGGAGGCGGCAGGACTCGACTGTGCCGAGGTGACGGCACGCCGGCCCCACCGGGCCGATCCGAGAAGCGGTCCCGGTCCATGTAGCCGGCGGATGGGCCGGGAGCGACTCAGCCCTCCGGGAGTTCGCCGTGCCGTCCCGCCCCCGCGGCGAAGCGTGCCGCACCCTCCAGGCTGTCGGACAGCACGCCCATGCCGTGCAGGAGCTCGCCCCGCATGGCCGCCTCTTCCTCCAGCCCCTCCTGGTCGAGCACCGAGGCCCGGTCGGAGCGCAGGCACCCCTGCGGGAACCGGGCGATGGAGGCGGCCAGTTCCTCCGCCTCGGCGCGAGCCCGGCCGGTGGGGACGACCCGGTTGGCCAGCCCCATGTCGTACGCCTCCCGGGCCGGGACCGGCCGCCCCGTCAGGATCATGTCCAGCGCGCGGCCGGTGCCGATCAGCCGGGGCAGCCGGACCGTGCCGCCGTCGATCAGCGGCACGCCCCACCGCCGGCAGAACACCCCGAACACGGCGTCCTCCTCCACCACCCGCAGATCGCACCACAGCGCCAGCTCCAGCCCGCCGGCCACGGCGTGCCCGGCGACCGCCGCGATCACCGGCTTCGACAGCCGCATCCGGGTCGGGCCCATCGGGCCGTCGCCGGCCTCGGCGACCCGGTTGCCCCGGTCGGTGCCGATCGCCTTCAGGTCCGCGCCCGCGCAGAACGTGCCGCCCTCCCCCCACAGGACGGCCACCCTGGCCTCCTGGTCGGCCTCGAACTCCCGGAACGCGGTGGCGAGTTCAGCGGCGGTCGGACCGTCCACCGCGTTGCGGGCCTCGGGCCGGGACAGCACGACCGTGGTGACACACCCCTGGCGTTCGACGCGCACCGGCATGGTGAAGAGCCCTTTCTCCTCGGCTTCTTCCCGACGTCGTCATCGACGGGAGAGGCGGTGTCCCCTTCGACGGGAGAGGCAGACTACCCGCTCGCGAAGTTCGCACAGTCGCTGTCCGGACTTGCGGCAGTCCGGCCCGACCGGTCCCGTCGCGAGAGTCCTCGCCCGGACCTGTGCGGCCATACAGGAGTGACCGAAGCAGCCGCAGCAGCGACCGCCCCGGCCGTGCAGGCGCGTGACCGGGCCGGCACTCACCACGCCGACCGGCTCCCGCAGCGTGTAGGTGAACGTCGCCGTCGCGGTCGGCCGGGTCGCGCCGCCCGGTTGCCTGGCCAGGCCCGCGAAGTAGCGGTAGGCCATCGCGACGAACGGCACCTCCTGCCCGGCGAAGATGATCGGCTTGCGCATGTCGACGGTCTCGCGGTACGCGATCTCCTCGGCGTCCCGCTCGATGAGATCGGCGACCGCGAGCAGGGTGCGGGCGCGCTCGTGGCCGCCCGTCGGCGACCAGGGGCCCGAGTCGAAGGCGCCTCGCGCCGCCCGTGAAAAGTAGAGCAAGGGAGTTGATCGGGGAATGACGCGGCCCGGACTCGGGCGCGACCATGAGAGAGGCCGGTTTACCGGGCCTGTCCATGGGTGTGCGGAGGCGGAACACGCCGGGATGAGGCGCCCCCCGGGTTCAGCCGTTCGCTCCCGTTGACCTCAACGTTGCTTGAGGTCCTAGGTTGGCTTCCATGAGCATGGAGACCACCGCCTGGACGCAGCTGCACAGCGTCATGTCCGCCCAGCAGGAGCGCCGTCCGTTCGCCCGCGCGACGCTGCGCCGCATCGGGGCGTTCGCCCGCCCCCACCGCCGCCGTATCGCACAGTTCGTCGCCCTCGGGGTGGTGACCGCACTGCTCGCCGTCGCCACCCCCGTGCTCGCCGGGCGCGTCGTCGACGCGATCGTGTCCCGGGGCGACCAGGGCACCGTCGTACGCCTGGCCCTGCTCATCGCGCTGATCGCGGTGGCCGAGGGTGCGCTCGGCATCCTCGGCAGACGCCTGTCGGCGACGCTCGGCGAAGGGCTCATCCTCGATCTGCGGACGGCCGTCTTCGACCATGTGCAGCGCATGCCGGTCGCGTTCTTCACCCGAACCCGCACCGGTGCCCTGGTGTCCCGGCTCAACAACGACGTGATCGGCGCCCAGCGCGCGTTCAGCAACACCCTGTCCGGGGTGGTGAGCAACATCGTCACGCTGCTGCTCACCCTCGTCGTGATGCTCACCCTGTCCTGGCAGATCACGCTGCTCGCGCTGGTCCTGCTGCCGGTGTTCGTGGTGCCCGCCCGGCGCATGGGCAGCCGGATGGCCCGCATGCAGCGGGAGGCGGCCACGCTCAACGCGGCGATGGGCACCCGGATGACGGAACGGTTCTCGGCCCCCGGCGCCACCCTCGTCAAGCTCTTCGGCCGCCCCGAGGAGGAGTCAGCGGAGTTCGCTGCCCGCGCCGTCCGGGTGCGGGACATCGGCATCCGCACGGCGACCGCGCAGTCGGCCTTCATCACCGCGCTGACCCTGGTGTCCTCGCTGGCCCTCGCCCTGGTCTACGGCCTCGGCGGCTGGTTCGCCCTGCGCGGCACCCTGGAGCCGGGCGCCGTCGTCTCGCTCGCGCTGCTGCTCACCCGGCTGTACGCGCCGCTCACCGCGCTCGCCGGGGCGCGCGTGGAGGTGATGAGCGCCCTGGTCAGCTTCGAGCGGGTCTTCGAGGTGCTCGACCTGAAGCCGCTGATCGAGGAGAAGCCGGACGCCCGCGAGGTGCCGGACGGCCCGGTCGCGGTGGAGTTCGACGGCGTCCGTTTCGGCTATCCCTCCGCCGACAAGGTCTCCCTCGCCTCACTGGAGGAGGTGGCGAGCCTCGACACCCGCGGCGGCGCCGAGGTCCTGCACGGCATCTCCTTCCGCGCCGAACCCGGACAGACCGTCGCCCTGGTCGGCTCCTCCGGCGCCGGCAAGTCCACGATCGCGCAGCTGCTCCCGCGCCTGTACGACGTCGACGAGGGTGCCGTGCGTATCGGCGGCGTCGACGTGCGCGACCTGAGCGCCACCTCCCTGCGGGCCACCCTCGGCATGGTCACCCAGGACGGCCACCTCTTCCACGACTCCGTCCGCGCCAACCTCCTGCTGGCCCGCCCCGCGGCGACCGACGAGGAGCTGTGGGACGCCCTGTGCCGGGCCCGCCTCGACGATCTCGTCCACTCCCTGCCCGACGGCCTGGACACCGTCGTCGGTGAACGCGGGTACCGGCTCTCCGGCGGGGAACGCCAGCGCATGACCATCGCCCGGCTGCTGCTGGCCCGTCAGCGGGTGGTCATCCTCGACGAGGCCACCGCCCACCTCGACAACACCTCCGAGGCCGCCGTCCAGGAGGCTCTGACCGAGGCCCTGGAGGGCCGCACCGCGGTGGTGATCGCCCACCGGCTGTCCACGGTGCGCGCCGCGGATCTCATCCTGGTCGTCGAGGCGGGCCTGATCGTCGAACGCGGCACCCACGACGAACTCCTGGCGGCCGGCGGCCGGTACGCGGAGCTGCACCGCACACAGTTCGAGCAGCAGAGGCACCACGGACTGACGGGGATCGCCGAGGGGGAGGAGGCGGCGGTGGCGTAGGCGCCGGGCGGCACGGGGAGTGGTTTACGCCGAGTGGCCGACCGGCCGACCGGGAGACCCGGAGACGGGGGGATGGGCCGACCGGGGCACCGGCGGATCAGGGGACCGGCGGACCGGGAGACTCGGAGACGGGCAGGTCGGGAGACCGGCGGACCGGGATACCCGGAGACGGGGGATGGGCAGGTTGGCGGACCGGCCGATCGGGAGACCGGCGGATCAGCGGACCGGCAGGCCGGGAGGCCGGGAGATCGGCGGACCGGGAGACCGGCTGGCCGGCGGACCAGGAGACCCGGAGATGGGCGGACCGGCGGACCGCAGGCCGCGGCCCCGGTTCCGCCGGGCGGCATTCGTCCGGTCGTCCCGCCGGTCAGCTCCGAACGCCGCCGCGGCCTTGATTTTGCCGCCCGCCTGGTCGATAACACTGTCGTCGGACCGAGGACCGAGGACCGAGGACCGAGGACCGAGGACCGAGCCGGGCCCGCGGTCCGGGCCCCGTACGACGGCAGGGGAGGCAGATGTCACAGCGCAGTGACCTCGCGCGACGCCGGGCCACACTGGAGAGCGAATGGTCCCGCTGGGTACCGCGGCTGAGAGCCGCGGGTGCCGGACCGAACGGTGCCGACGCACTGCGCCACGAGGTCGCCGAGTCCTGGATGCGCTCGCTGACCAGCGTGGACCCCGGCCGGGACAGCGCCCCCGTCACCGACGGCGGCACCGTGCACCAGCGCTGGACCGCCTCGCCGCTGCGCCGGCCGGTCGACGACCTGGCCGGCGAACTGCACAGCATCGCCGAGGACGCCGGGTTCGTCACCGCGCTCACCGACGAGTCCGGCACGATCCTGTGGACGTGCGGCGGCACGACCATGCGCCGACGGGCCGAGCGCGTCAACTTCGCGCCCGGCGGGCGATGGGACGAGCAGGCCATGGGCACCAACGCGCTCTCCCTCGCCCTGCGCACCGGCCGACCGCACACCGTCTTCTCCGCCGAGCACCTCGTGAGTGCCCTGCACGGCTGGGTCTGCTACTGCGCGCCCATCCACGCCCCGGACGGAGAGGTTCTCGGCGTGCTGGACCTGTCCACCACCTGGGACCGCTCGCACCCCCTGGCCATGTCCACCGTGCGTTCCCTGGTGTCGGCCATCGAGGCCCGCCTCGGCACCCAACTGCCCCGCCGCGCCCCGGACACCGAGAGCAGGGTGCGGGTGCACTGCCTGGGCGCAGAGCGGGCCGAGCGCGGGGACCGGACCCTCTCCCTGCGGCCCCGGCAGCTGGAGATCCTCACCCTGCTCGCCCTGGAACCGGACGGCTTCTCACCGCCACGACTGCGCGAGGCCCTGTACGGCGACCGGCCCGTCACGGCCTCCACCTTCAAGGCGGAGATCTCCCACCTCCGCCGGGCCCTCGGCGGCGGCATCGCCACCCGGCGCTACGCCCTGACCACACCCGTGTCCTGCGACGCCGCCCACGTGCTGCGCGCCCTGCACCGGGGAGACACCGAGACCGCGCTGCGCCTGTACCGCGGTCCGCTGCTGCCCCGCTCCGAGGCACCCGGCATCGAGGAGTGGCGCACCCACCTGGAAGTGGCCGTGCGGGAGGCGGTGCTGGCGAGCGCCCTTCCCGAACACGCCCTGCGCTACGGCGCGCGGGCCCCCTACGACGCTCAGGTGCACGAACACGCGCTGCGCCTGCTCGGTCCGGGCGACCCACGCCGCGCGATCGCGGCCGGCCGGCTGAGCACGGCCCTGCGCGACTGACGGCGGCCGGACGGCGCCGTCCCTTCCGGAGCCGGCCGGCCACCGCTCGGGCGCCGCCCCTGCCACCGCCTCGCCGGCCGGGCCGAGGCCGCCCCGCGCCAACCTGACACCAACCTTCCGGGACCAGGCTGAGCCGCGTCACGACGGCGTGCGCCGTCGGACCGCACTCGCCATCCCACCGAGGAGAGCCGCCATGGTGTACGCGCAGCCGGGAACGGACGGCAGCATCGTCAGCTTCGCCCGCCGCTACGACAACTTCATCGGTGGCGACTGGGTCGCCCCCGTGGAGGGACGGTACTTCGAGAACCCGACCCCGGTGACGGGCAAGACCTTCTGCGAGGTCGCCCGCTCCACCTCCGCGGACATCGAACTGGCCCTGGACGCCGCCCACGCCGCGGCGCCCGCCTGGGGCCGTGCGTCCACGACGGAGCGGGCGAACGTCCTGAACAGGATCGCCGATCGGCTGGAGCAGAACCTCGAGAAGATCGCCGTCGCCGAGAGCTGGGAGAACGGCAAGCCGGTGCGGGAGACGCTGGCCGCCGACATCCCGCTGGCCGTCGACCATTTCCGCTACTTCGCGGGCGTCGTACGGGCGCAGGAGGGCAGCATCGCCCAGATCGACGCCGACACGGTCGCCTACCACTTCCACGAGCCGCTGGGCGTGGTCGGCCAGATCATCCCGTGGAACTTCCCGATCCTCATGGCCGCTTGGAAGCTGGCACCTGCGCTGGCCGCGGGCAACTGCGTGGTCATCAAGCCGGCCGAACAGACCCCGGTGAGCCTGCTGTACGTGATGGAGCTGATCGCCGACCTGCTGCCGCCGGGCGTGGTCAACGTCGTCAACGGCTTCGGCGTCGAGGCGGGCAAACCGCTCGCCTCCAACCCGCGCATCGCCAAGATCGCCTTCACTGGCGAGACCACCACCGGCCGCCTGATCATGCAGTACGCCAGCGAGAACATCATCCCCGTCACGCTGGAACTCGGCGGCAAGAGCCCGAACATCTTCCTGCCCGACGTCATGGCCGCCGACGACGAGTTCCTGGACAAGGCGGTCGAGGGGTTCGTGATGTTCGCCCTCAACCAGGGCGAGGTGTGCACCTGCCCCTCGCGCGCCCTGATCCACTCGTCGATCTACGACGAGTTCATGGCCCGCTGCGTCGAGCGCACCAAGGCCATCGTCAGCGGCGACCCGCTGGACCCGGCGACCATGATCGGCGCCCAGGCCAGCAACGACCAGTACGAGAAGATCCTCTCCTACATCGACATCGGCAAGAAGGAGGGCGCCGAACTCCTCACCGGCGGCGGCCGGCGCGCCGTGCCCGGCCTGGAGGGCGGCTACTACATCGAGCCGACCATCTTCCGCGGCACCAACGACATGCGCATCTTCCAGGAGGAGATCTTCGGGCCGGTCGTGTCGGTGACGACGTTCGACTCGGTCGACGAGGCACTGAAGATCGCCAACGACACGCTGTACGGCCTCGGCGCCGGCGTGTGGACCCGCGACGGCAACACCGCCTACCGCCTCGGCCGCGAGATCAAGGCCGGCCGGGTGTGGACCAACTGCTACCACGCCTACCCGGCGCACGCGGCCTTCGGCGGCTACAAGAAGTCCGGCATCGGCCGCGAGACCCACAAGATGATGCTCGACCACTACCAGCAGACCAAGAACCTCCTGGTCAGCTACGCGCCGCAGAAGCTCGGGTTCTTCTGATGGGCTCCCGCACCAGGCGCGTGGAACTGACGCCGGCCGCCGAGGACCTGGTGCGGCGACTGGCGGCCCGGCACGGACCGGTGATGTTCCACCAGTCCGGTGGCTGCTGCGACGGCAGCGCACCCATGTGCTATCCACGCGGCGAGTTCAGGGTGGGCGCCTCCGACGTCCTGCTCGGCCACCTGGCCGGCGACACGCCGTTCTGGATGAGCGCCGACCAGTACGCCTACTGGTCGCACACCCACCTCACCGTCGATGTCGTCCCCGGCCGGGGCAGCGGGTTCTCCCTCGAAGCCCCCGAGGGCGTCCGCTTCCTGATCCGCTCCCGGATGTTCACCGACGAGGAGGCGCGGCGCATGGAGACGGAACCGCCCCTGCCCACCGGGGCCGAGGCGACGTGAGCGACCGGGCGCCCCGGCGCCCGGTCGCGCCCGGCCACGCCTTGAGGGCGCCGCCTTCCGGACCGGCACCGGGCAGGAGACGCAGCGGGCGACAGCAGAAATGTAGGGACGTGGGAGCTCTCAGCCGATCTTGCGGCCGTCTCGCAAGCTCGCAAGCACATCTCAGGGAAGCTGGCGGCGTTGGGGACTTGAACACGCCGCACCCACCATGGAGCTCATCGCCAGTGAGCTCGTCACCAACGCATCCGCCACGCTCACCCTCCTGTCCGACTCCGCCTGATCCTCCACGGTGCAGGATTGACGTGCGAAGTCTCCGACGGCAGCAGCACCTCCCCGCATCTGCGGCGAGCCCGTACCTTCGACGAAAGCGGCCGGGGACTGTTCATCGTCGCTCAGCTCACCAGGCGCTGGGGCACGCGCCACCAATCCCACGGCAAGACCATCTGGGCGGAAGAACAACTTCCGACATTCGAAGAAGCCCACAGCGACGATCACAACCCGTCGGCACGCTTGGGCGCCTAGCCCTTTGCGGAACTTCGTCTTCGGAGGTTGATGATGGAGCTTCTACAGGAGCTGCGCACGCTGATTCTTGAACACGTTGGGGACGGCGGCCGCAAAGCCACGGTTGTCGACGGCGTCGCCGTTGCGGTCGTGAACGAGCCGACGCCTCCGGTCGTGGCGCCCGTGCCCAGGCCCACCCTGGCGATCGTGGCTCAGGCACCATGCGCACGGTGTTCAACGGCGAACCGTACGAGTATGGTGCCGGCAAATATGTGATCGTCTCGCTCGACCTGCCGTCAACTAGCCAGGTCATCCAGGCTGACCGTGACGAACCGCTCACGATCTTCATCATGGACCTCCGACCGCAGGCCATCGCGTCGTTGCTACTCGAGACGAACGAGGCGGGTAAGCTCCCCGCCGACAGGGAATTCTTCGTCACGGACGCTACGCCAAAGCTGCTCGACCCCGTCGTGCGACTGCTGCGAGCCGCCCGCTGCCCCGACGACCTGCGGGTTCTCGGCCCGGCATACCAACGCGAGATCCTCTGGCGGTTGATCTCCGGAAACCAGGGCGGCCTCATATGGCAGATTGGACTGGCCAACAGCAGCATCGCGCACATCGCCCGGGCCATCGGCTGGATCCGCCAGCACTATCACGAGCCGCTCAACGTCGCCGACCTCGCCCGCCTGTCCGGCATGAGTACGTCCTCCTTCCACCGGCACTTCCGCGCAGCTACGTCAGCCACACCGATCCAGTTTCAGAAGACCATACGTCTACAAACCGCCCGGACACTTCTGTGGGCCCGCACAGGGAGTGTCACGGAGATCGCCCACCGCGTCGGCTACGAAAGCCCGTCCCAGTTCCATCGGGACTACCGAAGAATGTTCGGGACTTCCCCAAGGCGCGATACGTAATGACGAGCATTCTCCGACGTTCTCCGAATCGCACGGGCCCCAGCTTCCGCGGGGCCGCGGCGGTGATGAGCGAATCGGTCAGCATTCCTCCGCCAATGGTCGGCAGTGGTAGTCGCAGAGGTGCAGCGACGGGGCGTGTGCGGGTGGACGGTGAGCCGGGTCGGCGCCGCCGGTTGACCCCACGCCATGAGGAATCAGCTTGTTGAAGCGCAGTACTTTGATGACCAAGGGGTGATCCGCCAGCAGCGTCAGCCGGCCCCCGGCCTCGTGGATGCGGCGGGCGGCGGCCGTCAGCGGACGTGCTCCTGCGCAGTCCAGGAAGGTGACCTGCCGCAGGTCGATGACGACCTCGGGATGGGTGCCGCTGCTCGCGGCGGTGAAGATTGCCTCGGTGTGGGCGGCGGTGGCGATGTCCAGTTCACCGGCAGCAGTCACCACGATGGGCCGAGTTCCGACAAAGACGGTACAGACGGCTGGCACTTACTTTCTCCTCTACGAGAGAGACATCCAGGAACACGTCGAAGCTATGAACAGGACCATGCCGTCGTCATCGCAGTCAGCCTCCATACCGTCTTTCCTGCCAGCACACCAGGCCATGTGTTCAACCGGGTTCAGCCTCACGGAGTCAGGCAGCAAGGTCAGGAGGTCGCCAGTATCGGGCACGCAGACAGCAGGATCGTTCTTCCCTCCCTCAGGTGCCACGTGATGGAATTGACGGACGAGTACCCGCAAGGGCGCTGGCTCACCTGAGTGTTCACTTCCAGGCACCTTCTGGTCGACTTCGAACGGAACTCCGAGGTATGGCAGTGAATTCGACCGTCGATGAACCCATGGCCGATGTACGAGGCATGCACATGCCCCACACGGCGCTGCACCACGAATCTCGGCCGGTTCCTGCACACGCGGCGAGCACGGCATTGCACCCATTCCTGCGACCGCCGCCGCTCTGCCTGCCTGCACCCGCTGGCGGCGCAGGCCTGTCCCGAGCCTCCCGAGCGCATGTTGGGCAGCGGCCTCAGGCACCCGCCGCAGCTTCTGCGCCGTCTGCGTTCGAGAGGCAGGACCAGCCGTGCCACACGCCATGCCCACCGTCGGGGACTTGGAGGCGCTCGTGGACCCGCTTCGGCTGCGTCGCGACGTCGAGTTCCTCGCTGCTCAGCCACGCAGTCGGCGCCGGGCTCCGCGCATGATGGAGCGAGCGGAGTCGTACGTCACGGGGGAGCTGGGCGCTGCCGGCTGGCAGGTTGTGCGGCAACCGTTCGACCTGCGTCGGACGTTGGGCTCGACCGACCGACCGACCGACCGACCGACCGGCACGGCCATCGGGCACTGGGCTTCAAGCCACGGCTGCACCGTCAGCTGCAGTGGACGAACCTCATCGCCTCACTGGGCGCTGCCCAGGAGGATGCTGCCACGGCGCTGATCGGAGCTCATCTGGACAGCGTCAGCGGCAGTCCAGGAGCCGACGACAACGCCTCCGGTGTCGCGGTGGTGCTGGAGACAGCACGCCTCCTGACCCGGCTGCGCATCGAGCCACGGGTCACCCTCGCCGTTTTCGACATGGAGGAACTCGGTTTGATCGGAGCTCGGCATGCTGCTCGTGGACTGAGCCGCAGCAGGCGTATCGCCGGGATGATCTGCCTGGAGTCGGTCGGCCTACTTCACGGACGCGTCCGGCAGCCAGCAGCTGCCGATCGGCTTCTCGGTGGCCTTCCCCCGCGTTGCCGCGGCCGTCAAGGCCGAGGGCCGACGGGGCGACTTCAGGCTCTTGGTCCATCGACGGTCCTCGGACGGTCGTCTACGTCGGCCACGGCGTCACCGTGAAGCGCTGAGCCCGCAACCCGGTGCGACACGACTCAGACGAGTCCGGGTTGCGGTTCGGCGGTCTGTGGTTCCGGTTGCCGCGCCGGTGCGGCCTTCGGGTCCCACCGCCTGGTGGTCCGCACGTAGCCGGTGACCACGGAGATCATCGCCAGGACGAGAAGTGGCCCGAACAGCCACGGACGATCGGCCATCTCCTGCGGCAGGTAGCGGTACGACACCAGGAGGACGGTGAAGACCATCGCGCCGTAGGCGACCAGCTGGATGCCGGACCGGTCCCAGCCACGGGCGAACGAGCGCATGGCCGCCTCGATCGTGAGCGCGAACACCACGCCGGCGACGACGTCCGCGCCGTAGTGGTAGCCGAATCCCAGCGTCGCGCAGACGGTGCCGACCAACCAGAAGGCGCCCGCGAAGCGCATCGCCCGTGAGCCCTTGCGGGAATGGACGAAGAGCGTGGTGGCCCACGCAGTGTGCAGGCTGGGCATGCAGTTGCGGGGGGTGATCTCGTCGAACGGCATCGGTTGCGGGGTGCCGATCGACGGCAGTGTGTCCGGCCACAGGTCGGCCGTCGCCCAGTGTCCGCCGTCGGCGCCGTAGGCGAAGACCGGACCGACGACGGGGAAGACCATGTAGATGGCCGGCCCGAGCAGACCGATGACCAGGAAGGTGCGCACCAGGTGGTGGTCCGGGAAACCGCGCTCGACCGCCACCCGGCGCAGCTGGTACAGCCCGACGAGTGCCGCCGCCAGCGGGAGCTGACCGTAGACGAGGTGAAGAACGCCGGCGCCGATCGGGCCGGTGGCATCGACGATCCGGCCGACCAGCCACGACGGGTCGCCCAGGGCGTGATCGGCGGTTGCCACGTACTGGTCGAGCACTGCCCGGCGGGTCTTCGACGTGATGAGCAGCCAGGTGTCGCCCGTCTTGTGGCCGGCCACCAGCAGCAGGCCCAGCCCGACGCCCTTCAGCAGCAGCACACGCTCCCGGCCGGTACGACGCGTGACAGCGATGACCGCCCAGCCCAGAACCACCCACAACGCACCGTTGCCGAAGTTCATCTCGGCGCCGACGGCCCATCGCACCAGCCAGAAGACGAGGTCGATGCCGATCGCGGCACCAGCCGAGAGGAGCCGTTGCCGCCAGGTGAGCACCACCATCGTCAACGCCAGGCCGGCGTAGAGCAGCGGTCCCGAACCGGGTGCGAATATCACCTCTCGCGCCTGGTTGGTGATCGGTCCCGGTAGGCCGTAGCGGCGTGCGGCATATTCCAGAGCGATGAGGAATCCCAAGGTCGCCACACCCGCCGTGGCCCACAGCACCACTCGTGGCTGACGCCACGCGGCGAAATCAGAGCCGTTGTTTCTTCGTGCGGATATTCGTGTCTGTGTATTTTTCAATTGTTTGACTCATTTGGTAGATGTCGGACAAAAACTACGAATCATGTCGGATGGCGTGTTTCTCCAGCGAAGAATGGGTGAAGTGCGGCGATCATCGCGGGTTCGAACATGCTAACGGTATGGTGTGTCGGTTTCATTGGTCATGACAGTGCAAAAGTCGGTGACCCGGTCCACCCCGGCGGGACCGGCCGGTCGGTCGCCGACGGCCGATGCGCGGAACGCCATGGAAATTCTGGTCCAACCAGTTGACCAGTAAGTCCCGCGCGTTCACTCTGATCGCCATGAACCAGGGACCCATCCGGCGCGAGGCGGTCTCCGACCAGCTCTTCGCCCTGCTACGCGACAGGATCCTCGGCGGGGAACTGCCGGCCGGTGCCGCACTCACCGCCGAACGCGACCTGGCAGCCGAGTTCGGTGTGAACCGGCATGCCGTCCGTGAGGCCGTCAAGCGGCTCCAGCAGGCACGGCTGGTCGAGGTCAGCCACGGTGGCCGCACGCTCGTCCTGGACTGGCGGCGCACCGCCGGCCTCGACCTCGCCATGGGCATCGCGGCGGCCGACGCCGGTCCCTCGGTGGAGGACCTCACCCGCGACGCCCTGGAGATGCGGGCGTGCATCGGCGCCGACGCGGCCCGGCTGTGCGCGCTCCGCTGCTCCGAGGGCACCGCCGCGGAGATCGTCGAGGCCGCGGGCCGGTACGCGCGCTCCGGGCCCGATCTGACCGAACTGGCCGACGCGGACATCGCCTGGTGGCGACTGATCGTGGAGGGCTCCGGGAACGTCGCCTACCTGCTGGCGTTCAACAGCCTGGTGGGCGGCGCGCTCCCGGTCGCCGACGTGCCGGACGACCTGCGGACCGCGGAACTCCTCGATGTCGAAGCGCATCAGCGGCTGGCGGCGCACATCGCGGCACGCGAGGCCGAGGCGGCCGAACGGCTGGCGCGCGAGCTGCTGTCCCGCAGCGTGCCCGCGACGCCGCGGAAGGCGGTGCGCTGACATGATCCCTGCCGTGGTCTACGCGATACCCGCGTTCGTGCTGCTGGTCGTCGTCGAGGCACTGTCCTACCGCTTCCTGCCGGACGACGACGAGCGCGGCTACGAACTGCGGGACACCGTCACCAGCATGTCCATGGGTGCCGGCAGCCAGGTCGTCGCGGTCCCGTGGAAGGTGGTGACGATCCTGCTGTACGCGGGAGTCTTCGCCGTCGTCCCCTGGCACCTGTCACCGTCGTCCGCGTGGACGTGGGTGCTGCTGTTCTTCGGCGACGACCTGGCGTACTACGCCTTCCACCGCGCCCACCACCGGGTGCGGGTGCTGTGGGCGAGCCATGTGGTCCATCACTCCAGCGTCCGCTTCAACCTCTCGACCGCCCTGCGCCAGAGCTGGACGCCGATGACGGGCTTGCCCTTCTGGCTGCCGCTGGCACTGCTCGGCGTTCCGCCGTGGATGATCCTGCTCCAGCAGGCCTTCAGCCTCGTCTACCAGTTCTTCCTGCACACCGAGCGGGTGGACAGGCTGTGGCGGCCCGTGGAGTGGTTCTTCAACACGCCCTCCCACCACCGCGTCCACCACGGCTCGAACAACGTCTACCTGGACCGCAACTACGGCGGCATCCTCATCGTCTGGGACCGGCTCCTCGGCACGTTCGAACCGGAGGGCGTACGCGTGGTGTACGGCCTGACGAAGAACATCGACACCTACAACCCGGTGCGGGTGGCCTTCCACGAGTTCGCGGCCGCCTGGCGCGACGTCCGCGCGGCGCGGCGCTGGCGCGACCGTGCCGGGTATCTGTTCGGGCCGCCCGGCTGGGCACCGAGGGCGGACGCCTGACATGCCGCCGCTGATCGTCGCCTTCGCCGCGCTGGCCGCTCTCGACATCGCCGGTGTCGCGGCGGGCCTGCCGCCCCTGGAGTGGATCGCCAAGCCCCTGCTGGCGCCCGTGCTCGCCGTACACCTGTGGCGCCGTACCGGCACACGGCACGTTCCGGTCCTGGCCGGCCTCGGTCTCGCCACCGCCGGGGACGTGGCGCTGATGCTGCCCGGCCCGGTGGCCTTCGGGGGCGGAATCGCGTTCTTCCTGGGCGCGCAGCTCTGTTGGACGGCGGCGTTCCTGCGCGCAGGCGCCCTGCGGTATCTGCGTCCCCGCCGCCTGCTGTGCGCCGTGCACCTTGCCGTCTGGGTCGCCGCGGTCGCCGCGATCGCGCCGGCGCTGGGGCCGGTTCTCGGCGCCGCGGTGGCGGTCTACGCGTCGGCCCTGGTCGCCATGGCACTGACCGCGCGCGTGCTGGGAAGCAGGGCGGCCTGGGGCGGGCTGGTGTTCCTCGGCTCGGACCTGCTCGTCGGGCTGGGAGCCGCGGGGACCGGCTTCCCCGGGCGCGGCGCGCTCGTCATGGTGACGTACACGGTCGCCCTGGCCCTGATCACCAGTGCCTTCACCGGCGAAGAAGCAGGGCGGGCGGCCGGGGACCCCTTCGCGCACCAGGAGGCGCGGATGACCCGCGCGATCGACTGACTCCCCGCTCCTGCGCCGCACCGGCCCGGAAGCCGTCGCCCTGACGGCAGCCGCCGGGGAAGTGCGCGTCGAGTCCGAGACGGACCTCGCGTTCGCCAGGCTCCGCCAGCTGTGCGCACCGTTCCTGGACCGACTCGACCGGCTCGCCGCCCCCCAACGCAGCGCGTTCGGAACGGCGTTCGGCCTGCGTGCCGCACGGAAACGTCCCTGGACGAAGCTGTCTCTGGGCGGCCCCGAGGCCGGCGTGCAGCAGGCGGAGGAGCTGGAACTCGCACTGCTCCTCGTGATGGAGAGACTGACCGCCACCGAGCGGGCCGTGTACATCCGACACGAGGCCTTCCCATACGCCTACGCCGAGATCGCGGACATGCTGCAGCTCAGCGTCGTGAACACCCGAAAGATCGCCAGCCGCGCCCGCAGACATCTGGCGGCCGAGCGGCGGGAGGCCGTGGACGCGGCGGAACACCGACGTCTGCTGTACGCCTTCGTCACAGCAGCCGAAACGGGAAAGACGCCGCCTCCTTGGAGACGCTCCTCGCACCGGACATCGTCGGCCGCCGCGCGGGCGCCGGCACGGGTGGGGCGGTCCGCGACGGCGCACCGGGTTTCGTCCGCACGGCCGACTTGCAGGCACGGTGGGGCCGGAACAGCAACCCCGTGTGAGGGCGTCCTGCACGGCCGGTTCGAGGACCCGCCGTCGGCGAACCAGCAGTTCACTTGTGTCGATACGGGCGATGCGGACGCCGATGTGCCGGCCCGGCAGCCACGGCGCCCCGCGCGCGCATGCCGGACCCCCGGCGCGCGGGCGGACGATCAACCGCAGGTGTGTGGCGTGACCGATGCGCCCGAACCACGTCGTCGCAGCTGGCTGAGTCACCTCACGGTCATGAGCCGGGGCAGCGGCGGATCACCGAGATGCCGCGACCGATGCCGCTGTGAGTCTGTCCACGGCCGTCGCGACCGCCTCGGGGCTGGAGATCATCGTCAGGTGCCGGGCGCCGGGGATGAGCGTCGCGGGCGGTGCGCCGATCCGCCGGGCGGTCTCCTGCGGAGTCTGCCGGGTGAACACGTCGTCCTGGGCGCCGAACACCACCGACTTGGGCAGACGCACCCCGGCGAGCCGAGCCACCCGGTCCGCCGGCAGCCCCGGCACCCCGGCGGCCAGCATGCTCCAGAGCGCGCTCTCCGCGCCCGGCACCCGGAGCGGGCGTCGCCACTGATCCAGACCGGCGGCGTCCAGGCGCGGACAGGCCGGCCCGCACTGTGCGTCGTACACACCGCGTATCACCGCGTCGATGCCGAGCCCGAGCCGCAGCAGGCTGGTGCGGTACGGGTCGATCAGCACGTACTTGAAGGCCGGCGGCGGCCCGGCACCCGTGTCGAGGGCGTCGCCGTCGAGGAGCATCACACCCCCCAGCCGGCCAGGGGCCCGCAACGCCGCCTCGGTGACCACGGCGGCTCCGCTGGAGTGCCCCACCAGCAGCGGGCGCCCGCCCGGACCGCCGAGGTGCATGGCGTCCAGGAAGCCCAGGAGCTGCCGGGTGAAATGGTCGACGGTGTACGGGCCCTGGCGCTCGCTGTATCCGTCGCCCGTCAGGTCGAGCGCGTACACCCGGTGGTCGCGGGCGAGCAGCGGGGCAAGGCGCGACCAGGTGTCCACGGATTCGAAGGCGCCGTGCACCAGGACCACCGGTGGGCCCGCCGTACCCCATGTCTGGTAGCGCGTGCGGATGTCGGCGGCCTGCACGTACCTGAGCCCCCGCGGCGGAGCCGCGCGCCCGGCCGTGACGCCGTTGTAGACGAGTGAGGCCGCCGTGACGACCATCAGCACCACGGCACAGGCCGGCACCGCGCGCCGCAGCCACCGCCGCAGCCGGGAGCGGCGTGGCCGCTGCGCGCCCCCGGCAGGGGGCGACGGCGGAGCGGATGCCGGATGGGCGCCCCCGTCTCCGTCCCCGGGTTCGGCTCCAGCACGGCGAAGATCAGCTGTCACAGGCCACAGCATCGCCCATGGCACACTCGCGATCATCCTGCGGGGGGAGCCATCGTGTCTACTCCGCCGGGCGTAGGGGGCGCTGGACGTACAGGAGCGCCGGGTGCGCGGGTGCGCCTTTGACCTGCGGACTGCTCAGGCGGCGTGGCCGTGCGGCCGGCGACCGCGCCACCGACCGGGCGGAGTCGGTGGATGCGGCGGCAGCGGTGATCGCGCGGGAGGTTGCGCCAAGGCGTTGCTGCGCGGGGTGGCCCAGCGCGCGGGGTGCACGATCGGGGGCCGCGAACTCGGGCCGGGGCCCTCGCTGGTGCGTGATCTTCTGGCTTGCGGGCGTCTCGTCGGCAGGGCGCCGCGCTCGGTCATAGGGCAGTGGAGAGCTGTTCGCGCACCCATGCGGGGTCGGGGTTGGTGTGTGGGCGGCCCGCCACGACGACAGTCGGCACGGTCTCGTCGCCGTCGTTGGCTGCCCTCACCGCTGCCGCCCCGGCCGGGTCGCGCCAGATGTCGACCCAGTGCAACCGGTGAGCACTGCGGCCCAACCGCACGCGCAGTCGCAGGCAGTAGGTGCAGCCCGGCCGCCAGTAGACGACCGGCCGGCCGTCGACGGCGCTGCGGCGTTGTGCCTCCACCGCACCGATCGACCTCGGGAACATCACGGGCGAGTTCACGAAGGCGAGCACCACGAACACCAGCAGGAGTGATACGGCTGAGCCGGGCTCCCTCCTGAGGACCAGCCCGGTTGCGACGGCTGAGCCGCACAGCACAAGCGTCAGGGGCAGGATCCAAGCACGCGTCATGGTGACGCAGGCTATCGGTGAGCCGGATGCTCCTCGAACCGGCCCCGCCCACCGGGGCGTTCGCCGGACAGGCGGACCCGACGCCTTGTCGCGCGGACGGCCCGGTGACCGCGCGGGTCGACCCCACGCGGCGGCCGGGTCGGCAACGAGGCCGAGCCGAACGACGATGATGGAGGAAAAGAAGACCACCCGTTGCCGAGTCCCTCGCGAACCGGGTCGGCTGACGGTCCCGGGATACGCGAAGCACATGGACAACTCGATCAACGTGCACACCATGGTCAGCAGCAGGCCGGACGGTGTCCCAGCTTGCTGACCTGCACCCGTGGCAGGGGCCTGGCGCGCCGTCCGGCGTCCCGCTCGGATGGCAAGCGATCCGGAACCGACGTTCGCGGAGTGTTGACACGCGGACCTTCTGCCGGCGGTTTGCCGCGATCGCATTGTTGGTTAGGGTGCGAAGCAGAGACTGATTCCTATGCCGTTGGCCAGGGTGATGGACGGGCTGGCGAGTGCGGGGCTGCGCAGGCTGGTGGCTCCCGCAGGGGCCAGTCGGACACGACGGGGGGCTCGTTGGTGGGGAGTTGGCGTCAGCAGAAGCCGAAGGCCACGTCGGCAGGCGGCAGTGGTGTTTGGCCGCTTGGCCGGAGCGGTCCTGGAAGTCGGCCCGGCCCAGTTCGCGCTCGACGTGTTCGCAATCTTGCTCGGTCCAGCCGTGCGCAGCCCGTACATCTGACGATCCCGGCCATGTCGGTGGGCGGCAGCGGGCAGTTCTCGGGGACGCGGCATCGCGGCAGCGGTGGGTGACATGGCGTCGGCCCTGACGGGAGGGAGAGGTGCATCGCATTCATGGCTGCCCACCGGTCGGATGAAGGGCCGCACCCTCACCCTGACTCAAGAAGTCGAGATCTACACCCGATCACGGCAGAGCACCGCAGGCCGACCGGGCGCGGTGGGCGTGTGACCGGCCGGTCGGCGCCCGCGGTGCTGCCTCCACCGCTGCGTGTGTGGCTCGGGCTGACGGCAGTACTCGCCGCACTGGTGGTCGTCGTGCTCGGTGTCCTGTTCGCCGACGACAGCGGGCCCGCCACGGTGGACACGCGGATCTCGGCGGCGGTGGACGGTGTGGGACCGCCGTGGCGGAACGTCGCTCATGCCCTGGACTTCCTGGGGGAGCCCGGGGGAGCGACGACGGTGGTCGTGGCCATCGTGACGGGCTGCCTGCTGCTTCGGCGTCCCCGGGCAGCGGTGCTCGTCGTTGCCGGCGTCGGCATGGCCGTGGGGGCGGCGACGCTGCTCAAGCATGTGGTGGGACGCACCATCCACGGCGCCGGCAACCTGTCCTTTCCGAGCGGGCACACCGCCTTCCTCACGGCGGTCGCCCTCGTGGTGGCGCTGCTCGCGACCGGCCGGCTCGGCCTCGGGAGGACGGCCGGCACGTCACTCGTGCTCGCCACGGCGCTGGTCGCCGGCGCCGCCATGGGCTGGGCACAGGTCGACCTGGGCGCGCACTACCCGACGGACGTCCTCGGCGGCTGGTGCACCGCGCTGGCGGTCGTACCGGCGACCGCGTGGCTGGTCGACCGGACGGCTGACCGGCTGGTCGACCGGACGGCTGACCAGCCGGTCGACCGGGTGGCCGACGCCGGTGGGCCGGAGCGCCGCTGACGTCACGTCATGTCAAGCCAAGCGGCGGAACACGGGCTTCACCGGTCGCCCGGCCAGCCAGGAGGTGGGGTCGGCGGAGTCCAGTGCCTTCCGGTACACCGCACATGCCTGGGCCACCACCTCGACGGTGTGATCGATGTCGGCGTCGTCGAGCGCGCTGCTCACCACGAACGACGGGGCGAGCACCCCTCCCGCGAGGAGCCGTCGCAGGAACAGGGTCCGGTACCGCTGCGAGGGCTGCCGGTTCTCGTCGAGGGTGGCGAAGACCAGGTTGCTGGCCCGGCCCCGGAGGACGACGTGCTCGCCGACGCCCGCGCCGGCCGCGGCGTCGCGGACACCGGCGGCCAACCGCTCTCCGAGGGCGTGCAGCCGCGCGGTGACGCCCTCCTCGACGTAGGTGGTGAACACGGCCATCGCGGCGGCCAGTGAGTGTGTCTCCGCACCGTGCGTGGTGGACAGCAGGAACACCCGGTCCCCGGAGTGACGCAGCCCGCCCCGCTCCATCAGATCGCGACGCCCGGCCAGCGCGGAGACGGCGAATCCGTTGCCCAGCGCCTTGCCGAACGTGGAGAGGTCGGGGACGACGCCGTACAAACCCTGGGCGCCCGCCTCGGACCAGCGGAAGCCGGTGATCATCTCATCGAAGATCAGTACGCAGCCGTGCCGGTCGGCCAGCTCGCGCAGGCCGGCGAGGTACCCGGGCGGCGGCTCGGTGTGGGTGGCGGGTTCGAGGATCAGGCAGGCGATCTCGTCCTGGTACCGGGTGAGCATCTCTTCCGTGGCGGCCAGGTCCCCGTAGGGGAACGCCACGGTGAGCTCGTTGGTCGCCGCCGGAATGCCGTCGGACATCGGCGTGGTGCCGATGAACCAGTCGTCGACGGAGAAGAACGGGTGGTCGGCGCAGATGGCCACCCGCGAGCGCCCGGTGGCGGCGCGGGCGAGGCGCACCGCGGCGGTGGTGGCGTCGGAGCCGTTCTTCGCGAACTTCACCATCTCGGCGGTCGGCACCGTGGCCAGGAAGCGTTCCGCGGCTTCGACCTCCATGATGGACGGCCGGACGAAGTTGCTGCCGCGCTCGAGTTCCCGTCGCACCGCCTCGATCACGCGTGGGTGGGCGTGGCCGAGGCTGACCGACCGCAGGCCGGAGCCGTACTCGACGTAGCGGTTGCCGTCGACGTCCCACACGTGGGCACCACGGCCGTGGCTGATGACCGGGGCCAGGTTCTCGGGGTACTGGTCGTCGCCCTTGGCGTAGGTGTGCGCGCCTCCGGGGATCATGGCGTGCAGCCGCTCGTTCGCCCTCCGCGACCGGGGCAGGATGAGCTCTGCGGTGTCTTCGGTGTTCACGCCGGCCTCCACTCTCGTTGCTGAAGGACCTCGGCGAGGCTAGGCGCCTTCCGGTCCCGCTGGGACATCGATGTGACCGGCAGCGGCCAGGGGATGGCCAGTTCTGGGTCGTCGAAGGCGATCGTCACGTCCTCTGCCGGATCGTGCGGGCGGTCGATCCGGTACGAGGTGTCGGCGGTTTCGGTCAGCGCCTGGAAGCCGTGCGCACACCCCGCCGGGATGTACAGGGTCGCCTGCGTGTCGCCGGACAGCTCGAAGAAGGCCCGGCCCAGGTAGGTCGGCGAGTCCGTCCGCAGGTCCACGACGACGTCGAAGATCCTCCCGTACGAGCACCGCACCAGCTTGGCCTCGCCGGCGCCGGAGCGCAGGTGCAGGCCGCGCAGCACGCCCCGGACCGAGCGGGACAGGCTGTCCTGGACGAAGGCGTCCGGGTCGAGGCCGACCGAGCGGACCACGTCGGCGTCGAAGGTGCGGCAGAAGAAGCCGCGCTCGTCGGCGTACGGCGTCGGCTCGAAGAGGTACGCGCCGGCGATCGCCGGGACTTCG
>NZ_MUBM01000094.1 GCF_002154505.1 Streptomyces carpinensis | reverse complement strand
CGGGCCGGCTCGGCCGTGGCCGGACGCGGCTTCAGCTGCGCGGATGCCTCGTGCCTCGGTGGCGCGCACGCCTCGGCGGTGCGGGTGCCTCAGCCACGTGGACGGCGCGTCCTCTCCCCCGTCCGTCCCGACTGATCGGGCGGCCCGGGCAAGGCGGCGTCGGCGGCGGCCCTGACGGGTGTGACCGAGGCGGGGTCGAAGGGGGCCTCGGGTGTGTCGTCGACGGTGGAGACCTCGGGCTCGGTGCCGTCAGGGCCGGCGGGTTCGGCGGAGACGGCCGAGGCGGAGGTGTCCGGGGCCATGGCGTCCAGGGCCGCGATGTCGGAGGCCGTGGCCGGTTCGGCCTCCTGGGGGCGGGCGTCCGGAGGTGTGCCGAGGCCGAGCGGCCTCGGCTTCTCCGGTTCCGGAGCCGAGGGCTGGGTCTGCGCCTTCTCCAGGAAGCGCAGCAGCTCGACCGGGAAGGGCAGGACCAGGGTGGAGTTCTTCTCGGCGGCGACCGCCGTCACCGTCTGCAGCAGCCGCAGCTGCAGCGCGGCGGGCGTGTCCGCCATCTGCTGCGCCGCCTCGGCCAGCTTCTTGGACGCCTGGAACTCGGCGTCGGCGTTGATGATCCGGGCCCGCCGGTCCCGGTCGGCCTCCGCCTGCCGTGCCATGGACCGCTTCATCGTGTCCGGCAGGGAGACGTCCTTGATCTCCACGCGGTCGATCTGCACGCCCCAGCCGATGGCCGGGCTGTCGATCATCAGCTCGAGCCCCTGGTTGAGCTTCTCGCGGTTGGACAGCAGGTCGTCCAGATCGCTCTTGCCGATGATCGAGCGCAGGGACGTCTGGGCCATCTGGGACACGGCGAACCGGTAGTCCTCGACCTGGATGACCGCGTTGGCCGGGTCGACGACCTTGAAGTAGACGACCGCGTCCACCCGCACGGTCACGTTGTCCCGGGTGATGCCCTCCTGCGCGGGGATCGGGAGCGTGACGATCTGCATGTTGACCTTGTACAGCCGGTCCACGAACGGAATGATCATCGTGAAACCGGGCGCGCGTACGCCACCCACGAACCGTCCGAGCCGCAGCACCACGCCGCGCTCGTACTGCTTGACGACGCGCGCCGCCGCCGAGAGGTACACAAGACCCGCGCAACCTGTGGCGATCACGGCGGTCAGTACGTCCTGAAGCATGATGACGACTCCTCGCCAGTCGTCCGTGTGCCCTTTTGAGGCCTCCTTCAACGATATGCCCGGCCCGAGAAAGCGGTCGAGCCCCCGGACGAGAACCGCACTCGGCCCCGGACGGGAACCGCGTCCGGCCCGGCACGGGAACGGCGTCCGGCCCAGGGGGGACCGTCACAGGGCGGTGAAGGCGTCCGTCTGCGGGCGGTGGGCCAGGACGGCGCCGGTGTGCACCTCGTAGTACCAGGCGTGCAGGTTCAGCAGGCCGGCCGCCAGCCGCCGCTCGACGCACGGGTACGAGCGCAGCCGCAGCAGCTGCGCGAGGACGTGGCTCTGGACGCCCTCGGCGACCTCCGGGTCCTCGGGGGTGCCCGTCGGGCGGGGCGTGGCGCCCGCCAGCCAGTCGCGCACGGCGGGTACGGCGTCGAGGTCGTCGCCGCGCACCAGGGCGCCGACGGCCCCGCAGTGCGAGTGGCCGCAGACGACGACGTCCCGCACGCCGAGCACCTGCACGGCGTACTCGATGGTGGCGGCCTCGCTGGTGGGGTGCGCGCCGGCGTACGGGGGCACGATGTTGCCGGCGGTGCGCAGCTCGAAGAGCTCGCCGGGGCGGGCGCCCGTGATCAGCGCCGGGACGACCCGGGAGTCGGAGCAGGTGATGAACAGGACCTGGGGCGACTGGCCCGCGGCGAGTGCGGCGAACTCCTCGGGGCGCCGGCCGAACGTACGGGCGTGGTCGATGAGCGGCTGCATGGGGGTGACTCCTCCTGGCGCGCCGTGGGGCGCGTCGGGCGTGCATGACAGAGGTCAGGGCGATCGGACGGCGATCAGGACGGAGATCGCCGTGCTGCTCGGTCGCGCGCGGTTCTGTGCCGGTCGGCGGCGGCCCGCTCTCGGCTGAGGGACGGACCGTGCTCAGCGGTGGCCGGACGGAACTCGGCTGCGGGAGGGCCGGAACTCGGCCGAGGGAAGGTGCGGCGCTCGACTCCGGGGAGGACCGGCGGCCGGCCGGAGAGGCGGAGCCGTGTTCAGCAGCGGAAGACCTGGAGCGCTGCCGGGGTGCGTCCGGCGGAGGGTCTCGCCGTGCGGCAGTGCGCGACGCCGGGCGCGTCCGCTTCCTCGGTGCCCGCGGAGCCCTGTTTGAGCGCGGGCCGCTCGGGGGCCTCGGGGCCGGAGTCGACGGTGCCGTGCCGTTCAAGGGTGCGCAGCGGGCCGGTGGGGCTGCCGATGGAGCCGCAGTCGCGCAGAGCGACCCGGCCGGCGCGCTGCGCCGCGGCGGCGGGTGCGGTTCCGGACCGGTCCTTGGCCTCGACGTGACCGATGGTGTGCGCGGACGCGAAGGACGGAGCGGGTGCGAGGAAGGGGAGGGCGAGCAGGATGACGGCGAGGAGGGCGAGCATCGCCCGTGCCGCTGTGCCTCGGAACATGCGCCCCCTTCCGCCCGCACGCGGCTCCTGCGCAGACCACCATTCGGTCAACGAATGGTCAAGAGACACGGTAGTCGTGCGCCGCTGTTTGCAGGAGAAACTCCACGCGACACGCCGAACGCCGCCCGAAAAGTGCGGTCGGACGGCGCGGGAGGCCCTTGGCCGGAGGCCGGGCCGGTCGGGTGTACGGGCCGGTCAGGAGGTCTCGACGAGCCCCTTGGCGTCCCGGGCGAGTGCGGTGAGCCGGGATATCGCCCGGAAGTACTTCTTGCGGTAGCCGCCGTTCAGCATCTCCTCGCTGAACAGCTGGTCGAAGGGCAGTCCGGAGGCCAGTACCGGCACCTCACGGTCGTAGAGCCGGTCCGCGAGGACGACCAGCCGCAGCGCCGTCGACTGGTCCGGCACCGGCCGTACGCCGGTGAGGCAGACGGCCCCGATGCCGTCGGTCAGCGCGCCGTACCGGCTGGGGTGCACCCTGGCCAGGTGCTCCAGCAGCTCCGGGAAGCCGTCGAGCGAGGCGTTCTCGGTGGTGTGCGCCGCCTTCGTCACCTGCTCGTCGGAGAACGGAGCCGGGGCCTCGGGCAGCCCGCGGTGGCGGTAGTCCTCGCCGTCGATGCGCAGCGTGCGGAAGTGGGCGGACAGGCCCTGGATCTCGCGCAGGAAGTCGGCGGCGGCGAAGCGGCCCTCGCCGAGCTTGCCCGGCAGCGTGTTGGAGGTGGCGGCCAGCGCGACACCCGCGTCGACCAGCCGGCCGAGCAGGGTGGACACGAGCACGGTGTCGCCGGGGTCGTCCAGCTCGAACTCGTCGATGCACAGCAGACGGTGGCCGGACAGGGTCTCGACCGTCTTCTGGAAGCCGAGGGCGCCGACCAGGTTGGTCAGCTCCACGAACGTGCCGAACGCCTTGCGGGCGGGCTCGGCCGGGGTGGCGTGCCACAGGGAGGCCAGCAGGTGGGTCTTGCCGACGCCGTAGCCGCCGTCGAGGTAGACCCCGCGGGGCCCGGCCGGCGTCCTCGCGGCCTTGCTCCTGCCCCTGCCGAAGCCGAAGAGGCCGCGCCGGGTGCCGGCGGCGGGTGCCCCGTCGAGTCCGGCGGCGAAGTCCTCCAGGACCCGCACCGCCTCGGTCTGGCTGGGCTGCTTCGGGTCCGGAATGTACGTCGAGAAGCGCACCGCGTCGAAGCGCGGCGGCGGCACCATCTCGGCGACCAGCCGGTCCGCGGGGACGTGCGGCTCACGGGCACACAGGGACAGGGGGGCGGCGCCGGTCATGGGGCTGAGCCCGGAGGCGGCTGTGGAGGACGACACGGTTCCCCATGGTAAGCGGCGTGGAACACTGCACGGCATGCGACGCCTGTTCCCTGTGACCGATGAAACAGCAGCCCAGGCCCTGGGCGAGGGCCGCGAGACCGGTGAGGCGAGCGCGCCGGGCGGCCTCGCGGGCCGGGAGTGGACCCTCGCCGAGCTGGCCGCCGCCTACGCCTACCCCGAGCCCGGACCCGCGGGCCGGGAGCCGTGGCTGCGGGCCAACATGGTGTCCACGCTGGACGGGGCGGCCCAGCACGACGGCCGTTCCCAGCCCATCTCCAGCGCCGCCGACATGCGGATCTTCGGCACGCTGCGGGCGCTGGCCGACGTGGTGGTGGTCGGCGCCGAGACGGTACGGCAGGAGGGGTACCGCCCGGCCCGCGCGCGCAAGGAGTTCGAGGCGCTGCGGGAGGCGGCCGGGCAGGGGCCCGCCCCGGCGATCGCGGTCGTCACCGCGAGCCTGGAGCTGGACTTCACGCTCCCGCTGTTCACCTCGCCCCTGGTGCCCACGCTGATCCTCACGGGCGCCGCCGCGGCCCCCGACCGGATCGCGGCCGCGGAGAAGGCGGGCGCCCGCGTGGTCGTCGCCGGTGACGGCATGGGCATCGACCCCGTCCGCGCGGTGCGGGCGCTCGCCGAGCTGGGCCACACCCGCCTGCTCACCGAGGGGGGCCCGCGTCTGCTCGGCCAGCTGGTGGCCTCGGGCGTCCTGGACGAGCTGTGCCTGACGGTCTCCCCGATGCTCACCGCCGGGGACGCCCAGCGCATCGCGGGCGGCCCCTCGGTCGCCGTACCGCACCGCTTCACCCTGTCCTCCCTGCTGGAGGAGGAAGGTTTCCTGTTCAGCCGGTACCGGCGGACGTGATGGACCCGGGGTGCGTCCGGTAACGGGAATAAGTAATTCCGGCCTGTTGGTGGTGGGTGCACTCACTTCCGGCCAAACCTGTGCGTACACAGGGCAGGATTGTTTCTGCAGGAGCTGGTTCGGCTCTCTGCTGGAGGCAGAGGGCGCGGCCCTCGGAGCAGAAAGGGCGCCTGGTGTTCACAAGCGTATTGATGATCGAGAAGGCCCTGACGTCCGCCGACGTGGAGTTCGTCACCACTCTGCACGGCGAGGAGCCGGTCTCCTTCCACGTGCTGCTCCAGCCGCGCGGCGAGCAGGCGGACCGGCTGCTGCGGGCCATCGACGACATCGCGCTCGGCGAGATCGACGAGGCGGCGCGCGAGGGCGAGACCCCGGAGGGCGAGGACGCGAAGGGTGAAGGGGAGCGGGCCCTGGACGTGTCCCTCAGGGCGCTGCGCGCCGCGGGCGGCGAGGCCGAGGGCCGACTGGTCGAGGACCATCCGCTGGACGCCCTGAAGTCCCTGGTCGCGGAGGTCGGCGCCGACGAGGTGATCGTGCTGACCGACCCGCACTACGTGGAGGAGTTCTTCCATCGCGACTGGGCCTCGCGGGCCCGCCACAAGGTCGGCGTGCCGGTCCTGAAGCTGTTCTCGCACAGCAAGGCATAGGCTTGGGCGGCGCCCCCGTCCACGGGTGCGCGCACCGTCGTACCGCAGCCGTACCACCTGGGAGAAAAGCGCATGGCACCCGGCCTTCCTACCGCCATGGACCGACCGCACTTCATCGGCATCGGCGGCGCCGGGATGTCGGGCATCGCCAAGATCCTCACCCAGCGCGGCGCGCGGGTCGAGGGCAGCGACGCGAAGGAGTCCGCGACCGCCGAGGCGCTGCGGGCGCTGGGCGCCACCGTGCACATCGGGCACGCGGCCGAGCACCTCGCCGGCGACGCGAGCTGCGTCGTCGTCTCCTCGGCCATCCGCCAGGACAACCCGGAGCTGGTGCGCGCCGCCGAGCTGGGCATCCCGGTCGTCCACCGCTCCGACGCCCTGGCCGCCCTGATGACGGGCCTGCGCCCGATCGCGGTCGCCGGCACCCACGGCAAGACGACCACGACCTCCATGCTGGCCGTCTCCCTCACCGAGCTCGGCCTGAGGCCCTCCTACGCCATCGGCGGCGACCTGGACGCCCCCGGCTCCAACGCGGTGCACGGCGAGGGCGACATCTTCGTCGCCGAGGCGGACGAGTCGGACCGCAGCTTCCACAAGTACGCCCCCGAGGTCGCCATCGTCCTCAACGTCGAACTGGACCACCACGCCAACTACGCCTCGATGGACGACATCTACGAGTCCTTCGAGACCTTCGCCGGGAAGATCGTCCCCGGCGGCACGCTGGTGATCGCGGCCGACCACGAGGGCGCGCGCGAGCTGACCCGCCGGGTGGCCGGATCGGTACGGACGGTGACGTACGGCGAGTCGCGGGACGCGGACGTACGCATCCTCTCGATCGTGCCGCAGGGCCTGAAGAGCCAGGTCACCGTGGAGCTGGACGGCGCGGAGCTCACGTTCGCGGTCTCCGTCCCCGGCCGCCACTACGCGCACAACGCCGTCGCCGCGCTGGCCGCCGGCGTGGCCCTCGGCATCCCGGCCGCCGAGCTCGCCCCCGCCCTGGCCGCCTACACCGGCGTCAAGCGGCGCCTGCAGCTCAAGGGCGAGGCCGCCGGTGTCCAGGTGATCGACTCCTACGCCCACCACCCGACCGAGATGACCGCCGATCTGGAGGCGATGCGCTCCGCCGCGGGCGACGCCCGGATCCTGGTCGTCTTCCAGCCGCACCTGTTCTCCCGCACCCAGGAGCTGGGCAAGGAGATGGGCCAGGCCCTCGCCCTCGCCGACGCCTCCGTCGTGCTCGACATCTACCCCGCCCGCGAGGACCCGATCCCCGGCGTCACCAGCGAGCTGATCATCGAGGCCGCCCGGGCCACCGGCGCCGACGTCACGGCCGTCCACGACAAGGCGGAGGTGCCGGACGTGATCGCGGGAATGGCGAAGGCCGGTGATCTCGTTCTCACCATGGGCGCGGGCGACGTCACCGACCTCGGACCGCGCATCCTGGACCGTCTGACCGAGAACTGAGGGGTTGAGTGCTCATGCCGTACGACGTCGACAAGCCGGACGAGCAGTGGCGTGAGGAGCTGACTCCGGCCGAGTACGCGGTGCTGCGCCAGGCCGGCACCGAGCCCGCCTTCACCGGCGAGTACACGGACACCAAGACCAAGGGTGTCTACTCCTGCCGGGCCTGTGGCGCCGAGCTGTTCACCTCCGACACCAAGTTCGAGTCCCACTGCGGCTGGCCGTCCTTCTTCGACCCGAAGGACACCGACGCCGTGGAGATCCTGGAGGACCGCTCCCACGGGATGGTGCGCACCGAGGTGCGGTGTGCCCGCTGCGGGTCGCACCTCGGGCATGTCTTCGAGGGGGAGGGGTACCCCACTCCCACCGATCAGCGGTACTGCATCAACAGCATCTCGTTGCGGCTGACGCCGGCCGAGGGCTGAGCGGGAGCGGCCCGCGCCCCTTTGCGGTGCCCTGAGATGGTGGGACAATATGGGACACAGGTGGCGTCACCGGCGCCACCGGTGGTTTCTCCGCATCTCTGCAGAGGCGGGTGGAAAACATGGTCACAGCCTCCTACGTGGTACTGGCAGTGGAACCGCACGCGTGGGCCACGCTCGGTGCCTTCATCGGCGGCCTGGTGGTCGTCTGCGCGCTCGTGTGGGCCGTAGGCATGGGCATCGGAGTGATGCGCCGGGAGCCGGACCGGCCCAAGGACACCGAGCAGCCCCACCTGCCGGTCACCGGAGCCGTCCAAGAGATCAGCGAGATGCGTGAGCCGGACGAGGTGGAGTGCGAGGACGGCGAGCGGCTCATGCCGTATGAGATCCACCGCGCCGGTACCCGGCGCAGCCAGGACCAGCACCGGCACCGCTGGGCCCCGGGCGGCAGCGGGTCCTTCGGCAGCGGAGGCCCGGGCGCCCACTGACGCGACGCCCCGGCCGTACCGGATCCGTTACGTCCCCCGATCGCCGCCGGTCTTCGTCCGACCCCGGCCGTCACGGGGCGGGTTCCTTCACGGAACCCGCCCCGTTGTCATGGGTTCCGCCACATGCCCACAGGCCCCGCCCCCTTCGGGTGCTCCCGGCCCGCCGCAACCCGAGGCGTCTAGACTCACTCCGCAACGGCCCGTGCGACCGTGGCCGAGAGCGGGCAGCTACTGCCAGACCGAAGGGTGTTCGGCGTTTGATACGCATAGACACAGTCACCAAGCGGTACCCGGACGGCACGGTGGCGGTCGACCGGCTCTCGCTGGAGATACCGGACCGCTCGATCACCGTGCTCGTCGGACCCTCCGGCTGCGGCAAGACCACCACCCTGCGCATGATCAACCGGATGGTGGAGCCGAGCGAGGGCAGCATCCTCCTCGACGGCGTGGACATCCGGGAACAACCCGTCAACTCCCTGCGCCGGTCGATGGGTTACGTCATCCAGAACGCCGGTCTCTTCCAGCACCGCACCATCGTCGACAACATCGCCACCGTGCCCCGGCTGCTCGGCTGGGGCCGGCAGAAGTCCCGTGCGCGGGCGGTGGAGTTGATGGAGCGTGTCGGCCTGGACTCCGCACTGGCCAAGCGGTACCCCTACCAGCTCTCGGGCGGTCAGCAGCAGCGCGTCGGCGTGGCGAGGGCGCTCGCCGCGGACCCTCCGGTGCTGTTGATGGACGAGCCGTTCTCGGCCGTCGACCCGGTGGTGCGCAAGGGCCTTCAGGACGAACTCCTGCGCCTCCAGGAGGAGCTGGGCAAGACGATCGTCTTCGTCACCCACGACATCGACGAGGCCATCAAGCTCGGCACCACGGTCGCGGTGCTGCGTGCCGGCGGCAGGCTCGCCCAGTACGCACCGCCCGCCGAACTGCTCACCGCCCCCGCCGACGCCTTCGTGGAGGACTTCCTCGGCACCGACCGCGGCATCCGCCGGCTCTCCTTCTTCGGCACCGCAGGGCTGGAGCTGAAGACCTCCCCGATCGTCGCGGTCGACGCCACCGCCGAGGAGGCCGCCGCGCGCCCCGGCGGCGACGTGCACTACCTGCTCGTCACCGACCGCGACGGCAGACCTCTCGGCTGGAGCGAGCCGGCCGCCCTGACCGCCGGGGCGGTGGACGCGGGCCGGCTCCTGCCCCACGGACGGCCCTTCGAATACGGCGTCGAGTCCCTGCGCGCCGCCCTGGACTGCGCCGTGCTCTCCCCGACCGGCTGGGCCGTCGCCGTGGACGGCACCGGCCGCGCCGTCGGCGTCGTCTCGCAGCAGACCATCGGTGAGGCGATCCGCACCGCGCACGCCGAGGGCCGCCGCACCGAGGCCGGAGCCGATGCCCGTACCGGTGACGACGCCGGGTCGGCCGCCGGGACCGACGCCAAGGTCGCCGGATGAATCGCTTCTTCGACATCCCGAGCGATCTCCAGCACAGCTGGCTCGGTCTGGTCGGCCTGCACCTGCGCGAGGCCCTGCTGCCGGTGCTGGCCGGCCTCGTCGCCGCCCTGCCGATCGCCCAGCTGTGCGTGCGCTTCCGCTGGTTGTACGCGCCCGTACTCGGTGTGACGACCGTCCTCTACGCCATCCCGTCGCTGGCCTTCTTCGTCGTCCTCATCGACTACACCGGCCAGACCGAGCTCACCGTGATGATCCCACTGGCCGTCTACAGCCTGGTGGTGCTCGTCCCGGCCATCGTCGACGGCGTCCGCTCGGTGCCGCAGGAGACCCTGGCGGCGGCCACCGCCATGGGGCTCGGGCCCGTACGGCGCTATCTCCAGGTCCAGTTGCCGATCGCGGTGCCGGCGATCATCGCCGGTCTGCGGGTGGCCACCGTGTCGAGCATCTCGCTGGTGAGCGTCGGCATGCTGATCGGCAACCAGGGGGCGCTGGGCAACCTGCTCCAGGACGCGAACAGCTACCACCGGCCCGAGCTAGCGGTGAACTCCGTGGTCACCACGGCGGCCCTGGCGATCCTCGCCGACGCGGCCCTGGTCGGCGTACGGATCCTGCTCACCCCGTGGATGCCGCGCGCCGCACGCCGGGGCGGGCCCGGGCCGGCCGAGGAGCGCCCCGAACCATCCGTTCCCGCCCTGGAGGGCGCCTTGGAGGACGGTCCCCAGGCACTGGAGGACGCCCGGTGAACGTACTCCACTTCGTCAACGCCTTCTTCAGCGACGGCAGCCACTGGCACGGCTACGACGGCATCCCCGCGCGACTGGCCGAGCACATCCGGTACTCCCTGCTGGCGCTCGGCCTGGCCGCCGTCGTCGGCCTGCCGGTCGGCCTGCTCACGGGCCACTACGGCCGTGGCGGCAACGCCCTCGCCCTGATCGCCACCGCCGGGCGGGCGCTGCCCAGCTTCGGCCTGCTGGTGCTGATGTTCATCCTGCTCGGCTTCGGCATGGTCCCGGTGATGGTCCCGCTGGTCGTCCTCGCCGTTCCGCCGATCCTGGTGACCACGTACGAGGCGATGCGCTCCGTCGACCCCTCCCCGGTGGACGCCGCCCGGGGCATGGGAATGGGGGAGTCCCGCGTCCTCTTCCAGGTCGAACTTCCCGTGGCGCTGCCGCTGATCCTCAGCGGGCTGCGCTCGGCGGCCATCCAGATCATCTCGACCGCCACCATCGCCGCGTACGTCAGCCTCGGCGGGCTCGGCCGGTACATCGTCGACGGCCTCTACCAGCTCGACTACGAGAAGGTCGTGGGCGGCGCCACGCTGGTCGCCGTGCTGGCGCTGGTGACGCTCGGGGTGTTCTGGGCGGCCGGACGGTTCGCGGTGTCGCCCGGGGTCCGCAGGGGTGGCTGACCCCTGGAAGGCGCGGCTCGCCGGTGGCCCCTCCGGAGTGTTCACTGGGCGGGGACCCGCTCGCCTCGTGTGAAGAATGCATCACAAATCAGCTGCTCAGCGGGAACCGGCCGGATGAGATCAGTAAAGTGCAGGACTCCGCATGCCGTGCGCCCCGACCCCGCGGTCCCCTACCAGCACCCACCAACTTCCGAGCCCGGAACGGGAATTGTGACTTCTTACGCGAAGAGCACCAGGTCCAGCACGAGGCAGTTCGGCGTCGTCGCCGTCGCACTCGCCGCCACCGGGGCACTCGTCACCGGGTGTTCGTCGTCCGACGGCAAGTCCGGCGGTGACCCGCTCTCGGGCGGCAAGTCGAGCGGCGGCAGCGTCGTCGTCGGCTCCAACAACTTCCCCGAGAGCACCCTGCTCGCCGACATCTACGGCGAGGCTCTGAAGGCCAAGGGCATCAAGGTCACCTACAAGCCCAACATCGGCAGTCGCGAGACGACCTACGGCCTGATGAAGAACGGCTCCCTGACCGTGCTGCCCGAGTACAACGGCTCCTTGCTGGCCTACCTCGACAAGAAGGCCGCGCCGAAGACGGTGGCCGACACGACGGCCGCCATCAACGCCAAACTGGACCCCGCGTTGACGCTCCTGGAGCCCGCGCCCGCGGAGGACAAGGACTCCGTCACGGTCAACCGGGAAACGGCGGCGAAGTACCACCTGACCGGGAAGTCGACGATCGCGGACCTCACGGAGGTCGCCAAGGACCTGGTCATCGGCGGTTCGCCGGAGTTCCAGAACCGCCAGCAGGGGCTCCTCGGCCTGAAGTCGGTCTACGGACTGGAGTTCAAGTCCTTCAAGGCGCTGGACGCGGGTGGGCCCCTGACCCAGGCGGCCCTGAAGAAGAACCTCGTCCAGGTCGCGGACATCTTCACCACGGACCCGACCATCTCGAAGGAGAAGTTCGTCACCCTGCAGGACCCCAAGAACCTCTTCGGCTTCGCGAACGTCCAACCGCTCGTCGGCAAGGGCAAGCTCTCCCAGAAGGGCGTCGACGCGCTCAACGCGGTCTCCGCCAAGCTGGACACGGCCACCCTGCTGGACCTCGACACCAAGGTCCAGGTGGAGAAGCAGGACCCGCTCGACGTCGCGAGGGCCTGGCTGAAGTCGGCCGGTCTCGCCTGACCCGGCGGGCGCGGGATGCCTGGCCGGACGGCCGGCGTCCGGCACCCCGCGCCCGGCGAGCACTCCTGCACACTGCGCCTGACGGCCCACCAGGTACGGGCTGCTCCCGCCCGCGCCCGTGCCTCCCTGCGCCGCGCCCTGCGCGCCCGGCGTGACTCCTGGTCAGGGAGCCAGCCGAAGGCGAGGCAGCTGCCGGTCGCCCCGAGGAGGTCGCATGCGTTTGCGTCCCGTCCTCACCCTCGTCGCCGCTGTCGCCGTGCTCTCGCTCGCGGCGATCGTCCCCGCCTCCGCCGCGGGCGGCGCATCGCGATCGACAACCTGCCGTACGCGGCCACCGTGGCCTCCGACGGCACGCCCGTCGCGGTCGGTGACGTCCTCACCGCCTCGCTGGCGAGCGGTACCCACGCCACGTTCGCCTCCAGCGCGTCCGGCACCAGCGGCGTCTGGTGCACCTCGTCGACCTTCACCGCCACCGTCACCGGCAACCCCACCGCACCCGGCACGGCGACCGAGTCGGTGACGGGGCACACCTTCGACAGCGGGCAGTTGCACCACCAACGTCACCGGTGTGCTCGGCGTCAGCGGCATCACGATCGACAACCTGCCGTACGCGGCCACCGTGGCCTCCGACGGCACCCTCACCGTGACTCCGCCCAGCGGCTCCACCATCCAGGCCACGGTCAGGCTGCGCACCCTGCTGGGCAGCGTGACCTGCGTCTACCGGGCGGCCTCCCTGACCGGCGAGGCCGACAACGCCGACAACAGCATCACCTTCACCGACCAGCGGTTCGGCAAGGTGTCCGGCTCGTCGCTGTGCTTCGCCGGCGGCTACTTCACCGCCGAGTACGCCCCGATGACCGACGCGGGCGCCGCCGTCCACGTCAACTGAACCCTCGCGCGCCGGCAGCGCGGCGGGCACGAGCAGCACGTGTCCGGCGCGCCGCTCTTCGCTACCGTGAGCGCATGCCCGAGATCCCGACCGCGCCCGTGCTCCTGGGCGGCGAGCCCGGTTCCTTCCCGCACGGCGTGCTGGCCGAGCGGCACCCCGCCATCATCCGGCAGGTGCGGGAGGCCTTTCCCTACGGCCCCGAGCAGCACCGCGCCCTGGACGCGCTGCTGGAGAGCTGCACCGCGGGAGTGATCGAACCGCTCCCCGCCGACGCCCACGACCGGGACCGCTGGCAGGCCTGGGGCCTCGCCGCGTACGAGGGACGGTCCTGGTTCGACGTGCCGTGGCTGTGGTCCGAGAGCTACTTCTACCGCCTGCTCCTGGACGCCGTCGGCTACTTCGGGCCCGGCCCGTGGCAGGGCATCGACCCGTTCCGCCCGGCCAAGCTCGCCGAACTCGACGCCCCGGACACCGACGAGGAACTGGCCGCGCTCGACGACCTGGAGGGCGCGGCGGACGCGGAGCGCTCGACCGCCCTCCTGCACGGCTCGCTCTGGGGCAACCGCGCCGACCTCGGCTTCCGTCTGTCGGCCTCCTCCGCCGACGCCGGGGCCGGCCGAGCCGGCCAGGACGCCCCCCGCGTGATCGCCGACGACAGCGACACCCTGTGGTCCCTGCTGCCGCCCTCCGGTACCGGCACGCTCTGTCTGGTCGCCGACAACGCGGGCCGTGAACTCGTCCCCGACCTGCTCCTCGTCGCCGACCTTCTCGCGCACGGCCGCGTGGAGAACGCGGTCCTGCACGTCAAGCCGTACCCGTACTACGTCTCCGACGCCACCACCGCCGACGTGGTCGACGCCGTGCGGCGGCTGACGGCGGCGCCGGGCGCCGTGCGCGGGTACGGGCGCCGCCTGTGGTCGGCGATGGCCGACGGGCGGCTGACGGTCCGCGCGCACCCTTTCTCCTGCTCCCCGCTGCCGTACGCCGAGATGCCCGGCGACCTGCGCGAGGACTTCGCCGCCGGCACGCTGACCGTCCTCAAGGGCGACCTGAACTACCGGCGTCTGGTCGGCGACCGGCGGTGGCCCCCGACCACCCCCTTCGGGGACGTGACCGGGTACTTCCCCGGTCCGGTCGCGGCCCTGCGCACCCTGAAGTCCGAGGTGGTCACCGGCCTGGACGCCCGCACCGAGGCCGCGCTGGACGCCACCGAGGACGGGCACTGGCGCACCAGCGGCACGCATGCGGTGATCCAGGTGTCCGGGGCCTGACGGGGCCTGCCCCGTCAGGCCCCCTTGACGAACCGCCGCTGCTCACGGGCCGGTTCGGGCGGCGATTCACGCGATGGTGTGATCGGGTGCGCGCCGGAGGATGCCGCCGGAGTGTCACGGGTAGGGCCCGGCCATGACGCAGCAGCCCTTCGAACTCCCGCACTTCTACTTGCCGTATCCCGCGCGGCTCAACCCGCACGTCGACGAGGCCCGCGCCCACTCGACGCGGTGGGCGCGCGACATGGGCATGCTGGAGGGCTCCGGGATCTGGGAGCAGTCCGACCTCGACGCGCACGACTACGGACTGCTCTGCGCCTACACCCACCCCGACTGCGACGGGCCCGCCCTCTCCCTGATCACCGACTGGTATGTGTGGGTCTTCTTCTTCGACGACCACTTCCTCGAGACGTTCAAGCGCAGCCAGGACCGCGCCGGCGGCAAGGACTACCTGGACCGGCTGCCCCTGTTCATGCCGCTCGACCTGGACACGCCCGTGCCCGAACCGGAGAACCCGGTGGAGGCCGGCCTCGCCGACCTGTGGGCGCGCACCGTGCCGTCGATGTCGGCCGACTGGCGACGGCGGTTCGCGGTGGCCACCGAGCACCTGCTCAACGAGTCCCTGTGGGAACTGTCCAACATCAACGAGGGACGCATCGCCAACCCCGTCGAGTACATCGAGATGCGCCGCAAGGTCGGCGGCGCGCCCTGGTCGGCCGGGCTCGTGGAGTACGCGACCGCCGAAGTACCCGCCCGCGTCGCCGGATCCAGGCCGCTCAGGGTGCTCATGGAGACCTTCTCCGACGCCGTGCACCTGCGCAACGACCTGTTCTCCTATCAGCGCGAGGTGGAGGACGAGGGCGAGCTGAGCAACGGCGTGCTCGTCCTGGAGACCTTCTTCGGCTGCACCACCCAGGAGGCCGCCGACACCGTCAACGACGTCCTGACCTCGCGGCTGCACCAGTTCGAGCACACCGCGCTCACCGAAGTACCCGCACTCGCCGTGGAGCACGGCCTCACGCCCGACCAGGTCGCGGCGGTGGCGGCGTACACCAAGGGGCTTCAGGACTGGCAGTCCGGCGGCCACGAATGGCACATGCGCTCCAGCCGGTACATGAACGAACGGGCGCGTCCGGCCAACCCGTGGCAGCGCCCGAACGGACCGGGCACCACGGCGGCCGACGCCGGCGCGCTGCTCGCGGCGGCGGGCATGGAGCGCCTGCGCGCCTACACGCACGTGCCGTTCCAGAAGGTCGGCCCCTCACGCGTCCCCGACCTCTACATGCCCTACCGGCTCCAGCTCAGCCCGCACCTGGACCGGGCCCGTGACGGCCTCCTCGAGTGGTGCCACCGCATGGGCATCCTCGAGGAGGGCGTGTGGGACGAGGACAAGCTCGCCGCCTACGACCTCGCGCTGTGCTCCGCGGGACTCGACCCGGACGCCACGCCCGAGGCGCTCGATCTGAGCGCGCGGTGGCTCGCCTGGGGCACCTACGGCGACGACTACTACCCGCTGGTCTACGGCCACCGCCGCGACCTGGCCGCCGCGAGGCTGACCACGGCCCGGCTGTCGGGCTGCATGCCCGTCGAGGGGGAGGCGGCGGTCGTCCCGCTCAACGCCATGGAGCGCGCCCTGACCGACCTGTGGACGCGCACCACCGCGGAGATGACCCCCGACCAGCGGCGCACCCTCAAGCAGGCGATCGACACGATGACCGAGAGCTGGGTGTGGGAGCTGTCCAACCAGTTGCAGAACCGGATCCCCGACCCCGTCGACTACCTGGAGATGCGGCGCGCCACCTTCGGCTCCGACCTCACCCTCAGCCTGTGCCGGATGGGTCACGGCCCCGCCATCCCGCCCGAGGTCTACCGCACCGGCCCGGTCCGCTCCCTGGAGAACGCGGCCATCGACTACGCCTGCCTCCTCAACGACGTCTTCTCCTACCAGAAGGAGATCGAGTACGAGGGCGAGATCCACAACTCGATCCTCGTCGTGCAGCACTTCTTCGGCATCGACTACCCGGCCGCGCTCGCCGTCGTCCACGACCTGACGACCCAGCGCATGCGCCAGTTCGAACACGTCGTCGCCCACGAACTGCCGATCGTCTACGACGACTTCGAGCTGTCCGAGGAGGCACGCGCCACCATGCAGGGCTACGTCACGGACCTGCAGAACTGGATGGCCGGCATCCTGAACTGGCACCGGGAGGTCGACCGCTACAAGGCCGAGTGGCTGGCCCGCCGCGCCCACGGTTTCCTCCCGGACCGTCCGCCGGCCCCCGCCCTGTCCGTCGGCTGACCTTCGGGGCAGCACCAGCCGGAGGCGATCGATGGAACAGACTGCGTTGCGTCCCAAGCCGATTCCCGGCCAGGAGCCGCCCGGCGGCACCTCGCGCGGCCCCGCCCGGCGCCCGCACGCCACCCGCCGCAGGGGCCGCCGGCTGATGACCGTCCTGTTCGGTCTGCTGGGCGGCCTGGTCCTGCTCCTGTCCGGGATCGGCATCGGCACGGTGAGCGCCACGGTGGCCGGCATGAGCAGAATGGCCGAGCTCCAGCGCCGGGCGACAGGACCGGGGGCGGTGGCGCCCCGGTCCGCACCGGCGGACACGACGGCACCCGCGAGCCCCGCGCCCGCGCCTGTGGGCCCGACGCTGGGTGTCGAGGTGGTCGACGACACCGGGCCCGGGGCCCGGGTCGTCGGCGTCCACGTCCCCGGCCCCGGCTACTCGGCGGGTCTCGTCCGCGGCGACGTGGTCCTGTTGTTCGGCAGGACCCGTGTCGACTCGGCCGCGGACCTCGCACAGGCGGTCGCCCGCGCCCGTCCGGGCCAGGAGGTCGTGCTGACGGTCCGGCACCGCGACGGCGACCGCCGGCAGCTGACCGTGACCCCCGGAGTCGTCACCTGAGGCGAACGGTGTGTCGCGGTCCCGGCACGGGGCGTGTCGGCCGGGCGGGCCCCGCGGCTTAACATGGTGGCGGAAACCACTGGTCACACGGTCCGCCGAGCGGACGGGACGAGCCGACGGGCCCGTTCCGCCCGGCGGAACCTGCTGACCGGCTCGCGCGGCCCCGCGCGGGCGGGCAGGATGCTGCCCGTAGTTCCTCACACCGCCCGTTCAGCCGAACACGGAGGCCCGGATGACCGGCACCGCGCCCGCGCCCTTCAACGCCGACGACTACCGGGCCCGGATGGCACGTGCCGCACAGGCGGCCGCCGAGGCCGGGCTGGCCGGACTGCTGGTGGCGCCCGGCCCCGACATGGTCTGGCTCACCGGCTACGCACCGACCGCCGTCACCGAACGGCTCACGCTGCTCGTCCTGGCCCCGGGCGGGGACCCCGTGCTCGTCGTCCCCGCGCTGGAGGCCCCGGACGCCGCCAAGGCCGCGGGCGCCTCCGCCCTGACCCTACGGGACTGGACCGACGGCAAGGACCCCTACGCCGTCACCGCCGCCCTGCTCGACACCGGTGGCCGGTTCGGCATCAGCGACAACGCCTGGGCCATGCACCTGCTGGGCATGCAGCAGACCCTGCCCGGCACCTCCTACGCCTCCCTCACCGAGGCCCTGCCGATGCTGCGCGCGGTGAAGGACACGGCGGAACTGGAACTCCTGGCGGCGGCGGGCGCGGCGGCGGACGCCGCGTTCGAGGAGATCCGCAAGGTTCCCTTCGCCGGCCGCCGCGAGTCCGAGGTCGGCGCCGACCTCGCCGACCTGCTGCGGCGCTTCGGCCACTCCCAGGTCGACTTCACCATCGTCGGCTCGGGCCCCAACGGCGCCAACCCGCACCACGAGATGGGCGACCGCGTCATCGAGCGCGGCGACATGGTCGTCCTGGACTTCGGCGGCCTCAAGGACGGCTACGGCTCCGACACCACCCGCACCGTCCACGTCGGCGAACCCACCGACGAGGAGCGCCGGGTGCACGACATCGTGCGCGAGGCCCAGGAGGCGGGCTTCCGGGCGGTGCGCCCCGGAGCGGCCTGCCAGGAGGTCGACCGGGCCGCCCGCGCGGTGATCGACGAGGCCGGCTACGGCGAGTACTTCATCCACCGCACCGGCCACGGCATCGGCGTCACCACGCACGAGCCGCCGTACATGATCGAGGGCGAGGAACAGCCCCTCGTGCCCGGCATGTGCTTCTCCGTGGAGCCGGGCATCTACCTGCCCGGCCGCTTCGGCGTCCGCATCGAGGACATCGTCACGGTGACCGGGGACGGGGGCCGCCGCCTCAATGACACGACCCGCGAGATGGTCCTGGTGGACTGACCGAACGGTCCCGGTGGACGGACCGACCGGCAGCCCCCACCCGCAACCGGAATGACACGGCGCGACGATGACCCAGGCACCGACACCCACCGCGGACACCCTCCGCAGACTGGTCCGCGCCCTCCTCAAGGAGGGGGCCGACACCGCAGCCGGACCCGAGGTCCGGCCCGTCGCCGAGGGCGGCGAGCACTCCACGTGGTGGGTCGGCACCCGCCATGTGCTGCGCCTGGCCCCTGACCGGGAGGCCTCGGCACGCCAGCGCCGCGAGGTGCGCCTGCGCGACCTCGTCCGCCCGCACGTGCCGGTCGCGGTGCCGGTCAGCGTCGCCCACGGCGAGTGGGCGCCCGGACTGACGTACACGCTGGACACCCGGATCACCGGCGGCACCGCGGGCGGGCACGACGTCTCCGCCGTCGGGGAGGACGACCTGGCCGGGCTGCTCACGGGACTGCGCGAGGTGCCCGCGCGCCAGGCCGAGGCACTCGGTGTGCCGCGCACCGCGCCCCGCTCCCTGGAGGCACTGCGCCGCATGGCCGTGCACTCCGCCGAACGCCTCGGCAAGGCCGACGAGTTCGACGCCGCGCGGATGAGCCAGCTCACCCCGCCCGCCGCGGCCCAGCTCGCCGCCCAGCCCGGCACCGCGGTGCTCGTCCACCACGACCTCAAGGCCGAGCACCTGGTGGTGAGCGCGGACGGCCGGGTGCGGGGCGTCCTCGACTGGACCGACGCGGCGATCGCGGATCCCGCCGAGGACATCGCGGGACTCGCCCTCGCCGTGGGGTCCCCCGCCGCCGTGCGCGCCGCCACCCTCGCAGGCTACGGAGCCCGCCCCTGCCTGCGCGGTCTGTGGCTGGCCCGCTGCGACAGCGTGATCCGGCTCGCCGACCGGCTGGAGGGCCGTGACGACAGCCCCCTGCCGCTCCTGAGGTCCCAGCTGCGGCACGCCTGGGAGGCGATCCTGCTGGAACGGGTCACGGAGTTCCGTGAGGAAGGCAAGGGCGGGGACGAGGCGCCGTAGCCCCGTGGGAGCCGCCGGCCCCCGGGGGTGTCGTGGGCGGCGGCGCCGTTCCGGTCGTGCTCAGCTCTGCACCAGCACCACGGACGACTCCCCGGGCAGGTGCAGCAGTCCGTCCCTGTCCGGCGGCTCGACCGGTTCCCACGCGGCGAGCACCTGGGCCGGGCGGGTGCCCAGCGGGATCGCCGCGGGCTCCTTGCCCAGGTTGACGGCCACCCGAACGTCCCCGCGCCGGAAGGCGAGCCAGCGGGCCTTCTCGTCGTGGGCCACCTTGGTGTCGGCGAGGTCGGGGTCGGTGAGGTCCGGCTGTTCGTGCCGCAGCGCGATCAGCCGCCGGTACCAGGCCAGCACGCGCGCGTGCGGCTCGCGCTCCGGCTCGGACCAGTCCAGGCAGGAGCGGTCCCGGGTCGCCGGGTCCTGCGGATCGGGCACCTCCTCCTCCGCCCAGCCGTGCGCGGCGAACTCCCGCCGCCGGCCCCGGCGCACCGCCTCCGCCAGCTCCGGGTCGGTGTGGTCGGTGAAGAACTGCCACGGGGTGCTCGCCGCCCACTCCTCGCCCATGAACAGCATCGGCGTGAACGGCGCGGTCAGCGTGAGGGTGGCCGCGCACGCCAGCAGCCCGGGGGAGCCCGCCAGCAGCATGGACAGACGGTCCCCCAGGGCCCGGTTGCCGATCTGGTCATGGGTCTGGCTGTAGCCGAGCAGCCGGTGCCCGGCCACCCGGGTGCGGTCCAGCGGACGCCCGTGGTGGCGGCCCCGGAAACCGGAGTACGTCCCGTCGTGGAAGTAGCCGCCGGTGAGCGTCTTGGCGACGGCCCTGAGCGGGGCCCGCCCGAAGTCGGCGTAGTAGCCCTGGGCCTCACCGGTCAGCGCGCTGTGCAGCGCGTGGTGGAAGTCGTCGTTCCACTGGGCGTGCAGGCCGAGGCCGCCCTCCTCGCGCGCGGTGACCAGCCGCGGATCGTTCAGGTCCGACTCGGCGACCAGGAACAGCGGGCGGCCGAGATCCGCGGAGAGCGCGTCCACGGCCGTGGACAGCTCCTCCAGGAAGTGGCACGCGCGGGTGTCGGCCAGCGCGTGCACCGCGTCCAGGCGCAGCCCGTCGACGCGGTAGTCGCGCAGCCACGCCAGGGCGCTGCCGATCAGGAAGTCCCGCACCTCGTCCGAGCCGGGAGCGTCCAGGTTGACCGCGGCGCCCCAGGGGGTGTGATGGGTGTCGGTGAAGTACGGCCCGAACTGCGGCAGATAGTTGCCCGACGGGCCCAGGTGGTTGTGCACGACGTCCAGGACCACGCCCAGGCCCAGTTCGTGCGCCCGGTCGACGAAACGCTTCAACCCTGCCGGGCCGCCGTACGGCTCGTGCACCGCCCACAGCGAGACGCCCTCGTATCCCCAGCCGTGCCGGCCGGGGAAGGGGCACACGGGCATCAACTCCACGTGGGTGACGCCCAGTTCCACCAGGTGCTCCAGCCGCTCGGCGGCCGCGTCGAAGGTGCCCTCGCGCGTGTACGTACCGACGTGCAGCTCGTACAGGACCGCGCCGGGCAGCGTTCGACCCGCCCAGTCGGCGGTGCGCCACGCGTGGCGCTCGTGGTCGACGACCGCGCTCGGCCCGTCCGGGCCGTCCGGCTGCCGCCGCGAGCGCGGATCGGGCAGCACGGGCCCGTCGTCCAGGGCGAAACCGTACCGCGAGCCGTCCCGCGCCTCGGCCTCACCGATCCACCATCCCGACCGATCCGGATCGCGCTCCAACGCGCGCGCGGCGCCGTCGCACCGGAGCGTCACACGGCCGGCCTGCGGTGCCCACACCTCGAACTGCACGGACGGTTCCCCTTCGTCTGCTCACCGTGATGTAGTACGTCCATCGTCCTCCAAAAGAGATCAATCCGCTTTCGGATCCTCCCTTTTGCGGCGGGTGTCTTCGGATCCGCCCGCCTGGGGCCGTTTCCGCCGCAGCTCGTCCCTGGCCTGCGCGTCACCCCGTGCAGCCGGTCAAGTCCGTTTTTGAACGATGGTGTTGACGTATTGCCATCCTCGTGACTGACTGTGCGTACACCATGCACATGTGGTGAACCATGGGCGCCGCATTGTGGAGGTGTGCCCTGCCCCCACTCCACCGCTACCCGACCGTGGACGAGCTGGGCGCGCACGCCGCCGCACTCGTCGCCCGCCACCCCCGTGGCGCCCGGCTGCGCCGCGTCGGCACCTCCCGCGCGGGCACGCCCCTGTGGCTGCTCTCCGTGGGCCACGGCAGCCGGCAGGCCCTCGTCGTCGCCGGACCGCACGCCAACGAGCCGGTGGGCGGCGCCACCGTCCTGCGGCTGGCCGAGCGGGTACTGGCCGCCCCCGCCACCGGCGAGTCCGCCGACATCACCTGGAACCTGCTGCTCTGCCTCGACCCCGACGGCTCGCGCCGCAACGAGAACTGGCTCAGGGGCCCCTACACCCTCGGCGGCTACTTCCGGAACTTCTTCCGGCCCGGCTTCCTGGAACAGCCCGAATGGCTGCCCGACGGCGCCGAGGCCGCCACGCTGCCCGAGACCCGGGCCCTGCTCCGGCTCCAGGACGAGCTGCGGCCCTTCGTCCAGTGCTCGCTGCACGGCGTCGACGTCGGCGGCGGCTTCGTCGAGCTGACCCGGGAGCTGCCGGGCCTCGCCCAGCGCGTGGCGCACACCGCCGCCCGGCTCGGCATCCCGCGCGAACTGGGCGCCTACGACTCCCTGTACTGGCCCCGCCTCGGGCCCGCCGTGTACCGGATCCCGCCCCCGCGCCGGGGCGACCTGGCCGCCGCCATCACCGAGGCCGCCGTGGAGTCCACCTGGTTCCACCCGGACCGGCACGGCACCGTGACCGCCGTCGTCGAGGCGCCCATGTGGGGCGTGGCCGCCGTGAGCGACGGCTCCGAGCCGGCCGACCCGGACGCGGTGCTGCGCACCGTGAGCCGTGCCCTGCGCCACGACACACGGCACCTGGCGGGGCTCCTGGCCCGCGTCCGGCCCCACCTCGCGAGTGTGCCGGGCGCGGACCGCCTGCTCGCCCCGGTGGACGACTATTTACTGGTCTGCCCCGGCCTGGCCGACGCGTGGGACCCCGACACCGACGACGGCACGGCACGTCCGCTCCCGCCGCTGACCAACGCCCACCTGGCCGCGCTGGGCATCGCCGGCCGGCGCCTCGCGCTGCGCACCGCCGGGCTGCTGCACCAGCTCGTGCGCGCCGCGGGAGACGACAGGGCCGGCATCCTGGCGGACCTCGACCGGCTGATCGACCAGTGGTGCGCCGAGTACCGCGACGGCCTCGGGGCGCGCTGGATACCGGTCGCCCGGCAGTCCGAGTACCAGACCCGGGTGGTGCTCGCCACCTGCCGGCTGGCCCGGCGGGAGGCGCGCGCGTGCTCCCGTTCGGGTGAGCCCACGTGGGAACCGGGGGCCGCCGTGCCGATACATCGGGAATGACCCACTTCTCCAAGACGACGACCCGCCTGCGGCGTGGCGCGACCGCGGCGGCGGCCCTCCTCCTCGTGGGCGCGCTGCCCGCCCAGGTCGCCCGGGCCTCCCACCGGCACTTCGACCAGGGCGACTGGCTCTACCTCACGGTCACCCACGGCGACACCCGCTCCGGCGACACCCGTGGCGCCCTGCTGCAGTGCGACCCGCCCCGGGGCCACTCCCACGCGATGCGGGCCTGCGCCGAGCTCCGGTCGGCGGGCGGCGACGTCCGCGGCATCCCGCCCAAGGACGTGCTCTGCTCCATGATCTACGCCCCCGTCACCGTCGAGGCACGCGGCCAGTGGCAGGGACGCGCGATCGACTACACCGAGACCTTCGCCAACCAGTGCGTGATGCAGGCCCGGACGGGAGACGTGTTCGCACTGGACGGATGACCCCCGCCCGCCGCCCCGCACGGGCATGACGCGGCGGTACGCGCGCGGACACAATGGGGCCGCACGCGCGCGTGTGCCGCCGCGTCGGCGCCGCCCGCCGTCAGATCGTCAGTTCGCGGGCGTGCTGGGCCGTGGCCAGGACCGTGCGGGCCTGGTGCTCCACCTGGTGGTCCAGGGGGACCCAGCGGGCGCGGAAGCGGTCGGCGAAGGCCTCGCTCCAGGTCGTCACGAGTCGGTGAAGCCCCGGCGCGGCGGGGTCGCCGGCCTCCCGAAGCACGCGCAGCAGCATCGCCGCGGTCCTGAGCGGCAGCCGGCGGCCGAACGCGTCCACGCTGCCGACGTACGCCATCGTGGTGTCGGCGGGCGGGGTGTGCACCCAGTCCGCGGCCAGCCCCGGCGCCAGGCCGAGCCCCCACTTGGCCGCCCGCAGCAGCGGCCCGTCGGCACCCGCCAGCCGGGGCAGCGCGTCGGCGAGCACCTGCTCGACCTCCCGCGCGTCCCGCAGCAGCCGCGCCGCCAGCCGCCGGATCGCCGCCACCGGGGCCGGGTGCGGGGCGGGATCGTCGACGAGGTCGCTCGCCCACATCGGCACCTCCACGACCGCGGTCAGACCGCCGTACCGGTGCGCGTGGTACCAGGTGCTGTGACGTGCGTCGTCCGGCAGGCTCGGATAGGCCGCGCCCGAGCCGAACTCCGGCATCACCCGCACCCCGGGGCCGGCGACGGGCCACCCGGCGGCGTCGCACGCGCCGGTCTCCACCGGGATGTGCAGCTCGGCCGCCGACTTGCCGAACGGCTCGGCGAGTCCGGGCACGTTCCTGGTCAACTGCACCCAGCTGCCGCCCAGATCCGTGCCGTGCAGCGTCACCTGGAGGTAGGGCCGCACCGCGTCGATGACCCCGAGCAGCGCCAGCGTCTCGGGCGGCAGCCGGTCGGGCGGCAGCACCGACGGCGACCACTCCGGCTGCTCGGCCCCGGCGGGCCGGAAGAAGCCGAGGTGGTAGTCGAGGAGGCTGTGCGGGGCCGGCGTCACGTGCAGGCTCGCCCCGTCGGGATCCGCGCACAGCAGGAAGTGCCAGGAGGTGTCGGCCCGCAGTTGTCGCTCGTCCAGGACGCGCCGGACGAGCGCGAGCAGGGTGGAGCCGCCGGTGGGCTCGTTGGCGTGGGCGCCGGCGACCACCAGGACGGCCCGCCGGGCATGCCCGACCGACAGCAGGTGCAGCGGCCTGCCCGCGCGGGACACGCCCACCTGTTCCAGCACGCACAGGTCCGGCCGGCGCGCGGCGAGCGACCGGACGGAGGCGAACAGTTCGGCAACACTGGGATAGCGCAGCTCCGGCAGTGGACTCACCCCCGACTTGTCCGCCCGGCCGTGCATTCCGCAGTACCCCACGGACTCCGTGAACTGTCAAGAACGGGGGCCGGCGCCCACTCCGCCCCTACGGTTCCGTCACCCGCTCCAGCAGCGCCACCGGCAGCCCCTCGAAGAGCTCCGCCACGCGCGCGTGCCCCTCGAACCGACGCCCCGGCGTCAGCACGTCGGCCCACCGCCCCGGCGGCAGCGGCAGCCGTGTGTCGCCCCAGCCGCCCGCCTCCGCCAGCCGCAGCGACAGCCGGGTCACGGCCGTGACCACCTCCCCGGAGCGCACGAACGCCGCACAGTGGGCCGCCGCCGGGCCCTCGGCGCCCAGCGGGGCGTAGGCGGCCGCAGGTCCGAAGAGCTCCGGCCGCCGGGCCCGCAGCCGCAGCGCCGCCGCCGTCACCTCGCCCTTCTCACCGGAGTCGGCGGGCGGCAGGTCCACGCGCCGCCGGTTGTCCGGGTCCACGAGGGTGCGGCACTCGGCCTCCGTGCCCTGGTACACGTCGGGCACGCCCGGCATCGTCAGGTGCACCAGGGCCGTACCCAGGACGTTCGCCCGGATGTACGGCTCCAGCGCCGCGCGCAGGGCGGCCACCCGCTCGCCCGGCGCCCCGCACGGCCCCTCGGCGACGAACTGCTCCACCGCCTCCTCGTACGGCGGTTCCTGCTCCGTCCAGCTCGTGTACAGGCCCGCCTCGCGCACATGCTTCAGCAGCGCCTGCCGCACCCGCTCCCCGTCCGCCGGGCCGAGCCCGAACACGGTCTGCCAGGCCGCCCACGCCAGTTGCCCGTCGGGCGCGCCCTCCCCGGCGGCGGTCACCTCCTCCAGCACCTCCGCCCAGCGCTGCGGGCACTCGGTCAGCACGGCCAGCGCCGCCCGTACGTCCGCGCTGCGCTTGGTGTCGTGCGTGGAGACCACCGTCCCGGTGACCGGCCAGTCGCGCTGCACGCGCCCGCAGTACGCGTGGAAGTCCTCCGGGGACAGGGCAGGGTGCCCGGGGTCGCCGCCGACCTCGTTGGCCGACAGCAGCGGTACGTACCGGTAGTAGGCGGTGTCCTCCACGGACTTGGCGCGCAGCGCGGAGGCGGCCTGGGCGAAGCGGGTCCGGAACTCCACGTGGTCCGGTCCGTCACCGGCCCGCCCGAGCACCAGGTCGCGCACGATGTTCACGGCCTCGCCCTCCTCCGGCACCGCGAAGGCGAGCCGGGCGTGTGCGGCGGCCTCCTCGGTGACCACCGAGGCCGGGTCCACGGAGGCGTACGGCCGGTACACCTCCAGCCGGACCAGCAGCTCCTGCAGCGCGATGCGCAACGCCCAGGGGGCCCGGTCGCGCAGCGCCGGGTCCGGCGAGGTGGCGCACACGCGGCTCGCCACCCTGGTCAGCCGCTCCGTCTCCGCGGCCAGCTCGTGCGTGATCACCTTGTACGCCGCCCGCCGTACCGTGGCCGCCCAGTCCCCGCCGCGGTCGGTCTGCGGGGCGGCGAACCGCCGGTACTGCTCGAGCAGTTCGCCCGCCCCGGCCGGGTCGGTGAACAGGCCGTCGACGTGCCGCAGGGCGTCGTAGCCGGTGGTGCCCGCCACCGGCCAGGACGGCGGCAGGTGCTCGCCGTCGGAGAGGATCTTCTCCACCACCGTCCAGCGGCCGCCGGTCGCCGCGTGCAGCCGGTCGAGATAGGCGTCCGGGTCGGCGAGGCCGTCGGGGTGGTCCACGCGCAGGCCGTCGATCACGCCCTCGCGCAGCAGCTGGAGCATCTTGGCGTGCGTCGCCTCGAACACCTCCGGGTCCTCCACCCGCACCCCGATCAGCTCCGAGATGCTGAAGAACCGCCGGTAGTTGAGGTCCGTACGGGCCAGCCGCCACCACACCGGGCGGTACCACTGGGCGTCCAGCAACCGCGGCAGCGGCAGCTTCCCCGTGCCCTCGCGCAGCGGGAACGCGTGGTCGTAGTAGTGCAGGACGTCGCCGTCCACCTTGAGCCGGCCGAGCTCCTTGCCGACGGGGTGAGCGAGCACCGGCAGCAGCAGCTTGCCGTCCTGGGCCTCCCAGTCGATGTCGAACCAGCGCGCGTACGGCGACGCCGGTCCCTCCCGCAGCACCTCCCACAGGGCGTGGTTGTGCCGCGGCACCATGGCCATGTGGTTGGGCACGATGTCCACGACCAGGCCCAGTCCGTGCTCCCGCGCGGTGCGCGCCAGCGCGCGCAGGCCCTCCTCGCCGCCGAGTTCGTCGCGCACGCGCGCGTGGTCCACGACGTCGTAGCCGTGCAGAGAGCCCGGGACGGCCTCCAGGACGGGGGAGAGGTGCAGGTGGGAGACGCCGAGCGAGGCCAGGTAGGGTACGGCCGCCGCGGCGGCGGCGAACGGGAAGGCGGGTTGGAGCTGGAGCCGGTAGGTGGCCGTGGGCACGACGGGTTCGGGCTGCTCGGATGTCATGGAAACCTACGTACCCGCCCGGCAGGCTTTCGTGTCACCGGCCCGTCACGTGCCCGCGCGCGGCCGGCGGCGAACGGTGGCCACACCGGGGCGGCGCGAGGACCTGCCGTGAAGTGATCGGCCTGACCGGGCCGCTGCTTCCGGCCGTGTCGTCCCGGGGCGGCTGCCCACGGCCGCCGTCCGGTTCGGCAGCGTCCTGCTCGTCGCCCGGACGAGTGGCTCCCCGGCCGCCACGGGGCTGACCGGTGGCGCGCTCGCCGTCGGGCAGGTGGCCTGCGTGCCGTTCGTGGGACGGCTCGCCGACCGGCACGGGCAGCGGACGGTCGTCCTCGTCCTCTCGCTCGTCCACGCGGTCTCGATCGCCGCACTGGTCGCCGGCACGGCGAGCAGCGACGCGCCCCGGCCCGCGAGCGCCCCGGCGACCAGTGCGGCGATC
>NZ_MUBM01000093.1 GCF_002154505.1 Streptomyces carpinensis | reverse complement strand
GCCGGGGCCCAGGTGCCCATCGGCCCCGGCCCGCGCGTCGCCGACGCCCGCGCCGCCGCCGTCAAGGCGCCCCCGCCCGAGGCGGGCCTCGCCGCCTCCTGGACCAGGCACCCCGGCCCTCAGCCCGGTGTCAACGGCGCAGACCCCGCCGTGTCCGCCGCACCGCCCGCGCACCCGGAGACGGCGACCGGCTGGCGCCCCTGGCGCTTCCGCATGTCCAACGACGTCTGGGGCACCCCGTCCGTCGCCGACGATCTCGTCTACGTCACCTCCTTCGAGGTGCACGCCCTGGACGTGGCCACCGGCCGCCGCCGCTTCAAGACACGGGACGTGGCCTGGTCGATGGCGGTGGCCGACGGCCGTATCCACGCCTCCGACGGTCCGACGCTCTACGCCCTGGACGCCCGCGAGGGCGCGGACCTCTGGCGCCTCCAGACGGACGCCTGGGTGTATTCGCTCCGGGCCGACCGGGGCACGGTCGTCACCGGCACCCGCGGCGGCGGCGTGCAGGCCTGGGAGGCCGGCGGCGGCCAGAAGCTGTGGGAGATCGCCGGCTGCCAGACCGACTTCGAGTCCCCCGAGGCCGGCCCCGCCGTCCACGACGGCACCGTCTACGTCTGGCAGGACTCCCGACTGCGCGCCCTGGAGGCCCGCACAGGCGAGGAGCGCTGGTCCTACCCCATCGGCGACGCCTCCTCCTGCGGCGGTGTGCCGGTGCGCATCACCCCGGCCCCCGACGGCCACGTCTACGTCAGCGCCGGCACCCGCGTGCTCGCCGTCGACGTGGCGAGCGGCCACGTCCGCTGGCACTTCGAGGCCCCCGCGGTCTTCCTCTGCCCCCCGGCCTTCGCCCCCGGCCCGGCGGTCACGGGCGGCGGGGTCTACCTCGCCGACTACCTCGGCACCGTCTACGCCCTCGACGCCACCGACGGCCGCGACCGCTGGCGCATCGCCACCGAGGCCCGCGCGTCCGTCGACCCCGTGCTGGTGGCGGCGGGGCACGTGCACGTGGGCAGCGGCAAGGGGCTCTACACCCTGGACGCGGTGACCGGTACGCCCAAGTGGCGCTTCCAGGCGGGCGGCGAGATCGTCGGCTCCCCGGCGGTCGCCGAGGGCCGTATCCACTTCGGCTCCACCGACCACCTCCTCTACACCCTCAAGTCCGACGACGGCCGCCTGCGTTGGAAGCTGGCGACCGGCGGCGAGATCACCGGCTCCCCGGTGGTCAGGGACGGCGTCGTCTACGCCTGCAGCAAGGACCGCTGCGTGTACGCGCTGGACGCGGAGAAGGGCACGGGAACGGCGCGTACGACCTGAGTCGGGGGAGTGACGGCCGTCGTACCGGTTTCACGGAAGGGTTCGGACGGCGGCCGTCGGCCCAGGTGAACGGCTCGCTTCGTCACCGTTCACACACAGGACGCTACTCGGTGTGTGAATTCGCCGCCAGGCGACCTCGGCGGCGGCCCGATCCGCCGATAGGGTGATCACATGCAGGTTCGGGGGCGCAGAATCAGGTTCACGGCCGTACTGGCGATCGTGGTGCTCGCACTGACGGGTTTCTCGAGGGGCCACGGCCACGGCCACAGCAGGCACAGCGGCGGCGGGGGCGGCTGCAGCAGCTCGCAACAGGACCACGACAGCTCGTCGTCCTCCTCGACATCGGGCGGCGGATCGTACGACGACTCGACCGACGACAGCAGCCGGACGGGCGGCGGCTACTACACCCGACGCCCGACGCACCGCGCCACCGCCACACCCTCCGGCGGGAGCCGAGGCACGGCGCTGGAGGGTGTGGCGACCCTGATCAGCTGCGCGACCGGCACGAGGCCGTACGCCACGGTCGAGGTCACGAACCCGAACGGCCGCAAGGCCGGGTTCCAGGTCCGGGTCACGTTCTACGACGACGAAGGCAGCCTTCTCACCGACGAGTCCTCCTTGGCGGCTTCCGTCCCCGCCCACGGAAAGGCGACCACACGGGTCCCACTCGCCAAGAACTTCCTCTCCTCGGTCGACCACTGCCAGGTGGACGGGCAGGCCGAGATCAGGTCCTAGGTGTATTGGCCACGAGCGTTGTTGACACTGGCGGGTCTTGATCATGGCGAAGACCTCCGGTGTGGTGGAGCTGTCTAGGAACACACCGCACGGAGGTCTTCGTGTCCCACCGTAATGCCCGGCTGACCGTTCACGGCAGGCGGCTGCTCGTCGAGCGTGTCCGTTCAGGCCGTCCTGTCGCTCATGTGGCCGCCGAGATGGGCATCTCGCGGGCCACGGCGCACAAGTGGATCCGCCGCTGGCGCCGTGAAGGCGAGGCCGGGCTTCTTGACCGTTCCAGCAGGCCGCACCGGACGCCACACCGCACCCCGGCGCCGGTGGAGGACCGGGTGTGCCGGCTGTCGGAGGTCGTCCGGAAGGCGGCCGGGCGTTGAACGCGCCCGTTCTTCCGTATCTCCAGCTGGACTTGCTCGCCGTCCCGGAGGCCGTGCCGGGGCTTCGCCGGGCGGTGCGTGGGTATCTGGGGGTGCCGTGTCCTGACGTCGAACTGTGCGTCACGGAACTGGTCGGGAACGCCATCCGGAACGTGGGGGAGGGCGTGGCGGTGCGGGTGCGGGTGTCCCTGGTGGACGACGGCCGGACGCGTGCCGAGGTCACTGACCCCGACCCTCGTGCGCTGCCCGTTCTCCTGCACGCGGCGGACAGCGACGAGTCCGGCCGGGGCCTCGCCCTCTTGGACGCGCTCGTGTCGCGGTGGGGCGTGGAGCAGGAAGCGGAGGGCAAGACGGTGTGGTGCGAGCTGGTCGCATTGAGATGAGCTGAGGAGATGCAACGAGGGGGCCGAGTTTGAGTCGGCCCCCATGCGGCGAGTTCTCGGCTTCGCGCGGGCTACTTCAAGACGCCCGTCGCGTGCATGTCGTCCGGGGTGACCGGCGTTCCCGTCGCGTGCATGTCGTTCGTGGTCACCGGCGTGTCCGTCGCGTGCATGTCGGCGAACGCCGGGACCGTCGTTCCAAGAGCAGCCGCGGCCGCGATCGTGACGGTGACAAGAGCCTTCTTGGTGCGAGTCACTGCAACTCCTCAAGCAGAGAGGTCTTTGGGCAAAACCACGTCAGTCCGAGGGTTTGCAAGTTCGAACGGGACGAATTGTTCGCGCCGGAACATGGCGGGAACATGCCCGTGGCGCACACCTCGGCCGCGGCGGCCCCCCTCCGCGCCGCCGCGGCCGATCCCCGTGTGGTGACGTCAGTTGGGACGCTCAGTCGTGGCGTGGGCGTCGAGGGTCGTCATCTCCTCGCCGGTGGCGTGCGCGTCCGCCGGCTTGAGCTCCTCACCGGTGGCGTGGGCGTCGAGGGTCGTCAGCTTCTCGCCGGTGGCGTGCGCGTCGAGGGTCGTCAGCTTCTCCCCGGTGGCGTGCGCGTCGTTCGGCTTGATCTCGCCCGTGTTGTCGGCCATGACGGTCAACTCCCTGAAGAATGTGCGGGACTGAACATGCCCGTCCGGCGGCTCCCCCGAGGGCCGCCGGACGGGTTTTGTGAGGCCGTCACCCTAACGGTGTGGCCGAAGCGCCGATCCGTCTGCCCCCCGACGCGGCGGACCGGCACTCATGAGAGTGCCGGTTGGCGATAAACGAATGATGAACGCCGATTGCCCCGGTCACGCGACGGCCACCGGATGGAGTAGCGAGCGCACCTCGTCCGCTTCGGGCGAGCCGAGCGCGTCGAAGACGGCCAGCGCGTCCTGCCAGCACACCTGGGCCCGGTCCGTGTGCCCGATGGCCATGAGTGCGCGGCCGAGAACGGTGAGGACATTGGCCCGCCGCCAGTCCCCGCCGATGCCGCGCAGCACCGCCAGAGCCTGTTCGGCGTGTGAAGCGGCAGACGCGGGGGTGCGGTCGGCGAGGTCGAGCTCCGCCAACCGGAACAGGGTCATGCCGTGCCACAGCAATTGCCGGCTCTTGCGGAACACGTCCAGCGCGGCCAGGAGCACGGCCCGTGCCTCCGCCGTGCGCCCGGCGGTCGTCAGCGCGAGGCCCAGGGCGTACTTGCCGTTGGCGAGTCGCAGGGCCTGCCCGGTGACGTCCTGCTCGTAGATCTCCACACCCTGCTGGGCGAGAGCCACCGCGCTGTCCGTACGGCCACCGGCCAGGTGCACACGGGAGAGGTTGCACAGGGCCGCCGCGGCACCGGGCTGGTTGCCGTCCGCTCGAAAGGCTTCAAGCGCGTGTTCGAGGTGGGCTTCTGCATCGCCGTGGCGCCCTTCGTAGAGCGCGATGATGCCGCGCTGGTTGGGGGCCTGCGCACGTGCGACTGGATCACCGGCAGTCGTGCCGAGTGAGTGGGCGCGCTTGCCCTCCTCGTCCGCCTCCGTGAAACGTCCACAGAGGCTGTGGACATGGGTGAGCATCGTACGAGCCCTGCCCTCGGCCCAGGCGTCACCGACGGTACGCGCGGCGTCGCTCACCGCGGCGGCCGCCTGCGTGAACTGCAGGGAGTACGCACCCGATTCGCCGAGGTCGACCGCAGCCATCAGGAGGTCGGCCGCCTTCCGCTGCATACCCGCGGACGCTGCTTGCTGCGCGCAGGCGAGGAGGCAGTTCGACTCGCTGAACAGCCACTCGAGCGCGCGGTCCCGGTCCGAGAAGACCAACCCGGGATGCTGCGTCGCCGCGAAGTGCTCCAGGACACGCTCCCCCGGCCGCTCGATCGCGTAAACCCCCGCCGCAGTCCTCAGATAGAAGTCCAGCAACCGCGACATCGCCGCGTCCCGTTCGCTCGGGGGGTGTTCGTCGCGTTCGGCGCAGGCGCGGGCGTAGAGGCGGACCAGGTCGTGGAAGCGGTAGCGGCCGGGGGCCGCGGATTCCAGCAGGGACGTGTCGACCAGGGACTCAAGGAGGTCCTCCGTGTCGTCCACGGGGAGGTCCAGTACCGCCGCTGCCGCCGCGAGGGAGATGTCCGGGCCGTCCGCGAGGCCCAGCAGCCTGAACGCCCGGGCCTGGGCCGGCTCCAGCTGGCCGTAGCCGAGTTCGAAGGTGGCCTTCACCGCCAGGTCGCCCGCCTGGAGCTCGTCCAGCCGGCGGCGCTCGTCGGCCAGTTTCGCCGCCAGTACCGAGACCGTCCACGTCCTCCTCGACGCCAGGCGGGAGGCCGCGATGCGGATGGCCAGCGGGAGGAAGCCGCAGGCGGCCACCACGTCCAGCGCCGCCTCCCGCTCCGCGGCGACCCGCTCCTCGCCGACGATCTTGGTGAAGAGGGACAGCGCCTCCTCCGGGCTCATCACGTCCAGGTCGACCAGGTGGGCGCCCGCCAGGTCGACCATCCGGACCCGGGAGGTGATCAGCGCCGCGCAGCCCTCCGTTCCCGGCAGGAGGGGTCTGACCTGGGCGGCGTCCCTCGCGTTGTCCAGCAGGACCAGGACCCGGCGGCCGTCCAGGACCGAGCGGTACAGGGCCGCCCGTTCCTCCAGGGAGTCCGGGATCGCCGAGTCCGCCGTGCCGAGGGCGCGCAGGAAGGAGCCGAGGACCGTCTCCGGTTCGGCCGCCCTGGAGCCCGCGCCCTGGAGGTCGACGTACAGCTGGCCGTCGGGGAAGCTCGCCCGCGCCTGGTGCGCCACGTGCACCGCCAGGGTCGTCTTCCCGACCCCGCCGATCCCGGCCAGCGCCGACACGGCCATCACGCGGCCCTCCGCCGACGCCAGGACCTCGCTCAGCTCCACCACGAAGGAGGACCGGCCTGTGAAGTCCGGGACGGTCGCGGGCAACTGGGCCGGGCGTACCGGTGCCGCGGCCGGCTCCGGGGCCGGCGCGGAGGGTTCCGCGAGCGCCGGGTCGGCCCGGAGGATCCGCTGTTGCAGTTCGCGCAGTTCGGGGCGAGGGTCCACGCCCAGTTCGTCGGCAAGCAGCCGGCGGGTGTCGGCGTACACGGCCAGCGCTTCGGCCTGCCGGCCGCTGCGGTACAGCGCGAGCATCAGCAGTTCGCGCAGGCGTTCGCGCAGCGGGTGCGCCGCCGTCAGGGCCGTGAGTTCCGACACCGCCTCCGCGTGGCAGCCCTGTTCCAGGTCCATGTCCAGGCGGAGTTCCAGGAGTTGCAGACGCCACTCCTCCAGGCGCACGCGCTGCGCCTCGGCGTACGGGCCCGGCACCCCCGCCAGCGCCTCCCCGTCCCACACGGCCAGCGCGCGTCCCAGCGCCGAGCGCGCCCGGCCGAGGTCCCCGGCCGCGCGGGCCTTGTCCGCCTCTGCGGCCAGGTCCTGCGCCACCGTCAGGTCCAGGGCGCCCTCGCGCAGCCCGCGCACCGCGTAACCGCCCGACTCGCTCGCCAGGACCCCGGGGTCCAGCACCTTGCGCAGCCGGGAGGCGTACGTCCGCACCGCCGCGAGCGCCTGCGACGGCGGCTCCTCGCCCCACAGTGCGTCGATCAGCTCCGACGCCGTCGCCGTACGGCCCTCGCGCAGCAGCAGCGCGGCGAGCAGCGCGCGTTGCTGAGGTGAGCCGGTGGCCAGCGGCTCCTCGTCGCGCCAGGCGCGCACCGGTCCGAGTACGCCGAACCGCAGCGTCGCCGATTCTCCGGGACCCCGTTGCTCAGGCACTCGCGGTACACCGTCCATCGCTGCCCCCTGGCCCCCTGCCGAACCGTCCACAACCAGGAGGCCAGTTTGCCTTGTTCATGGCAGATGCGTCAGCTGCGGGAGACAGTGATCACAGGTCGACGGACACGGCGTCACAAGGCTCACACAACACCTCCCCCCGCCCCGCCTAATGCTGCTCCGGACCGAGGAAGATCGGGTTCGTGAGGGCCGCCATCACGCCCGGCAGCGGCCCCACCGCCGTCTCGTGCCGCAGTTCGGCCCGTACGTAGGCCGCGTACGCCGGTGTGGTCCGCCACTCGACCACCCCCGAACCGGAGACCGGGAACGGGTCGCTGGTCAGCAGCACGCCCTGGTCGGTCACCAGGCGGGCCGTGCAGCGCGGGACACCCGAGGCCTCCAGGCGGATGGTCACCGGGGTGTCCTCGGCCACGCGCAGCCGCTCACCGATGCCCGCCTGCTCACCCCTGCCGCCGCTCGCGGTGAAGGTGAGCGACACGTGCCGGGACTCGCCCACGTACGAGCGGCCCGCGCGGATGCCGTCCTGGATCGCCTCCCGGGTCAGGTCGTCGGCCAGGACGACCGTCTGGGGCGTGCCCACGGCGTCCGGAGAGCGGTGGGCGTCGCTGCTGCCCATCGCCGGGAGCCACTCCCGCCCGTGCCGTGCGGACGCAACCAGCATGTTGTCCCACGCCGCCAGCGCCACCTCGTCGTCGGGCGTGAAGGGGCCGTTCCACACCTCCACCGCGTCCGCCTCCCCGAATCCGAACTTCCAGGCGCAGCCGATGCAGGTGGCGTGCGGATGGGCGGGGACGACGAGGCCGCCGGCCCGGCGGATGTCGCGGGCGAAGCGGCCGAAGCGGTTCTCCCGCGCCCGGTAGCGCCAGTCCACGAAGGTGCCCGGCTCGGTACCGAGGGCCACGACGTGGCCGTTCCTCGTGGTGACCTCCTCGCCCAGCATGATCAGCAGGTCGTCGCCCGCCTGGTCCGCCCAGTGCGGGTGGGAGGAGTTCGTGTTGTGGTCGGACGTGTTGATGAAGTCCAGCCCGGCCGCCCGCGCCAGCGCCGCGATCTCGGCGGGGGTGCGCCGGCCGTCGGAGTGCCAGGAGTGGAGGTGGCAGTCGCCCCGGTACCAGGCGCGGCCCCGGCCCCCGGCCCGGGCGGGCGGGTACGCCGGGCGGGGGGTACGGCCGGGCTCGCCGAGGGTGAGCGTGACGGTGATCTCGTACGACAGGCCCTGGGGCGCCACGGTGTAGGGGCCGAGCGCGATGTGCCAGGTGCCCTCGCCGACCGGTCCGGGCAGGTAGCCCGGGGTGGCCTCGTCGGCGCGGATGAAGAACTCCGAGCGCGCCCCGCCCGACCAGCCCCTGAAGCCCCGGCCCCCGAGTTCGGTGCCGTGTGCGTCGAAGATGCCGATGTCCAAGGCGTTGCCGGGAGTGCCGGCCGGGACGGACGGCTTGTCGTAGGTGTAGGCGACCCGGATCTCCCGTACCCGGGGCGGGACTTCGACGGGTACGTACACGTAGTCGGGTGAGCCGGTCGGCAGGTTGCCGCGGATCGTGCGGGTCCGCTGCTCGCCGTCCGCGGCTTCGGCGTCACTCGCGAAGGTCACGCTTCCCAACGTAAGCGCCGCGGCGGCACCCGTCATGAGCAGAGCGCGTCTGCCGAGCTCGTGGTCGTCGTCGTGGTCGTCTGCGCACATGCTGCTGCTCCCAGGTGTCGAGGATGACAGGGCATGGATGGTGCAGTGGTGGTGCGTGCAACCTTCGTACGCGGCGGTGAACTGCCGTGTACGGCAAGGAGGCCGGTGGCTTCCGTCCGCCCGGCGTCTTCGCGGGTGAGCGGGCTCGGCGTCTTCGGGGCGGAGAGGGACGCGGGCAGGCCCGGCAGGCAGACACCGAGCGGTTGATCACCGCGATCGTATGCTCGGAGGATGACGACTTCCGCGACCTCCGGAACCGGCCCCACCGAGAACTCCATGCGTCGTGCCCTCAAGCGTGCCCGGGACGGCGTCGCGCTCGACGTCGCCGAGGCGGCGGTGCTGCTCCAGGCCCGCGGGGAGCACCTCGACGACCTCGCCGCGTCCGCCGCCCGGGTGCGGGACGCGGGCCTGGAGGCCGCCGGCCGCCCCGGCGTCATCACCTACTCCAAGAGCGTCTTCATCCCGCTCACCCGGCTGTGCCGGGACAAGTGCCACTACTGCACCTTCGTCACCGTCCCCGGCAAGTTGCGCCGCGCCGGGCACGGGATGTTCATGTCCCCGGACGAGGTCCTCGACATCGCCCGCCGGGGCGCGGAACTGGGCTGCAAGGAGGCCCTGATCACCCTCGGCGACAAGCCGGAGGACCGCTGGCCGGAGGCGCGCGAGTGGCTGGACGCGCACGGCTACGACGACACCATCGCCTACGTCCGTGCCGTCTCCATCCGCATCCTGGAGGAGACCGGCCTCCTTCCGCACCTCAACCCGGGCGTGATGACCTGGACCGACTTCCAGCGCCTGAAGCCGGTCGCTCCGAGCATGGGCATGATGCTGGAGACGACGGCCGAGCGGCTGTGGTCGGAGCCGGGCGGCCCGCACCACGGCTCCCCGGACAAGGAACCCGCCGTACGGCTGAGGGTGCTGGAGGACGCCGGCCGTTCCTCCGTGCCGTTCACCTCCGGGATCCTGATCGGGATCGGCGAGACGTACGAGGAGCGCGCCGAGTCGCTGTTCGCGCTGCGGAGGGTCTCCCGGGCGTACCACGGCATCCAGGAGCTGATCATCCAGAACTTCCGCGCCAAGCCGGACACGGCGATGCGCGGCATGCCGGACGCGGAGCTGGACGACCTTCTCGCCACGGTCGCCGTGGCCCGGCACATCCTGGGCCCGTCCGCCTGCCTGCAGGCCCCGCCCAACCTGGTGGACGCGGAGTACGAGCGCCTCATCGGCGCCGGCATCGACGACTGGGGCGGCGTCTCGCCGCTCACCATCGACCACGTCAACCCGGAGCGCCCCTGGCCGCAGATCGACCTCCTGCGCGAGCGCTCGGCGGCCGCGGGCTTCTCCCTGCGCGAACGGCTGTGCGTGTATCCGGAGTTCGTCAGGCGCGGCGAGCCCTGGCTCGACCCGAGGCTGCGTCCGCACCTGACGGCGCTCGCGGACCCGGAGACCGGTCTGGCCCGCGAGGAGGCGGCGGTCGAGGGCCGCCCCTGGCAGGAACCGGACGAGGCCTTCACCGCGAGTGGCCGCACCGACCTGCACCGCACCATCGACACCGAGGGCCGCACCGCCGACCGCCGGGACGACTTCGACGAGGTCTACGGCGACTGGGGCGCCCTGCGCGAGGCGGCGGCGCCCGGCATGGCGCCGGAGCGCATCGACACGGACGTACGGCAGGCGCTGCGCACGGCGGCCGACGACCCGACGCGCCTGACCGACGACGAGGCGCTGGCGCTGCTGCACGCGGACGGCCCGGCGCTGGACGCGCTGTGCGGGATCGCGGACGACGTGCGCAAGTCCGCGGTGGGGGACGACGTGACGTACATCGTCACCCGGAACATCAACTTCACCAACGTCTGCTACACGGGCTGCCGCTTCTGCGCCTTCGCGCAGCGCAGGACGGACGCCGACGCGTACACCCTCTCCCTTCAGCAGGTGGCCGACCGGGCCCGACAGGCCTGGGACGTGGGCGCCGTGGAGGTGTGCATGCAGGGCGGCATCCACCCGGACCTCCCGGGCACGGCGTACTTCGACATCGCGAGGGCGGTGAAGGAGCGCGTCCCCGGGATGCACGTCCACGCGTTCTCCCCGATGGAGGTGGTGAACGGCGCGACGCGCACCGGCATGTCCGTCCGCGAGTGGCTGACGGAGGCGAAGGCGGCGGGCCTGGACACCATCCCCGGCACGGCGGCGGAGATCCTGGACGACGAGGTCCGCTGGGTGCTGACCAAGGGCAAGCTGCCGACGGCGACCTGGATCGAGGTGGTGACGACCGCGCACGAGCTGGGCATCAGGTCGTCGTCGACGATGATGTACGGCCACGTCGACCAGCCCCGCCACTGGCTCGGCCACTTCCGCACGCTCTCCCGCATCCAGCAGCGCACGGGAGGTTTCACGGAGTTCGTGACGCTGCCGTTCATCCATACCAACGCCCCGGTGTACCTGGCGGGCATCGCCCGTCCCGGCCCGACCACGCGGGACAACAGGGCGGTGACGGCGATGGCGCGCCTGCTCCTGCACCCGCACATCCCCAACATCCAGACAAGCTGGGTGAAACTGGGCGCGGAGGGGGCGGCGGAGATGCTCCGCTCCGGCGCGAACGACCTGGGCGGCACGCTGATGGAGGAGACGATCTCCAGGATGGCGGGCTCGTCGTACGGCTCGTACAAGTCGGTCAAGGACCTGGTCGCGGTCGCGGCGGCGGCGGGCCGGCCCGCCAGGCCGCGGACGACGGTCTACGGCGAGGTGCCGCAGGAGCGGCAGCGTGTGGCCGAGGCGTCCGACGGTCACCTGCCGGAACTGCTTCCGGTCCTGAACCCATGACCGGTTTCTGGACCGTAGTGTTGCCGGTCAAGCCGTTCGCGGTGGCCAAATCGCGGCTGTGTCCCTGGGCAGGCTCCCGGCGCGAGGAGCTGGCACGCTCATTTTTCCTGGACACCTTGAGCGCAGTACTCCGCGCCGACGGCATCTCCAGGGTGATCGTCGTGACAAGTGACCGCGAAGCCGTCTCCGCGGCGGTATCGATGGGTGCGCTTGCCGTAGACGATCATCCGAGGACAGGGCTCAACACGGCGGTTCTCAAAGGAGCCTCTTACGCTCGAGGCCTCGAGCCTGAATCTCCCGTAGCGGTAGTGGCTGCGGACCTGCCGGCATTGAAATCCGCTGAGCTCAGCCAGGTGCTGGTCTTGGCCCGATGCCATTCTCGTGCGGTTCTCGCGGATCACACGGGTCGTGGCACCACAGTACTGACCGCCGCGCGCGCCCAATTGCTGCACCCCGCTTTCGAGGGCTCCTCAAGGCATAGTCACCGGCTGACCGGAGCCCATGAGATCACCAGTCCTAACTTTCCCAGCGTGCGACTCGATGTCGATACCGCCGACGATCTGCGCGCCGCCGAGCGTTTGGGGCTCGGACGGCACACTGTCCACACTCTTTCCGCCCTATCCCTCCGCCGCTGAGGTTGCGTCCACTTGCTCCTATGTCAATCAGGCCGCTTGCCGGAGGGAGTCCGGGTCAATGCCGATGTGGGCGTCGTTGGTGTTGGTGTTGACCGCATCCTTACGTCGCTCAAGGCAGGCGCGAGCATCGGGGTGGTAGTGGGCCTGAGCGATCGCGATGCGGTGCAGGGCTCCGTTCGGATCGGATCGCGTTGGGGTGCTGACGCGGGCGTTTCCGCCGGAAATGGTCGACGAGGTGGTCGCCGAGTGCGGCAGGGTCGAGCAGCGGACGCGGCTACTGCTGGCACGGGTAGTGGTCTACTTCGTCCTGGCGATGTGTCCGTTCTTCGGACAGGGCTACGAAGAGGTGGCCCGACTTCTCGTCCCGGGGCTGGAGCACGAAGGCCGGTGGGCGACCACCTGGCGGGTTCCCACGATCGCGGCGATCGGGCGGGCCCGTCTGCGGCTTGGGCCGGAGCCGTTGCGGGCCCTGTTCGCCCGGGTGTGCCGGCCTGTGGCGGTCACGCGAACGCAGGGGCCTGGTACCGGCGGTGGCGGCTGGTCGCGGTGGACGGCACGGTTTTCAACGTTCCGGGCACCGCGGCGAACGCCCAGTTCTTCGGGCGTCCCAGTACCAGTTGCGGGCAGGTCCGCAGCGCGTATCCGCAGGCGAGGGTCGCGGCCCTGGCCGAGTGCGGCACCCATGCTGTGTTCGCGGCCGAGGTCGGACCACTCAAGGTCCACCTCAACCCCGACCAGGCACCGGCCGAGGAGCTTGCCGCCCTCTATGCCCAGCGGTGGGAGTTCGAGATGTGTCAACCACAGTGCACTCATAAATGGGAACTGGTTGTTTGATCTCCGTCTTGGGCCGGGATGGGTGGCTCGGAGTCGGTCCAGCGGCGTCGGGTGGACCAGCCGGGCGGGCGGGTGCGCCGCTCGCGGAGTTCGGCGAGTTGGGTGGGTCCGGCGTGGAGGATCCACCGGTGAGGGTTCCGGGACTCCTTGCGGGCGGCCACCCAGCCGCGGTAGATCCACGAGTAGAGGGTGACTGCGGGCATGTCGAGTTCGGCGGCGAGGTCTTCCAGCCACCATTCATCGCAGCCGGGTTCTTCGCCGGGTGGCGGGGCCGACCGGGTGCGGGCGGGTGGTGGCAGGCAGCCGAGTTCGCGCATGATCTCCTTGACCGCGCTGGCGCTGATCCGGTTCCCGCGTCCGCGTGCTGGAAGGAAGCCTTCTGCGTGCAGGCGGCGGGCGATTGCCTCGGCGCGGTGTCCCTGCCCGGCCAGCTCGCGGACACGCTCCTTGATCTGCGGGAAGTAGCTGAGTTGTTGCAGGAGGGCGACGGGGCGGGTGGTCTCGCCGGTGGTGGTCCTCCCGCCGGCCCAGGTGATGGTGACGGTGACGCGTTCGCTGGTGCCCAGCACGGTGACGGTGCCCTGCTCCACGATCGCGCGGATGATCTCTTTGCGGTCGGTGGCGGTGGTCGTCGCAGCACTCCACAGGCCTTCGATGTCGCTGGTGAGCGCGGTGATGGCCTGCTGCTCGGCGGCGGTGAGGGTGCGCGGACGGGTCAGCGTGAAGCGGTCGTACTCCTCCTGCAGGATCTGCTGGGCGGCCAGTGCCTGCTCCCAGTCCTTTTCCAGCTGCCGTACGACCAGGCGGTTCTCGGGCTCGGCGAGGTGGTAACAGCGCTGTGCCCGGTCGGCGTTGATCGCGGCGCGTTCCAGCCGTTGGGACCAGATCTTCTCCAGTTCGGCCCGTTCGGCCAGGACCTGCTCGGCCGCGCGTAAGGAGACCTCAAGCGCGGCCGGAGCCAGCGCGGCCAGGACATGAGCGGTGACGAAGGCGTCCACGCAGACCCCGTTCAAGGCCTGGCAGCGCTCCCCGGCCCCCGTAGTCGGTCATCTGCCGGGCGCAAACGTAGTCGGGGCGGGTGCTGCCGGCCTGCTGGTGGTAGCGCACGGTCATGCGCTTGCCGCAGCGGCCGCACCGCACCAGCCCGGCCAGCAGTGCGGGGCCGCTGCGGATGGCGCCGGGGGTCTCGGCCCGGGCGGCGTTGGCCACGAGCCATGCCCCGGTACTGCTCGATGGTGATGTAGGCGGGCAGTGCGTCGGGGATGAACACCAGCCACTCGTCCTCACCGCGCACCACCCTGCCAGTGGACGGACGCCCCGGTTGCTGGCGGCGGGGCTCGACCCTGGAGGGTGTTCACTTCCTGGGTCTGGCCCGTAGTCGGTGGTGGCGCCGAGTAGCCGTCTGTGATCACGATCTTGTGATCGATGTCAATTCCCTTATGAGGACGGTGTTTTCCGGACTGTCGGAGCTGGTCATTGAGGACGTGGTGGACGGGGGTGACGCAGTGGTGGTCACGGCCCGCACCCGGGATGTGGCGGTGCCGTGTCCGGTGTGCGCGGCGCCGACGGCGAAGGTGCACGGGTATCACCACCGGACGGTGGCGGACGTGCCGGTCGACGCACGCCAGGTCGTCGTCGCCCGGGCCTACGCGGACCACTCGGAGCACGCCGACCACCGCGCCGACTGCTACCTGTGCGAGAACGAGCGCGAACGGTCCGAGGACTACGCCCGGTGCTGGAAGTGCGGGGTGACGTTCTGGGACGGCCGCTTTGATCTCATCGTGCACACGCCCGGCTACTGCTTCCGTCTCCACCCGCAGCCGTCCGGCATCGAATGGTCGTATCTGCGGGGCCAGGACGTGCGCCTGGTCGGTACGCACTACACGATCATCGGGCACGTGCCCGCCGACCAGGCCGCGACCGACCCGACGGACCTCATGCCGCATCTGACGCTCGTGCGCACCGACGAGGGCTACGAGGGCGAGGTGTCGCCGTTCAACCCGCGCGAGTGGCTGGAGATCCATCCGGCATCCCCGGCGGCGTCGTGAGGGCAGCTCCAGGCCCGCCGTCATCGCCGCCCAGTGGGTCCCTTTCACGTTCCGGACCGGGTGCCCTGGAGTCGCCGCAGCACGGTGACGGTGCACGGGCCGTGGTGCCGTCCGGCGTGCACGCAGTGGTACCCGTCGCTTCCTTCACGCGCCGAGCGGTGAGGGCCGCCACCCGGAGACCTCTCCGGGTGGCGGCCCTCGGCCGTGCCGCGTGGGGTGCCGTCAGAACAGGCCGAACAGCCCGCCGAGACCGCCGATGCTGCCCAGGCCACCGATGCCGCCCAGGCCGCCGAGGCCACCGATGCTGCCGAGACCACCGAGGCCGCCGATGCCGCCGATGCCGTCGTAGAGGAAGCCGCCGTAGCCGCTGCCATAGCGGTCGTAGCCGCCGCCGCAGCCGCCGCCCCACGAACCGCCGCGACCGCAGTCACCGCCGCCATGGGTGGCGACATGGGCCGGGGTGGCCGTCGTGGCGGACGAGGCCGCCGAGGCCGTACCCGCCGCTCCGATCGCGGCGCCACCCGCCAGAAGGACACCGGCCGCGGACATCGCGAACAGCCGCCTGACGCGTTGTGCTCTCATGGGAGTACCTTCCTTCCACCCACCGCTCGGGCGGGTTTCCGAGGCGTGAGGCGGGTGGCCACGGCCGCAGCGCAAACCCTCCCATCGAGGCTAAGCGCACACCGGTCGCGCAGCATCTTGAGCCGAAAGAGTGAAGGAACGGCGGACGGGTCGCGGCCACCAACGCCTTCGCGCTCCTGCGTCTGCTGCCGATGAACAACCGGAACAAAGACATTGAAATCCTTGCCCTCCGTCACCAACTGCTCGTCCTTCAGCGCCAGGTCGGCAAGCCCACGTTCACCGACACTGACCGAGCAGTCCTCGCCGGCCTGCTCCACCACCTCCCGATGAACAAGCTGCAGCACCTGCTCCGCCTGATACGCCCGGAGACGCTCCTGCGCTGGCACCGTGCCCTGCTCAAACGGCGCCATGCCGTGACCTGTGTGCCCAAGCGACGCGGGCGTCCACCCACAATCCGCTCCATCCGCGTGCTGGTCCTGCGCCTCGCCCACGAGAACCCCTCATGGGGCTAGCACAGAATCCACGGCGAACTCGCAGCCGTGATGAGCATCAAGGTCGCCGCCTCCACCATCTGGGAGATCGTCAAGGAGCACGGCATCCCACCCGCGCCCGAACGACAGAACTCGACCTGGACCGACTTCTTGCGCGGCCAAGCCGACGCCCTGCTCGCCTGCGACTTCTTCGAGACCCGAACCCTGACCGGGGCCCGCCTGTACGTCTTCGCCGTCATCGAGCACTCCACCCGGCGCATCCGAATCCTCGGCGCCTCCGCGCACCCCACCGCACAATGGGTCGTGCAACTCGGCCGCAATCTCATCATGGATCTCGAAGAGACGGGCAGCAGGGCCAGGTTCATGATCCACGATCGCGACTCGAAGTTCACGAAGGCCTTCGACGCAGTGCTGGCCGACGCCGGTCTCAAGGCCGTCACCACGGGCATCCCAGTACCGCGGATGAACTCCATCATGGAGCGATGGATACAAACCTGCCGCTACGAGCTCCTGGACAGGACCTTGATCTGGAACCAGAGGCACCTCATGCACGCGCTCCGCGAGTTCGAGAGGCACCGCCCGCACCGAACCCTGGGCCAGGCCGCGCCGCTCCGCCCACTATCCGAACCGATCACCCTGACAGAGCAGATCACGCACCTTGAAGTCCGCCGACGAGACCGACTCGGCGGAACCCTCCACGAATACCAACGTGCCGCTTGACCAGGCCGGATGATTCGGCACCCGCAGAGCCGCGTATACGGCCTGACCTGCATAAACGCCCTCTCAGTTCTGACGCCCCCGCCTGGCCGGCATCCGGCAGACGACGGAGAGGCGGCCGCCGGCCGGTGGACGAGACTGGCCCGCCTCAGCAGTCCCAGCCCGTGCGGCCGGCGTCGCCGCACCGGGCTCAACCTCGGAAGGGGTACGGGATCCGGCGCGCGGCGGCCAGGCTGGCGGCGAGTTGCTCGCGTGTCTGGTGGGCGTGCGCCAGCCAGGCGGGCTGGCCCGGGCCGCTTCGCCAGGACTCGCTGAGGGGACTGTTGTCAACGGTGTCGAACCCGAACTCGTCGTACAGGCGCATGACGAGCTCCACCGCCTCGGGGTGGTCGCTGGAGACCGAGAGGGCGTGCCGGCCGGGAGTGCCCGCGGGGCGGGCGGAGAGGAAGAGGCGCGGAGCCTGGATGTGGCTGAACGCCTTGGCGACCTTCGAGGTGGGCAGCTGTTCCTGCCGTAGCTCGTGCACGGTCTTCCTTCCCGAGTCGACGGCTTCGAAGGTGCCGTCACGCCAGGGCATGTAGTTGTTCGTATCGAGGACGATCTTGCCGGCGAGCTGCTCCACGGGCGTGTCGTTGACCAGTTTGAGAGGCACGGCGACGATCACGAAGTCGCCCGCCTCGGCGGCGCCGGCCGCCGTCGCGGCACGGGCCGAGGGTCCGAGTTCGTCGACGAGGTGCTTCAGCGTCTCCGGTCCCCGTGAGTTGGCCAGGACGACGTGATAGCCGTGGGTGCCGGCGGCGCGGGCGAGCTGGCTGCCCACCTCGCCCGCTCCGATGATGCCGATCGTGGTCACGCGTCGTTCCTTGAAGTAGAGATGATGCCGGCGAGCTCGAGCTTGGACTCGTCCTCGCTGCCCGGGACGGCCGTGTAGGCGACGATCTTGAGGTCGGTGTCCCCGTCCGTCAGGACGTCACAGTCGACGCTCACCTCCCCGATGGCGGGGTGGCGGATGGTCTTGCGGTCCTCGCCGTGCCGGCCCACAGCGGCCTCGGCCCAGAACGCGGCGAACCGGGGGTTGCCGGCGACCCTGCCGGCCACCAGCTCGGACACGCGCGGATCGTCGGGGAACCGGGCCGCGGCCCGGCGCAGGTCCGCCACGAGGGCCCGGTCGGCGGCCTCTGCGTTGGCGGGGATCACCGGCCAGCTCGTGAGACGGCCACGGTCCGAGGCGACCGGGAAGCGCAGCCGCACCAGGTTGCGCTCCTCCGCCCCGATCCGGGTGGGATCGCCGAACAGCACCGCCCACCTGGAGTTCCACCAGACCAGCGTCCAGTCCGCGGCGAAGACCGCGACCGGAGTGGCCTCGAGCAGCATCAGCAGCCGCCGCATGCTCGGCGGGATCTCGTCGACGACCCGACGATCCAGCGGCGGACGGAACCCGGCGAGCCGATGCAGGTGGTCCCGCTCGTCCCGGGAGAGCCGCAGCGCGCGGGCCAGTGAGCCGACGACCTGTTCGGAGGGGCTGACGGCCCGGCCCTGCTCGAGTCGCACGACGTAGTCGACCGAGAGACCGGCCAGCTCGGCGAGTTCCTCACGCCGCAGCCCCGGCGAGCGACGCGTCCTGTCCACCGGCAGTCCGACGGCTCCTGGTGAGAGCCGGTCCCGCCAGGCCCGAATCGTCGCCCCCAACTGGTTGCCGACGGCATGGGCATGTCCCTTGTTCACCACCTCACCCTACGTACGGCACGTCGCCTCCCAGCTCTCCCGGGTGGTACTGCTGGTCCTACCGAAAACCGCTCCCTGGCCGCTCCCGGCCGTTCCGCGAACTCTTGGGGCATGCCCAAGACCACTTTCATCACCGGCGCCAACAAGGGCCTCGGCTTCGAGACCGCCCGACGCCTCACCGCACTCGGCCACACCGTGCTCCTCGGTGCCCGCGACACCGACCGGGGCCGCCGCGCGGCCGCCGAAATCGGTGCCCGCTTCGTCCGGATCGACGTCACCGACGACGCCTCGGTCGCGGCCGCGGCAGCCGACACCGCGGCCCACGAGGGCCGGATCGACGTCCTGATCAACAACGCCGGCATCACCGGCAGCCTCGTGACCGCCGAGGAGCTGACCGGCGCTCAGGCCGCACTGGTCCTCGACACCAACGCGGCCGGCGTCGTGCGGGTCACCACGGCCTTCCTGCCCCTGCTGCGCGCCTCCGCCGCCCCGGCCGTCGTCAACGTCACCAGCGGCCTGGGGTCCGTCACGCTCACCCACGACCCCGAACGGGTCGAGTCGACGGTGATCGCCCCCGCCTACGCGGCCTCCAAGGCCGCCGTCACGATGCTGACCACGCAGTACGCGAAGGCGTTCGCCGACATCCGGTTCAACGCCGTCGATCCCGGCCACACCGCGACCGACCTCAACGGCCACACCGGCACCCAAACCGTCACCGAGGGAACCGACGCCATCGTGACCCTGGCCACCGAGGACCCCGACGCCGGAACCGGCCGGATCATCGACCGCTACGGCCCCCTCACATGGTGAGACACAGCGGACGGCACAGGACCACCCCGCCGACCCCACCGACGCGTCCCGCGCCCGGGCCCCGGAGGACACGTGCCCCCGGGCCTGCGAAAAGCGTTGCTCGACGAGCCAACGACACTGACCGGCCCACAGAACGAGGCGGGGCGGCACCGCGGCTGCCTGGTCGGCAACGCGACGGCCAACTCGCCCCCCGCGACGAACAGACCCACACCCTCGTGGCCGCCGCTTTCACCACGTTCGTCCATACCGTGGCCGCGGCGCTCAAGCGCGGCCAGGACACTGAAGAGGCCGCCAACCTCACGCCGCCGTCAGCGGCGGCGCTGAGGCCGAAGTTGCGCGGACGGTCATCGTGGCCCCGGACCGTGCGCCTGCTTGCGCTGCCGTACGCGGACAGGCCCGGCTGCCGCGTGGAGTGGCGGCCGTAGCCACAACCGGAGCGCTCTCGTCTCGCGGGTCGAGGCGGGGGCGTTCGTATTTCCGTCTTAGGATCCGTGCACGTGGCACACATCTTTGAAGAGCTCGTGGAGATGCAGCGCGCCGCCGACCAGGCGCACAATCGGGTCCTTGAGCTACGCGACCGGTACGGGCCGCCCGCGCAGGCGGAGTGGACCGAGTCGCAGAGCGAGACGTACGAGACCGCGTGGCGCGCCTGGCGTGACCTCGCCCGCGATGTCCAGGCCGCGGTCACCGAACACGCCGAGGCGGAGGGCCAGGCGCGGAACGAGGTGGAGGCCGGCGTGAAGAAGGCCGCGCGGCACGTGGAGGACGAAGACTGACGCTGCGGCCAGCTGGCCAGCTCCTCCCTGGTCTCCTCATTGACCAGGACGATGCGGGCGTCGTGCAGGCCGCTGTACTGGCCTGTCGGCCAGACGCCGAGCTCGGCTTCATCGATGGCTGCGGCGGCGATGGCGTGCTGTAGCACGGCGGCGCTAGGCAGTCCGCGGCCGACGGCCAGTGGTCTTCTTTCCGGCGGTCTTCTTCGCCGCCGTCTTCTTGGCGGGCTCCTTCTTCGTCCCCGCCTTCTTCGGCGGGGGCATCTCGTGGACCTCGGCCTCGCCTGTGTCACCGCGGGACGCCTTGGCGCGGGCCACGGACTCGTTCAGCGCCGCCATCAGATCCAGCACTTGCGCTGGCTGCTCCGGCTCCGGCAGCTCGGCCGGCTCCCGGTGCTCGCGCTTGGCCTCGATGATCTCCTCCAAGGCCTGCGTGTAGGTGTCGCGGAACTCCTCGCTCTCAAGGTCGTCGCGGGTCATGGTGTCCATGAGAGCGAGCGCGCCCTCAATCTCCTGGTCGGAGACCTGCGCCGGGGGTGGGGCGAGCTCGGTGGAGTCGCGGATCTCGTCGGGCCAGCGCATCAGGTGCAGCACCAGCACGTCGTCCTTCACCCGCAGGATCCCCAGCCGCTCACGCCCGTGCCACGCCCATTTCGCGACGGCCACCCGGGACGATCTGCCCAACGCCTGCCGGAGCAGCTTGTACGGCTTCGCAGCGACCTGCCCGTCGGGGGCGAGGTAGTAGCCTTCGCCGATACGGATCGGGTCGATGCTGGCGAGCGGTATGAAAGCGTCGATCTGGATGGCCTTCGCCGTAGGCAGCGGCAGGTTGGACAGCTCGGCGTCGCTGATCGGGATGATCTGCGTCTTGGTCAGCTCGTAGCCTTTGCCGATCTCGCCCTCGGAGACCACGCGGTCCTCCAGCTCGCATACCTTGCGGTAGCGGATCCGGCCCATGTCGGCGAGGTGGTACTGGTGGAAGCGCACCGAGTGGTCCTCGGTTGCGGATTGGACATGGCACGGGACGGTAACGAGCCCGAAGCTGATCGCGCCGCTCCAGATGGTTCGGGGCATGGAAAACCTCCGTGACAGGCCCCGAGCACGACCAGCCTACGAATGCCACAGGTCAGGGGCATCCCGAAGGCTTCACGGGTGGGTGCGAGGGCGCCTTCAGCTTCCACCCGCTGCCGGCTGCACGCGTCGTGCAGCGGTGGGAACCGATGGCCTTTCCTGGCTGCGGGTCACTCTTTTGGTGCATCTGAGTCCGAACGCACGGGTACGTAACGCCCTTGCCTTGGAGCCATCCCGGCTCCCAGAAACGCAGGAGCGCCCGCACCTCAACGAGGGCGGGCACTCGACCGGGCTCGCAACCCGCCAGGCGGCTACGGCTACGGCTTCGTGCCATGCGCGAGCGCGTAGATCTCGGCGATCTTCAGCAGGCGCTCGCAGGCATAGTCGGCGCCGCGGTCGTCCCAGCCCTGCCGCACCAGTCGGCCGCCGCGGTCAGCGTGAGGTGGTAGCGCTCGGGGTGCACGCTGATCAAGTTAGGGCCGCTCCAGCTTGAATCCGGCGATCATGCAGTTGCGGCAGGAGTCGTGCCATCGGGGACCGAGGCCGGGTACGTCGACGATCCGGTCGCAACGGCCGGCTCTGCGCAGGAGGGACAGGGTGCTCGGGACTTCGAGTGCGGGTAGATGCGTGCCCGGTAGCCGGTCGTGCGGAGCGGCCCGGCTGGTGCCGGGGCAAACTGGCTGGGGTCGATTCCGAGGAATGCGAGGGCGTGCAGGTCGCGTCGCATGCCGCGTCGGTGACGCCCGCGCCGCCGATGGTCTTGCCACGCTTGCGGCGGATTCGTGGCCTTCGAGGGTACGGTCGCGGATGTACTCGCGCTCCATGCCGGACATCGCGGCGAGCACCGTGAACACGATCCCGGAGGGGTCGTGCGAGCCCTTGAGCTCCCCGGGGAGGAACTCCAGGCCGACGTCGCTCGCCTTCAGCTCCTCGGCCAGAATGGCGAGTTCGATGCCGCGGCCCAGTCGTTTGTGTTCGTGGACGACGGGGGTGACGGCGACGCCGGAGGAACGGATCTCCCCGGCGAGCTTCACGGCGGCCTCCAGCTCAGGGCGCATCGTGGCGCGAGTGGAGATCTTCTCCGAGAAGACCCGCATCACACCGGCCTCGGCGATGGAGTCGAGCTGCGCGTCGAGGGGCTGCCGGACGATCGAGGCGCGGGCGTATCCGAGTCGGACGTGCCCGACCGGCTCGGCGCCGGCGCTCACCGGCCGGGGCAGCTCGGTCCAGACCAAGCCCGGCTTGCGTACGGCGGGGGGTCGGCACGCTAAGGGTCCTGGCGAGTTGGGGCACGAGGCGGAAGCGGGCGGTGTGGTACTGGATGGCCACCTTGTTCTTGCCGGTCCGGCATGGGGAGCCCGCGGGGGCGGCGCAGGTGGACATCGAGCAGTCGTGCGATTCCACGCGCTTGAAGTCGTCGCTCACGACCCCGGACTGTTTCATGAGGGTGTTTCAGATGGCCAGGCATTTTGCAACGACTCATGAAACATGCTCGCCACAGGTGACCGGCCGTGCGGCCGGGTGTTTCATGAGCGACCACCTATGAAACACGCGGGGGCGAAATCGACCGGGCACTATTGCCGCCCTATCTCCATGTTCCGTCGGCTGATCAACGGTGGGGCCGGAGGGCGGGCCGGCGCCGGGTGGCGTGGATGGAACCGAGCAGATTGAGGGACTGTGCACTGAGGCTGCCTGGTTCGGCGTGGTAGATGACGAGCTGCTGGCCGGGGGCGTCGCGGACGTCGAAGGCCTGGTAGGTGAGGGTGAGGGGGCCGACGTCCGGGTGGAGGAAGTGTTTGGCGTCCTGGGTCTTGCCGCGCACGGTGTGGGCGTTCCAGAGGCGGGTGAAGTCCGCGCTGTGCTCAGTGAGGGTGCGGACGAGTTTGCGCAGTCGTGGGTTGTCCGGGTCGAATCCGGTTGCCTCGCGAAGGTTGGCGACGGTGGCCTGTGCTGCCCGGTCCCAGTCCGTGTAGAAGTTGCGGCCCGCGGCGTCGAGGAAGGTCATGCGGGCCAGGTTGTCCGCCGGCTCGAACGGGGCGTAGAGGGCATCGGCCAGGGCGTTGACGGCGAGGAGGTCCAGGGTCCGGTTCATGACGAACGCCGGAGTGTTCGGGTAGCCGTCCATCAGCTGTCGCAGCGAAGGGCTGACCCGCTCGGCGGCGTGGACGGAGGGCTGGTCGTTCGGCGTGGCCCCGGCCAGCCGGTACACGTGCGCGCGGGCGTCCGCGTCGAGGCGCAGCGCGCGGCTGAGCGCGTCGACCACCTGGGGTGAGGGGTTGCGCTCGCGGCCTTGTTCCAGGCGGGTGTAGTAGTCGGCGTTCACTCCGGCCAGGACTGCGACCTCCTCGCGTCGCAGTCCGGCGACTCTGCGGGCCCCGTAGCTCGCCATGCCTACGTCCTCCGGCCGTAGGTCGGCGCGGCGTGCGCGCAGGAAGTCTCCCAGGTGGTTGTCGTCCATGTGTTCAGGCTAGGCGCTGGCCCGGTGTGCTGCCTGGGTGTGCCGCACCCAGGCAGCACACGTCCTGGTTGATGGCCGCTGACCTGCCCAGACTCGGTGGAGCGGGAAGGACCACACCATTCGAGGAGAGGAGTCCGCCATGGCCGGGACCGTTGAGGGCGACCACGTCGACGTGGTCGGGATGTGGGTGACCGCGGATGGTCACATCCGTCAGGAGCTGCTGCCGGACGGCCGCTACGACGAAGCCCGCGGCGAGCGGCGCAGCGCGTACACCGGTCGGTACACGGTGACCGGCAGCCACCTGGACTACGTCGACGACACCGGGTTCACCGCCACGGGCGACATCCGGGACGGAGTGCTCTATCACGAGCACCTCGTGCTCTACCGGGAGCAGAAGTCGTCGTAGAGGAGGCCGGGCCACGGCCGCCCTGGCACCGGGGCGAATCCGCGTCGGCGGACCAAGAAGTCCCGACACAGCAGCCAGTCAGTCAGCCAGCAGCAACGAGAATCAAGGACCATATCCATGACAGGACAACGACTTGACGGCAAGGTCGCGCTGATCACGGGCGCGACCGGCGGCCTCGGCACAGCGACCGCCGAACTCTTCGCCCGCGAAGGCGCCCGGCTAGTGATCACCGATATCGCCGAAGGCCCCCTGCGGGACCTGTCCCACCGGATCGGGGCACGCGGCGCGGACGTCGTCGCTGCCCGCCTCGATGTCTCCTCCGCGCGGGAGTGGGACGAAGTTATCACCGTCGTACGCGACCGGTTCGGAACGCTGGACGTGCTCGTGAACCTCGCCGGCATCCTGGACTGGCCAGGTATCGAGGACACGCGGGAAGAGACGTGGGACCGCGTCATCGACGTGAATCAGAAAGGCACATGGCTCGGCATGAAGGCGGCGATGCCGCTCCTGCGCGCGAGCGGCAACGCGTCGGTGATCAATACGTCGTCAGTACTCGGCCTGGTGGGAAGCGGTGCGGCCGCGGCCTACCAGGCGTCCAAGGGGGCCGTGCGCCTGTTGAGCAAGACCGCCGCAGTCGAGTACGCCCGGCAGGGAGTACGGATCAACTCGGTGCATCCCGGGGTGATCGCCACGCCGATGATCCAGGACCTCCTGGACGACCAACGCGACCAGCAGCCGGACATCCAACGCACCCCCATGCGCCGAGCCGGCCGCGCCGACGAGATCGCACCCGCGATCCTCTTCCTGGCCTGCGACGACTCCTCGTTCGTCACCGGCGCGGAGCTGGTGGTCGACGGCGGGCTCACCGCGCACTGAACAACCCAGCCGTACGACGTCCATGTGGGCCTGCCGTGAATGCATCAACTGCGCGGCCCACCCGGTCCGCGCACCGCACCACTGCATAGCACTTCAGATGCCCTGCACCGGCGCCTGCACTCACACTCACCTTCTCCAGGGACCGCACCATGACACCTGCAACCGCATCCGCCGCAACATCCGAATCCACCGAGTTCGCTGGGAAGATCGCCCTCGTCACTGGAGCCGCGCGAGGGGTGGGCCGGGAGACCGTGGCGCTCCTCCACGCCCGCGGCGCCCGCGTCGTCGCCCTCGACCTCCGCCCCGATGTCACGAACCTGGCGGGAGAGTTTCCCGGCGTCGTCGCGACAAACGGTGACATCACCCAGGAGGAGACCGCCCACAGCGCGGTGGCAACGACCCTGGACGCCTTCGGCGGACTGGACATCCTCGTGAACAATGCCGGGCGCACCCAGAACAAACCCGTCACCGAAACCACGGCCGAGGACTGGGACACCGTGATGGCGGTCAACGCCCGCGGCTCCTTCTTCTGCGCCCGCGAAGCCTTCCGGGCCATGAAGAACCGCGGCGGCGCCATCGTCAGCACCGGCTCGTACGCCTCTACCGTCGCCCTGCCCGAAGGCGCCTCCTACAGTGCGTCGAAGGGCGCTCTGGCCCAACTGACTAAGGTGCTCGCCGTCGAGGGCGGCCCGCTGGGCATCCGCGCCAACCTCGTGGCCGCGGGCGTCATCGAGACGGACTTCCTCGACACGATCCGCCTCGACAGCCGCGCCTACCTGGCGTCCTTCGCCGCCGCGCAGCCCCTGGGACGTGTGGCGCAGCCCGAGGAGATCGCCGAGGTCCTGTGCTTCCTCGTCTCGCCCCGCTCCAGTTTCGTCACGGGAGCCGTGGTCGCCGCTGACGGCGGTTTCACCGCAATTTAGCGACGCATCAGACAGCACATATCTGGCGACCACGGCCCGCAGGCCCTGGTCGTCGGCACTTCCACCGGATGCTGTAACAGATCCGCGAAAGCAGGTCGACCATCTGATGCACGCGAAGGGCGCCGTCGGCATGGCACTCCTGCAGGTCGCCTACGACGTGGCTGACCAGTTCGTCGTCCACCACCCGCAGCACGACCCTTGGGTGCACTGGTCGCCGTCCGGGCCCGGCCAGCCCAAACCGTGGGAGGGCCAGACGCACGACGCGCCGCAGTACATCATCGAGTACCCGGTCTTCCCGCCCCACCTCAACATCGAACGGCGTTGGACCATCGAGCACCCGCCGGCCCGCTCCACAGCCGCGTGAATGGACGAGCAGGGCACCACATGCCAAAAAAGGCTTCGTGATGCTCATCGCTCGCTCGTGGGCAGACGCGAGCCCAGAGTAAACAGCGGCGCATGCCACTGACCTGCGCGTTTCCTTCAAAGTCCGCGTGAGGGCAGACCTTGGAACAGAAGGTAACCCAACTTTCGGCGGTCGTTCCCCTGGGTCCCCTCTGGACGGGGTCTGGGGCAATGGACAGGGCAACTGACCTGCAGCAAAGGGGCGTTCAGCCCAGTACCTTGTGTCGCCAACGACCTGGAAAGGCGGGGAAGCTCGGTCAGAGCGGCCAAGCAACAGCCGTGCCTCCCCGCCAGGCCACCAGGCTCGTTCCGGTACAAGGACAAGGAGCCCAGCAAGGTGACCAACCCTGACACACCAGATCGCAGAGGGAAACTCCGGCCCACGAGTGCCGCACTGGCATGGGCGCCGTACATCTTCGCCGCCCTTGCCTTTTCTGCGGCCCTCACCGTCGCAGCGGTCGGCGGCCCGACGCCGTTGGCCGTTGCACTCGTCGAAGCCGCGCGTTCTGCACTGCCGTCCGGCGCAGACCCAGCTACACGCACCGCTTCCCGCCCGCGCCGGTCGGTGCCGCGGAAGCGGGGGCCCAGGGGCCGGCGAAGGCCTCAGGCAGCCACGAGACCGAACCCGTCACCGTTCAGATCAGCTGTCCGATGCGCCGAACGTCCTGGGCGGGCCGGTACTCGGGTGCGGCGAGGGCGGAGGCCATCAACTCGAGGTAGAGGCCGGTGATGTCGGCCAGGCGCGTCGCGACTCTGTAGGCGTGGAACAGGCGTTTGGTGACGCGCACGGCGGCGGCCCCGGCTGCTTGGGGAGGGCTGCGGCCTCACTTGCGGACCAACGGCTGCTCCTGCGCGGTGGGGCTTCAGGCCACCCGCAGTCCGCCGCTACCCGGTCACGGCCGCGGTCTGCGCGTGATCTTCTGAGGGAGGGCGCCTGGAGGCCGCACGCCCATCCCTCAGCTGTCCGCGTCACCTCTGAAGCGTGGGACGTCGGCAGGGGAAAGGTCGGGACGGATCCGGTGCCCGTCCAGCAATGGCCGGATCAGCCGATGACGCCCCAGGAAGCACAGCAAATCCTGCAACAGCCGGACATCTGCATCAACGCCTGGGACGTTACCTGACCGACTTAAACGGCAACTGGCCGGGCTGGTTCACACAGCAACCAGCCCGGCCACTTGGCCTTCTCGGCGGCCTGGCGGCGCTGGGCCTGGCAGGTCGGGCACAGCGCACAGCTCGACTGGTGTCGCCGTCCGACGGCGCCTGTGGCCCCACCCGGTGAAGAGAACGCGTGCGGGCAGAGCACGAAGAACGCCAAGGTCTGCTCCCGCCGTCCGGATGGACGAGAAGCGTGTGCCGGATGTCAGCAGGCGCCGTTCAGGCCCCACCACTCGCCGTCGGTCCGCTCACCGGCCGCGAGCAGGCCGTTGCCCCGCCCCCGGTAGGTGACCAGCCAGCCGAGGTTGCCCGCGTAGCCGTCGATCACGTACTTGTCGTTGGTCACGGCCGCCAGGTCGGGACGCCCGTCGCCGGAGAAGTCGCCGACCGCGATGAGCTGCGCCATCGCGTTCCATCCGCCCGTGCCGGCCAGGACGCGCCCGCCGAGGGTGGCGGAACGGCCCGGGTAGAGCCACAGCTTGCCGGTGGACGCCTCCCGGGCGTAGACGTCGGGCCGGCCGTCGCCGTCCATGTCGCCCACGCCGGCGAGCGCGTTCATGGAGTTCCAGCCGCCGGTGCCGATGAGCTTGCGCGAGCCCAGGGTGCCGGTGGAGGTGCCCGGGTACAGGTACAGCTTGCCGGTGGACTTCTCGACCGCGATCAGGTCCGAGCGGCCGTCGCCGGTGAGGTCGCCGACGGCGGTGATGTTGCTCATGCCGTTCCAGCCGCCCGTGCCGATCAGCTTGCGGCTGCCGAGGGAGCCGGTGCCGGTGCCGGGGTAGAGCCACAGCTTGCCGGTCGACGCCTCGCGGGCGATCAGATCCTCCCGGCCGTCGCGGCTGAAGTCGCCGTGCCGGGTCAGCGCGTTCATACTGTTCCAGCCGCCGGTGCCCACCAGCCGGCCCGTGCCGTCGCCGGGTGTGAACCACAGCCGCCCGGCCTTGTCCCGGACGAGCATGTCGGCCCTGCGGTCGCCGTTCATGTCCCCGAAGCCCAACGCCTTGGGGGAGGTCTGGGAGTCCCACCACGGGTAGGCCTGCCCGACGCACTCCCGCTCGGTGCGCACGAACTTTACCGAGCTGGCCGTGGCGGTCGGATACGAGATGTATTCGCCGGCGTCCGCGGGGTCGGCTGACCAGTAGCCCCCCGCGTAGTTGTAGTTCTTGTTCTCGTAGACACAGGCGATCGACTTCGTGCGGTTGACGTACGAGTGGATCTTGTTGTCCCAGCTGCCCAGGTCCGCGACGTTCTTGTTCGTCTTGTACATCTGCCCCGTCGCGCTCTGGCCCGACCAGCCGCACCAGTAACCTGCCGGGCAGTCGTAAGCGCTAGCGGCGGCCGGAGTGGCGGTCACGGTGAGCAGTCCGGCACCGGTGAGTGCGAGACCGGTCAGTGTCGCCAGGCTCCGAGTGAAACGGTTCCCCATATGCGGTTTGCCCCTCCCCAAGGGTGCGTCGGCAGCTTGGTCCGCCGACGCACACCGGCACCTTAACGCGGTGCCGACCGGGCGGCCGCTCTCCCTCTTTCCCCCGGCCCGCAGGAGATCCTGACCCAGCGCCAGCGGATCGGCGACTGTTGGGGGCTGCTGCGGGATGCCCGAGGTCGTTCACCTGCGTGCATGCCAGACCACCGACCGAAGTTGACCAACCTCGGCGTACCGTCGCGGTCGGCTCCGAACGATGGTGAGTGAGACGGAAATTGAGACGGGCTTCCAAGCATACGTGTCCCGCTCCTACCCAGTTGACGGGTACGTTCGTCGGCCCGTCCTAGCGTTTGTCGGCGCGCGGAGGCACGACCGTACCCGCACCGCCTATGCGTCGACCGTCACTCGGTCCCTCAGCCTGCCGGACCAACGCAATTTACAAATGCGCGCGGCAGGGCCGGGCCCGTAGCGTGGCCGCATGCAGAAGCCTCAGCACATCGTGCACATCACCGAGCGCTCTCTATGGCAGACGGCCCGTGAGTCCGGCACCTACGAGATGTCCACCCGCGGTCGCACGCTCCAACAGGAGGGGTTCGTCCACTTCTCCACCCGCGACCAGCTCCGGCGTATCGCGGCCTTCCTCTACGGCGACTACGAGGGCCCCGACGAGTTGGTGGTGCTGGTCGTGGACCCGGCCCGGCTCGATGTCCCGCTGAGGTACGAGGCCATGCCGCCGAACGGCGAGGAGTTCCCGCACGTGTACGGGGCAGTGCCGGTCGAGGCCGTGGTAGGCGTCGAGCCCTGGGGGTGAGCGAACAGGGAGAGGTGCGCCGCCGCTTGGTGTTGGTGATGACCGAGGGGCCGGAAGTCTGGTGGTTCACAAAGAGCGCTGACATGATCTCGACAGCTGCGCCCTACCGGACAGCGAAGGCAAGGTCATCATCCACACGCCGCATTACGTCGGATGGGCTGTCTCGGAGAGCTGATATGTCTTGCCGAACCCGTGCACTGGTGGGCCTCGCGTGCGCCGCGGTACTCCTGTCCGTCGCCGCGTGCACGACGGATCATTCGGACGCCGAACAGCCCACGCGGCCTCAAGGCTCCACGACGCCGGTCCCGGCAACGGCTGGCACCGTATCCGGCACCGCGCAGCCCTCTCTGCTGAAGCCGCCGGAGTTGGACCCTGGCGCAATTCTCGCCGGCCGCCAGAAGGTGACCACAGGGAACGCCAGGATTCCCTACAGCAAGGGCAGGAAAGGTGACTCCCTCACCATCGCGGTGGGCTGCCAGGGCGAGGGGAAGATCACGGTGACGGTGCCGCCTGTGCACGTCTCCTTCCCCGTGGAATGCGGCGCTGACCAGGTCAGTACCGTCTCCCACGAGGTGGCCCTGTCCGGGGTGGAGCGCAGTGGAGCCGTGTCCGTCGAGGCGTCCTCAGCCGTGCGTTGGTCGTTGACCGTAGGCCGTGGCGCACCAACAGAAGCAGACCCGCCGGGTGCTGGCTGAGTTTGGCCACCCCGGTCGGCCTCTGCCAACGTCGTCCGTCTCGTCGGCGCCGCTGATCCGCTGTCGAGCCAGCCAGACAGCACGAGGGCTTGGTCGTCAGTCAACGTGCTGATCACCGAGTCTTCATCCACGGCGGCGCAGGAGCGTGCGACCGGCTTGCCTCCCGGCGCAGATCAGTTCTTCTACGCGGAGTCGGGATACCTGCTTTCACGCTACAGGTGCTGCACGCAGTTCGTACTCCACTGGGCTGAGCATACCCAGAGCGGAGTGCCTGCGCTGTCGGTTGTGGAAGATCTCCAGGTACTCGAAGAGCGCGGTGGACAACTCCAGCCGGGTGCGCCACCGCTTCCGGTCGAGCAGTTCGACCTGGACCCGTGCCCAGAAGGACTCCATCATCGCGTTGTCCACGCAGTCCCCGATGGATCCCATGGAGGGCAGCAGGCCGGTGGCCCGGGCGCGTTCGGTGAAGGCCCAGGAGCTGAACTGAGCAGGTTCAACCAGTGGATGATCGTGCCGCCCGGCTGCGGGCGGCGGTTGCCGATGGCCATGCTCAGCGCGTTGGTGGTCGGGGCCGCGGTGGGCGAGGCGTCGATGGACCAGCCCACCATCCTACGAGAGAAGGTGTCGAGGACCACCGCGCAGTACACCTTGTCTTCCGTCGTGGGGTGTTCAGTGATGTCGGTGACCCACAGCTGGTCGCGGGCGTGCCGGGTGAAGTTGCGTTCCACCAGGTCCGTGGCCGAGGGCGTGTGCCGTATGCGGTGGGGGCGACGGCTGCCGGGCAGGCCCTGCGGGCCGGCCCGCTGCATCAGCAGCTCTACGGTGCCGTGGCTGACGCGGATACCTACCGGTAGTTCGTTGAATGCGGCGGTAGAGATCAATGCCGTGTCCGGTGGTGACTGCGTCAATCAGGGCTTGGAGCTCGGAGGGCGGGTCCATGTCCGTCCAGGCTCGCCACCACCGGGTGAGGGTGATGGCGGGGGTGAGCCAGGAGCGGATGGGCCGTAACGCCTTGGGCCAGCAGTGCGGTTGGGGCTGGTGGGGTATGGCTGGACCCCCTCTCTGGCCCGTCGTCGGGGCAGGGGTCCGGTGCGGTGGCATCCAGGGGTCCGGGTGGGGCGAACCCTACCACCGGCCTACGACCAACCCGATTTGTCGTCAACCCACACCACCACCGGATTCAACGGACTACCGGTAATCCGAGTTCCAGTTCGGCATGGATCCGGCGGAAGCCGTAGGTGCCGCGGGAGGCGGTGTGGATGCCGACGATGGCTTCGGTCAGCCAGGCGTGCCGCACCGTGCGGGCCGAGGGTGGCCGGTCGCGCCAGGCGTAGTAGCCCGACTCCGCCACGTGCAGCGCTCGGCAGGCCCGCTGTACCGAATGCCCCTCGCCAGCCATCACTCGGATAGCCTCGAACCGCCTTTTGGGGAGGTGGTCTCTCCGAGCAGTTCGGATGCGCGCCGGTGGACGGCCAGCTCCGCCTCGAGCTCTGCGATCCGCTTGCGTACTGCGGCCAGTTCGGACTGCTCATGGCTTGGGACACCGGGCATCTGCCCGGTGTCGATCAGATACTGGCGGCGCCAGACATAGCTGGTCTGCTCGCTGATCCCGAGGAGCGTGGCCACCTCGGCAATCTTCCGGCCGGAGGCGACCAAATCGAGGACACAGCGGCGGAACTCGGGCAGATAGCTGCGGGCATGACGGGCCGCCCTCCGAAGGCCGACGGGTAGTCAATTGTCCAGCAGCCCGACCCCATCGACCCCGGGGCATACCACCCCCAAGGGCATCCCCCTGGTGGCGAGTTGATCTCCATCGTCCAGCGCCACTGCTCGACCGGGATCTCCTAGACTCGCGCTTGTGCAGCGCCGACCCCCGCGTTGTTGCAGACGACGTGGACCTGCCCAAAGGCCCCTCATGGTCTCCTCGGCGAGACGGTCAACCGATTCTGCGTCCGCCACATCGGTGACGGTGCATCCGATCCGTTCGTACTGCTGGGCGTGGAGACAGACGTCGACGTCACGCCGCTAAAGGTGGCAGGCCGACGGCGCGCGGCGAGTGCGTACGACCCGCCTGCCCTCCTTCCGGAGCTTCGGCAGCACCGTGCCCTGGCGCAGGTAGGTGGGGTTCGAGAGCATGCGGCCAGCCGGAAAGTTAAGGATGCGGACACCGCGGTCCGCTCCGGCTCGTGCACCAGGGCAGCAGGGCAGCAGCGGCTTTACTCCCCCCCCAGGCTACGGTCTTCCCGGACCCTGGCCGCGACAAGCGGGGCTCCTACACGGTCCGGTGTCGGTCCACGGCCCGGTCGAGACCCCACAGTGATCACCGACCGGTGCTCTGCCCGGACTGGAGCTCGGCCATGCGGTCAGGTCAGGACAGGTCATCAGGGTTGATGCCCTGAGCGCGCGCCAAGGCGAACAGAACACGCTCGATGGTGTCCAGTCGTTGCGTGATCGTACGCTCCCCGGGGGCGCCGATAGCATCGGCGAGAGAGTCGATGTTGCCGAACGCCGTGGTCTGCTGCTCGCCGATCCGCTGAAGCTGTTCGCCGTGCTCCGCCAGGGTCCGACCGGTACGGAACGCCTCCGCCTCCAGGTCCCGGAGTCGTTCGTCATTCGTCGCCATCTCTCGTGCCATGGACCCATCTTCCCAGAAGGCGCGACGGCGTAGATGGCGGACCGTCCAAGACGGCGGTTTGTGCAGATTTCCGGGCGCATCGGCGCATGTGGCGCGGCCCTTGCCTGGGCGGCCATCGACGGCGACGGCCCGTAGTGCTCCAGAATGGCTTCACCAGAGCTGACCTCGGGTGATGCCCCGGTTAGCGGCCGGGCAGGATCGGTGGTCGTGCTGGTACAGATGATCTTCCTGCTCGCCACGCGGATCTTCGCCTGGCCAGCATTGCTGTGTCGATCCTCGGCAGCGAAGAACGCTGAGATCCTCATGCTGCGGCACGAGGTCACGGTGCTGCGCCGGCAGGTCACCGCCCCGAAGCCAACCTGGCCCGGACCGGGCTCTGCTCGCCGCTCTCGCCCGGTTGTTGCCCCGGGCACCGGATCCTCGCCCCGCACACTCTGCTCGCGTGGCATCAGCGTCTAGCCGAGTTAAGCGGACGTGACCGATTACACGCAGGAGGTTTCCCATGGCAGTGGGGACGCGAGGGATCGGGTGGCCAGGACCTCATCAGGTTGTGCACTGCACAGGGTGGCGGGGCTCCCTCGCCTGAGTCCTCGGTCCTCAGTCCTGGATTCGCCCGGAGGGACGTCCTGGGCCGGCGCCGGCGGCTCCTTGACGGCTCAGACCCTCGAACAGTACGGCTGTGAGGGAGTCGGCCAGGGTCGTCACCGGGAGGTTTCCGTCGGGTCTGTACCACTCGATGAGGGAATTCACGGTACCGAACAGCAGGCGACTGGCCAGGTGGGGATCGATGTCGTGGCGTATGCCGCCCTCGGCCGCGGCGCGTAGGACCAGGTCGGCGACTCGCTGGTCGAACTCGCGCCGCCGCGCGAGGGCCTGCCGTTCGGTGTCGCTGTTGCCGTGCAGCCGCAGCAGCAGGGTGACGTACGGCAGCTCGGCCGCCAGCACCTCGACGCTGCGCCGTACGACGTGCCGCAGCCGGGCCGTTGCCGACGTGTCCGGTGCCGGGCCCTCGTCCAGTACGGCGAACAGCGAGTCCAGAGCACGGGTGACGGCGAGGGACAGTAGCTCCTCCTTGCCGGCGACGTGGTGGTAGATGCTGGACTTGCTCAGGCCTAGCCGCCGGGCCAGCTCCTCCATGCCGGTGCCGTCGTAGCCGCGTTCGTTGAAGACCGCGACCGCGACTTCCAGGAGGGAGTCACGGCCATAGGCGGGCCTCTCCGTGCGTCGTGCGGGGCGGCTGATGGCCGTGTTGCTCATCCGGCCATTGTGGCGATGAAGCGGGTCAGGCCCCACGCTGGTCCTTGATCCGGCGGAGCTTGCCGAGGGAACGCTCCAGGGTCTCGGGTTCCACGATCACCACCTCCACAGTCACGCCGACGCCGTCCTTCACGCCCTTGGCGATCGCGCGGACAGCCGCCTCCCGCTGCTCCGGTCCTGCGCCGCGCTTGGCCTCGACACGGACGGTCATGTGGTCCATCCGTCCCCGTGTGCTCAGCTGGATCTGGAAGTGCGGGGTGACGCCGGGTGTCCGCAGGACCACCTCCTCGATCTGGCTCGGGAAGACGTTCACCCCGCGCAGGATGATCATGTCGTCGCAGCGGCCCGTGATCTTCTCGATGCGGCGGAAGCCGGGACGGGCGGTGCCGGGCAGCAGTCGGGTCAGGTCCCGGGTGCGGTAGCGGATGATCGGGAGCGCCTCCTTGGTGAGCGAGGTGAAGACGAGTTCGCCGCTCTCGCCGTCGGCGAGGAGGTCGTCCGTGATCGGGTCGACGACCTCGGGGAGGAAGTGGTCCTCCCACACGTGCAGGCCGTCCTTGGTCTCCACGCACTCCTGCGCTACGCCGGGGCCCATCACCTCGGACAGCCCGTAGATGTCGACGGCGTGGATGTCCATGCGCTCCTCGACCTCGCGGCGCATCTCCTCCGTCCACGGCTCGGCGCCGAAGATGCCCACCTTCAGGGACGTGGTGCGCGGGTCCACGCCCTGGCGCTCGAACTCGTCGAGCAGGGTGAGCATGTAGGAGGGGGTGACCATGATGATCTCGGGCTGGAAGTCCTGGATGATCTGGACCTGGCGGGCGGTCATGCCGCCGGACGCGGGGATCACGGTGCATCCGGCGCGTTCGGCGCCGTAGTGGGCGCCGAGGCCGCCGGTGAACAGGCCGTAGCCGTAGGAGATGTGGACCCTGTGCCCGGGGCGACCGCCGGCGGCGCGAATGGAGCGGGCGATCAGGTCCGCCCAGGTCGAAAGGTCCTTCTCGGTGTAGCCGACCACCGTGGGGCGGCCGGTCGTGCCGCTGGAGGCATGGATGCGCCGCACGTCGGACATGGGGACGGCGAACATCCCGAAGGGGTACGTCTCTCGCAGGTCGGCCTTGGTCTTGAAGGGGAACCGGGCCAGGTCCCGCAGGGTCCGGCAGTCGTCGGGCGTCACGCCGGCCTGGTCGAACTTCTTGCGGTCGACGTTGTCATAGGCGTGCCGCAGTGTCCGACGGAGGCGGTGCAACTGGAGGGCTTCCACCTCCTCGCGCGGCATCCGCTCGGCATCGTCCAGCAGTTCCGCCGGAAGGGGTTCACCGCGGCGGAGCGTGGTACCCACTGGTGCGGTCGGTTCGCTGGTCATTGCGGCTCCTCGAATTCCTTGCTCCGAACACTGCGGCTGCGGCCGCGGAACTCCGCGATCACCGTCTCCCCGCGCACAACTCTCACGTCGTAGATGCCGCTGCGACCGAAACGGGTGATCTCCCGGGCGGCGGCCGTCAGCACGTCCCCCTCACGGGCGGGCGCCACGAACGTGACATCCGCTCGGGAGGCGACCGTGACCGGGCCGTGGGTGTTGCAGGCACAGGCGAAGGGGCTGTCGGCGAAGAGGAACAGGTACCCGCCGTGGGCGGTCCCGTGACCGTTGACCATCGGCTCCGTCACGGTCATGCGGAGCAGCGCGGTCTCTTCGCCATGCTCCAGCAGTTCGATGCCGAGACGACGGGAAGCCTGGTCGGCGGCGAACATGCGTGCCGTCTGATCCGCGATGGCGGGCGTTTCCTCTGTCATGACTTATACCACCTTGTGTACCGACCGAACATTCGGTTAGCGTGCGGCGTGGCCAGTAATTCAAGCCATGCCAGGGCCTGTCAAGAGGGAGTCATATGCATCACGCAGCCACCGAGGCGCCCGACCTCTTCGCCCGCCATCGCACCCTGCTGGAACAGGCGGTGGCCGCGACGGAGAGCCGGAAGCACTGGACGCCCTATCCCGAGTCGCCCAGCAAGTCGGTGTACGGCGAGGACGCCGCTTACCTCGGCGAAGCGGCCTTCCGGGAGCAGATCGGCAGGCCCTTCGACCTTCCCGGGCACCCGGCGGAGGGGCGCGTGGCGCCCGAGGAGCACTCCCCGTACGGCTTCCCGCTGGGCATCAGCTATCCCCGGCTCTCACCGGCCTCGGCCGTGGCCGCCGCCAAGGACGCCACTGCGGCTTGGCGCAAGGCCGGCCCGGACACGCGCGCCGGGGTCGCCGCGGAGATCCTCGCGCGGCTGAACGCGGCGAGCTTCGAGATCGCCCACGCCGTGCAGCACACCACCGGCCAGGCGTTCGTCATGGCTTTCCAGGCGGGCGGCCCGCACGCCCAGGACCGCGGCCTCGAGGCCGTCGCCTACGCGTGGGCGGCGCAGAAGAAGCACGCGGCCGCCGCCCGCTGGAGCAAGCCGCAGCGCAAGGGCGAGCACCTGGTGATGGACAAGAAGTTCACCCCCGTCGGCCGAGGCGTCTCATTGCTCGTCGCCTGCAACACCTTCCCCACCTGGAACGGCTATCCGGGCCTGTTCGCCTCGCTCGTCACTGGCAACCCGGTCCTGGTCAAGCCGCACCCGGGCGCCGTGCTGCCCCTGGCGATCACCGCGCGCATCGCCCGCGAGGTGCTGGCAGAGGCGGGCTTCAGCCCCGACCTCGTCCTTCTGCTCACCGAGGCGCCCGGTGGCCGGGACGCCGCCACGCTCGCCCTGGACCCGGATGTGCGGATCGTCGACTTCACCGGCTCCACTGAGTTCGGCGACTGGCTGGAGACCAACGCCCGCCAGGCCGCCGTCTACACCGAGAAGGCCGGCCTCAACACCGTCGTGCTGGACTCCACCGACGACTACCGCGGTCTGCTCGGCAACCTCGCCTTCTCGCTCTCGCTGTACAGCGGACAGATGTGCACCACCCCGCAGAACCTGCTGATCCCCCGCGAGGGCATCGCCACCGACCAGGGCCCGCGGACCGCCGACGAGTTCGCCGCCGACCTCGCCGCCGCCCTGGACAAGCTGCTCGGCGACCCCGCCCGCGCCGCCGGCACGCTGGGCGCGATCGTCAACGACGGTGTGCGCCACCGGCTGAAGGAAGCCGCCGAGGTCGGCTGTACGGTGCGCGCGTCGACGCCCGTCGTACACCCGGAGTACGCCGAAGCGGACGTGCGGACGCCACTCGTGGCGCGACTGGACGCGGAGGCCGACCGGGAGGTCTACACCCGGGAGTGGTTCGGGCCGGTGTCCTTCGTGATCGGCACCGACTCCACCCGGCACAGCCTGGAGCTGTTCCGCGAGACGGTGCGCGCGCACGGTGCACTGACCGCCGCCGTCCACTCCACCGAGGAGGCGGTGCTGGCCGCCGCCGAGGAAGCCGCCCTTGACGCCGGTGTCCACCTCTCCGAGAACCTTACTGGCCAGGTCTTCGTCAACCAGTCCTCCGCCTTCAGCGACTTCCACGGCAGCGCCGCCAACCCCGCGGCCAGCGCCACCCTGTCCGACGCGGCCTTCGTTACCGGCCGCTTCGCCGTCCTGCAGTCCCGCCGCCCCGTCCCCGCCGAGGAGTCCGTCTGATGCCCGAAGACGTCTACCTGATAGACGGGGCGCGCACCCCCCCAGGGCCGCTACGGCGGTGCCCTGGCCTCGGTACGGCCCGACGACCTGGCCGCCCTGGTGGTCGGCGAGGCCGTACGCCGCTCCGGCATCCCGGCGGAGGGCGTGGACGAAGTGATCCTCGGCGCGGCCAACCAGGCCGGCGAGGACAACCGGGACGTGGCCCGCATGGCGGTCCTGCTGGCCGGGCTCCCGCACACGGTGCCCGGCTACACCGTCAACCGGCTCTGCGCCTCGGGCCTGACCGCAGTCGCCTCGGCCGCCCAGGCGATCCGCGCCGGCGAGGCCGACCTGGTCGTGGCCGGCGGCGCGGAGTCCATGACGCGCGCCCCGTGGGTGATGCAGAAGCCCGGGACTCCCTGGGCCAAGCCGGGGGAGGTGCAGGACACGTCACTGGGCTGGCGGTTCACCAACCCCCGCTTCACGGCCGCCGACCGTGCCGTTCCCGCAGGTGCCGGACCCGAGACGGTGAAGCACACCCTGTCGATGGGTGAGACCGCCGAAGAGGTGGCCGCGCTCGACGGCATCACCCGTGCCGAGTCCGACGCCTTCGCACTGCGCAGCCACCAGAGGGCCGTCGCCGCCCAGGAGGCCGGCCGCTTCGATCGCGAGATCGTGCCCGTCCCTGTGAAGGAGGGCGAGGTCACGCGAGACGAGGGCCCCCGCCCCTCGACCACGCTGGAGAAGCTCGGCACGCTTCGCACCATCTTCCGCAAGGACGGCATCGTCACCGCTGGTTCCTCCTCGCCGCTGTCCGACGGCGCCGCCGCCCTCGTCGTGGCGAGCGCGACGGCCGTGGACCGGTACGGGCTCACCCCTCGGGCCCGGATCGTCACCTCCGCCTCGGCCGGTGTCCAGCCGCACATCATGGGGCTCGGACCGGTCCCCGCCACCGAAAAGGCCCTCTCCCGGGCCGGCTGGCAGACCGCGGACCTCGACGCCGTCGAGCTGAACGAGGCGTTCGCCGCCCAGGCACTGGCCGTGATGCGGCGCCTGAAGCTGGACGAGGACAAGGTCAACGCAGACGGCGGAGCCATCGCACTGGGGCATCCCCTGGGCTGCTCCGGCGCCCGCATCCTGCTCACCCTGCTGGGGCGTCTGGAGCGGGAGGACGCCCGCAGGGGTCTGGCGACCCTGTGCGTCGGCGTCGGCCAGGGCGTCGCGATGCTGGTGGAGAGGGTGTGAGCGCCATGACCTACGAAACTCTCCTGGTCGAGGAGCGCGACGACCGGGTCGTCGTCACCCTGCACCGGCCCGACGCCCGCAACGCCATCAGCGGGCAGATGATCGCCGAACTGCACGATGTATGCGCCGAGCTGGAACGTCGGCCGAGGCTGCTGCTGCTCACCGGCCACGACCGGGTGTTCGCGGGCGGTGCCGACATCGCCGAACTGCTGGGGCGCGGCCGGGACGAGGCACTACAAGGCATCAACAGCCGCCTGTTCGAGCGGGTGCGCCGGCTGCCCATGCCGACCGTCGCCGCGGTCGACGGCTGGGCCCTGGGCGGCGGCGCCGAGCTGGCCTATGCGTGCGACCTGCGCATCGCCGGGCCCGATGCCGTGTTCGGCAACCCCGAGCCGGGGCTCGGCATCCTCGCCGCGGCCGGGGCCTGCTGGCGGCTGCCCGAGTTGGTCGGCGAGTCGGTCGCCAAGCAGGTGCTGCTCGCCGGACGGAACCTCGACGCGCAGTCGGCCCTGGCCGCCGGGCTCGTCATCGACGTCGTACCGGCCGAGAAGCTCCTGGACGAGGCGCATGCGCTGCTCGACCGCATGGCCCGCTCCTCCGCCACGGCCCTGCGCCTGACCAAGCTCGTCGTCGACTCGCCCGGTGCCCACCCGGTCGCCGACGACCTGGCGCAGGCCGTGCTGTTCGAGGGTGAGGACAAGAAGGACCGCATGACCCGCTTCCTGGAGAAGAAGAGGAGCCGAGCATGACCACCACCGCACCCGCGCCGGCCGTCGTCGGGGTGATCGGCGGCGGCCGCATGGGCGCTGGCATCGCCCAGTCCTACGCGACCGCCGGGGCGACCGTCACCGTGGTCGAGAACGGCGCCGCGGCCGCGGCCGCCGCCCTGGACCGGGTGGCCACGGGACTCAAGCGAGCCGCCGAACGCGACCGGCTCACCGAACCAGTCGAGGCGGTCCTCGCCCGTGTGTCCACCGTGGAATCGGTGGACAAACTGCCCGCCGAGGCCGACCTGGTCGTGGAGGCCGTCCCCGAGGCCTCCGCGCTCAAGGCCCGCGTCCTGGCCGCCGCCGAACGGGCGGTGAGCACGACGACGGTGCTGGCCAGCAACACCAGCTCGCTGTCCGTCACCGAGCTGGCCGCCGCCCTCACCCGTCCCGGCCGCTTCCTGGGCATGCACTTCTTCAACCCGGTGCCCGCCTCGGACCTGGTCGAGATCGTGGTTGCGCCGGGCACGGACGCCGCCACGGTTGAGGCGGCCCTGCAGTGGACGCACTGCCTCGGCAAGAAGGACGTCGTCGTCAAGGACTCGCCCGGCTTCGCCAGCAGCCGTCTCGGGGTCGCTCTGGGACTGGAGGCCATCCGCATGGTCGAGGAAGGCGTGGCCGAGCCCGAGGCCATCGACAACGCCATGAGTCTCGGCTACAAGCACCCCATGGGGCCTCTGCGCCTGACCGACCTGGTCGGTCTGGACGTGCGCCTGGCCATCGCTGAACACCTGCACGCCACGCTGGGCGATCGGTTCGCCCCGCCGCGGCTGCTGCGCGAGAAGGTCGCCCGGGGGGAACTCGGCCGCAAGAGCGGACAGGGGTTCTACTCATGGCAGTGACCGCCGGAACGACACCGGAGCCGGCCGCGGCCGACGGACCAACTGTCGAGTACATCCTGCGAGACGGTGTCGCCGTGATCGAGCTGCGCAGGCCGTCGGCGGGCAATGCCCTTGACGCCGCTCTGCGCCACGGGCTGCTGGCGGCCGTGCGGCGGGTCCGCACCGACGGCGAACGGGTGCGCTCGGTTCTGCTGGCCGCACAGGGCAGACACTTCTGTGTGGGGCAGGACCTCAAGGAACACGCCGCGGCCCTGGAGACCCGTCCCGAGGCGGCCTTCGCCATCGTGCGCGGAGAGTACAACCCGCTGGTGGCGGGGCTCCGCGCGCTGCCCCAGCCGGTGGTCGCGGCCATCGAGGGCGCCTGTGTCGGCGCCGGGCTGGGCCTCGCGCTCTGCGCCGACCTCCGGGTGGCCGCCGAGGGCGTCCGCTTCGCCACCGCCTTCACCGGGATAGGGCTGGCCTCCGACAGCGGGCTGAGCGGCGCGCTCACGCAGGCGGTGGGACCGTCCCGGGCCGCCACCCTGATGCTGCTCGGCGACCGGTTCGGCGCCGAGGAAGCCGAGCGGTGGGGACTCGTCCACCGTGTCGTGCCGGACGGCACGGCGACCGACCAGGGCTTCGATCTCGCCCGGCGTCTGGCCACGGGCCCCACCGCCGCCTATGCCGAGGTCAAGTCGCTGCTGCAGGTCGGGGCGGGCCGTGAGCTGCCGGCACTGCTGGAGGCGGAGGCCGAGGCTCAGGAACGGCTGGGGCGGACGAAGGACCACCGCGCGGCCGTTCAAGCCTTCCTGGACGGACAGATCCCCTCCTTCACGGGGGATTGACAGGCTTGCGGCACTGGCCGAACCACAGGGGGCTCGTCATATCATCGACCGAACGAACGGTCGGTAGGGAGAGATGATACGGATGACGGCAGAACAGGCCGCCTCGCCGGCCGTGATCGGCGCTTCTGGCCAGGAGCTCCAGGAGCATTTCGATGCGACGATCGCGCGGGACCAGCGGGTCGAGCCGCGTGACTGGATGCCCGAGGGCTACCGCAGGACGCTGATCCGCCAGGTGGCGCAGCACGCCCACTCGGAGATCATCGGCATGCAGCCGGAGGGAGAGTGGATCACGCGGGCGCCGTCCTTGCGGCGCAAGGCGATCCTCTTCGCCAAGGTGCAGGACGAGGCGGGTCATGGCCTGTACCTGTACTCGGCAGCGGAGACTCTGGGCGCGGACCGGGCCGATCTGACCGAGCGGCTGCTCGAAGGCCGTCAGAAGTACTCGTCGATCTTCAACTATCCGACCCTGTCGTTCGCCGACGTGGGGGTGATCGGCTGGTTCGTGGACGGCGCGGCGATCTGCAACCAGGTCCCGCTGTGCCGCAGCTCCTACGGGCCGTACGCGCGGGCGATGGTGCGGATCTGCAAGGAGGAGTCCTTCCACCAGCGGCAGGGCTACGAACTGCTGATGACGATGATGCGCGGCACCGACGCGCAGCGGGAGATGGTGCAGGACGCGGTGAACCGCTGGTGGTGGCCGTCCCTGATGATGTTCGGCCCGCCGGACGACAACTCGCCCAACTCCGCGCAGTCGATGGCGTGGAAGATCAAGCGGCACAGCAACGATGAGCTGCGCCAGCGCTTCGTCGACATGACCGTCCCGCAGGCGGAGAAGCTCGGCGTCACCCTGCCCGACCCGGAGCTGCGCTGGAACGCCGAGCGCGGCCACCACGACTTCGGCACTCCCGACTGGGACGAACTGATGCGCGTCATCAAGGGCGACGGGCCGTGCAACGCCCAGCGGATCCAGCGACGGCGCGCCGCACACGAAGAAGGTGCCTGGGTACGGGAAGCGGCTGCCGCGCACACGGCCAAGCAGGCGGCCCGTGCAGAGAAGACAGAGAAGGGAGTGGCGGCATGACCGGCGAGAAGCGGGACTGGCCGCTGTACGAGGTGTTCGTGCGCGGCAAGCGCGGGCTGAATCACGTCCACGTCGGCTCGCTGCACGCGGCCGACGACCGGATGGCGCTCACCCACGCCCGGGACCTGTACACCCGGCGCAACGAGGGCGTGTCGATCTGGGTGGTGCGCAGCGAGCACATCGCGGCCTCCACCCGCGACGAGAAGGACCCGTTCTTCGCGCCCAGCGCGGACAAGGTCTACCGCCACCCGACGTTCTACGACATCCCCGACGACGTTCCCCACATCTAGGAGCAGGGCATGAGCGACGACCACGTCTACATGACCCTCGCCGAGGGCCATGAGGACGACACCCGGTGGGCGTACGGCACCGGTTTCGAGGACCCCTTGCACGGCGTGGACACCACCGTCCCGGACGGGGTCGATGCCGCGGAGCTCGCCGCGCTGTGCGTGGCCCTCGGTGACGACGCGCTGGTGAGCGCCCAGCGGCTGGCGGAGTGGACCACCCGGGCCCCCGAGCTGGAGGAGGAGGTGGCGCTCGCCAACATAGGCCTGGACCTGCTCGGACAGGCCCGCCTGCTCTACTCGCGGGCCGGCCAGGCCGACGGCACGGAACGCGGCGAGGACGCCTACGCCTACTTTCGCGACCCTGACGACTTCCGCAATGTGACCCTGGCCGAACTCCCGGGCGGCGACTTCGCGTTCAGCATGGCGCGGCTGCTGGTGCTGTCCAGCTGGCGGCTCGCCCACTTCCAAGGGCTCACCGCCTCGTCCGACCCGGTGCTCGCGGCCATCGCGGCCAAGGGCGTGAAGGAGCTGACGTACCACCGCCAGTACGCTGCCGAGTGGGTGATCCGGCTCGGTGACGGCACCGAGGAGTCGCACCGCCGCATGCGCGCCGGGCTCCGGCAGGTGACCGCGTACCTGGGCGAGCTGTTCGACGCCTACGAGGCCCGAGACGAGGTCCTCGCCGTTCTCCGGCAGATCGCCGACGTGGCGGGTCTCGCCCTGCCGGAGATGACGCCGGGCGACGAGGGACCGGGACGCCAGGGCCGGCACACGGACCACCTCGCCCCGCTCCTGACAGAGCTGCAGTCCGTGGCGCGCGCCCACCCGGAGGCGACATGGTGACCGTCCTCGGGGACGCGCGGCGCGCCCGGCACATCGCCGAGCAGGTGCCGGACCCCGAACTGCCCATGCTCACCCTGGCGGACCTCGGTGTGCTGCGCGGGGTCGAGGTCGGCGACGACGGTACGGTCGTCGCGAGCCTCACCCCGACCTACTCCGGCTGTCCCGCGATGGCCGAGATGCGGGCCGGGGTGGCCGCCCGGCTGAGGGACGCCGGCTTCGCGCGCGTGGAGGTCCGCACGGTGCTCGACCCGCCGTGGACCACGGACTGGATCACCCTCGAGGGGCAGCGCAAACTCGCCGAGCACGGCATCGCTCCGCCCGGCCCGGCACCGCGCCGTGCGTCCGGTCCGGTGCCGCTCACGCTGTCGCCGACGCAGCGCCGGGTCGAGTGCCCGCGCTGCGGCTCGGCGGACACCGAGGAGAGCTCCCGGTTCGGTGCCACTTCGTGCAAGGCGCTGTGGCGCTGCCGAGCCTGCCGCGAGCCGTTCGAGTACGTCAAGGAGATCTGATGGCAGACCTTTTGGCCCCTGCCGGCGAGGCCCCCGCTCCCGGGCGGCGCCCCCGTCGCCGCCCGGTCTTCCACCGCCTGCGGGTGGCGGACGTGCAGCGGTTGTGCGCGGACGCGGTCGCGGTGAGCTTCGACATCCCCGACGAGCTGGCCGAGGAGTTCGCCTTCGCGTCCGGCCAGTCGCTCACCCTGCGCCGCCAGGTGGACGGACGCGACGAGCGGCGCTCGTACTCCATCTGCTCCCCGGTCGGTACCCGGCCTCGGATCGGGGTGCGTGTGGTGCCCGGCGGGTTCTTCTCCTCCTGGCTGGTGAACGAGGTCCGACCCGGCGACGTCATCGAGGTGATGGCCCCGACCGGCGTCTTCACCCCGGACCTGTCCGCCCCCGGCCACCATGTCCTGGTCGCGGCCGGTTCCGGCATCACCCCGATGCTGTCCATCGCGGAGTCGGTCCTCGCTGCCGACGACCGCTCCCGCGTCACCCTGTTCTACGGCAACCGCCGCACCGACTCGGTGATGTTCGCCGACGAGCTGGCCGACCTGAAGGACCTCTACCCGGGCCGTTTCCAGCTCGCGCACGTGCTGTCCCGCGAGCCCCGTGAGGCGGAGCTGCTGACCGGACGGCTGGACGCCGACCGGCTGGCGGCCCTGATCGACGGGCTGGTAGACGTGTCCGAGGCCGACCACTGGTGGCTGTGCGGCCCGCACGGCATGGTCCGCGACGCCCAGAAGGTCCTGGCCGGACTGGGCGTCCCCGACGACCGGGTCCACCAGGAACTTTTCTTCGCCGGCGAGGAGCCGGCCGCACCGGCACGCCGGGAGGAGCGGAGGCCCGACGGACCGGTCAGCCAGGTCACCGTCGTCCTGGACGGCCGCTCCACCACCTCTCCGCTCTCGCGTGGCGAAACCCTCCTCGACTCGGCCTCACGGGTCCGGCCCGACCTGCCGTTCGCCTGCAAGGGAGGCGTCTGCGGCACCTGCCGGGCCCTGGTCACCTGCGGCGAGGCGGACATGCGCCGCAACTACGCGCTCGAACCGACGGAGGTCGACGCGGGCTATGTGCTGACCTGCCAGACATTCCCGGTCTCCGACGCCCTGACCGTCGACTTCGACAGCTGAGAGCGACTGGTCTCCGCAGGCGGCGGTGGCAAGTCCGATCATCCCGGTCGGCGGCGTCGCGTGCCACCCCGCATCGGAAACGGCGATCCCACTTCCGTGGCGGTACCGAAACCGGTCTCCTCGCCAAGAGTGCCGCACCGCTCACTCTCCGTCGACCACTCTGACCGGTTGGGGAGCGATACGCGCCATAAGTACCATTTAGGGGTTGCAAGTAATATTCGGTGGTTCGGGGGCGAGGTGGGTTCCAGTGCTCCAACCCGAAGTAGCCAGGGATCCGGAAGCAGGCCGGGGGGATTCTGCGCCGGATCCGTATCTGGCCACTGCAATCGTGGACCGCGAGGGCACGGTCTGCCTGTGGAGCCCGCAAGTGCAGGCTCTGCTCGGGTACTCGGCGGACGAAGTCTGCGGAAGGTCCGCGGCGGATCTGCTGGTCGGGCAGGAGGCCCGGAAAGCGGTGCGGGCCGCCCGGGAGCGGTATTGGGCCGGGGAGTGCTGGGACGGCGTGCTCGCCATGAGGCACCGCGATGGGCACCAGGTGCAGATCGCGCTCCGCGTACGCCCGCTGCTCGGCCGGCAGGGCCCGGTCGGCTGGTCGGTCGCCGCTGCCGACGCACAGCACGTGGAACAGGCGCATGTCGATCGCGCGATCCTGCAAGCGCTCTTCCGCCAGTCCCCGATCTCTATCACGATTTTGGACACCGACCTGCGGTACTGGCGCGTAAATGCCGCGGTGGAGCGTGACGCCGCCGTCCCCGCCGAGCGTCTCATCGGCCGGCACATCGGTGACAGGGCACCAGGTGTCGACTTCCAGGCGATCGAGAAGGTCCTGCGCCAGGTGCGGGACACCGGCAAGCCGGTGGTCGGTTTCCAGTTCCGCGGCCGTACCCCGGCGGACCCGGAACACGAGCACATGTGGTCCGGCTCATCCTTCAGACTGACCGACCCGGCCGGCCGCGTCCTGGGAATGTGCCAGACCTACATCGACATCACCGACGGCTGGCGCGCCCAGCGACGGTTGACCCTGCTGACCGAGGCCGGCACCCGCATCGGAACCTCGCTGGACGTGGTGCGCACCGCGCAGGAACTGGCCGACACCGCCGTTCCCGATTTCGCGGACGTCATCGCCGTCGACCTGCTGGAGGCCACGGTGCACGGCGACGAACCGCACCCTGAGCCGCTCGGCGATCAGTGGCGGCTCCGCCGGGCGGGAATCCGCTCCATACAGGGCGGCGACCCGGCGGCCGCGCACGCGCTGGGCGAGTCGGTGGCCGTGCGTCCCGGCACCCCGCAACATCGGTGCCTGGCCGGCGGGAACTCCCTTCTGCTGCAGACCCCCGATGCCGACGAGTGGGCAACCTTTGACACCCGGACCGCCGAAAGAATCCACACATTCGAGGTCCATTCGCTGATGGAGGTGCCGCTGCGGGCCCGGGGGATCACGCTGGGCGTGGCCACCTTCGGCCGGTACCGCGACCCTCAACCGTACGACGAGGTGGACCTGGCCCTGGCCGAGGACTTCTGCTCCCGCGCCGCAGTGTCCATCGACAACGCCCGCCGCTACACCCGCGAGCACAACACCGCCATTGCACTTCAACGCAGCCTGCTCCCCCACCACGTGCCCCACTACCCGGCCATCGAGAGCGCCCACCGCTACCTGCCCGCCGCCGCACACGCCGGGGCAGGCGGCGACTGGTTCGACGTGCTGCCTCTTTCCGGAGCCCGCGTCGCCCTGGTCATCGGGGATGTCTGCGGCCACGGCCTGCACGCGGCGGCCATCATGGGACGCCTGCGTACCGCTGTCCACACCCTGACCGACCTCGACCTCGACCCTGACGAAGTCCTGACCCAACTCGACGACCTCGTCATCCGCCTTACCGCGGAGGATGCGGGCTGCGAGGGAGCGACCTGTCTCTATGCCGTGTACGACCCGATCTCCCGCCTCTGCACCTTCGCCCGCGCCGGCCACCCCCCACCTGCATTGGTACAGCCCGACGGCACTGTGGAATTCCTCAACGACATCCCGCCCGGCCCACCGCTGGGCGTGGGCGGCCTGCCGTTCGAAACCTCACAACGCCACCTCGCCGAGGGTACGGTCCTCGTGCTCTACACCAACGGCCTGGTCCAAGCCCCCGGACAGAGCATCGCGGCCGGACTCGACCGGCTGGCCGGCAGTCTCGCAGGGCCCGGCCGTCCACTGGAGCAACTCTGCGATAGGATCGCCACCACGCTCCTGCCGGAGCACCGGCCCGACGACGTGGCACTGCTCCTGGCCCGGACCCACACCCTGGCAGACGAACAGGTCGCCTGTTGGGAGCTACCGGTCGACCCCGCCCGGGTCGGTCACGCCCGTGCACTGACGATGCGCCAACTCGACGACTGGGGCCTGGAGCCACTGACTTTCACCAGCGAGCTCATCATCAGTGAGCTGGTCACCAACGCCATCCGATACGCACACGGCCCCATCACGCTACGCCTCATCAACGCCGACTCCCTCATCTGCGAGGTTTCCGACGGCAGCCTCAGCGCACCCCACCTACGCCGCGCCCGCACCAACGACGAGGGCGGCCGCGGCCTGTTCCTCGTCGCCCAACTCGCATCACGCTGGGGCACCCGCTACCACCGCGACGGTAAAACGATCTGGGCCGAGCAAACCGTGTGCCCGCAACCCAGGGGTTGTTCAGCCCCACCTTGATCGACAATGGATAGCGCTGGTCCCCGCAGCAGATCTCGCGTCGGCTCGCCCGCTGCCACCCCGGTGACCCGGCGCTGAATGCTCTCCGGAGACGATCTACCGCACCCTCTGCAACGGGCTCCTCGACAAGCGCACCGCCAAACTTCGCTCGGCACGCACCCGCGTCTGGCGAGGGCGGCGACGAGTTGCAGGCCGCGGCCGCCCTCGTCGGTGTGAGCGGACGCGACGCCCTCGGGTCGATCTGCTCAGGGGGCAGGGGCCGGCTCGGCCGGGGTTGCAAGCCTCATCGGCTCCGCGAGCGGCTTGACGTAGTCGAAGGCGCCGCCCTCCGCTCCGAAGATCCCCTCCAGCACGATGTTGGCGATCTTCACGCCGTTCCGGGTGAGGCTCACCAGGGTGATGTGGTCCCAGTTGCCGTCCTCCTTGTCGGTGACCCAGACACCGCCGGTGGAACCGAGCCTGATCCAGTCCCGACCGTCGATGACCTCACGCTTGTAGTTGTGGCAGTGACCACCGAAGACGGTGTACTCGCGGTCGCTGAGCGCGGCCCGCAGGTCGGTGAACTCCCTGCTTTCCTTGTCCTGCCAGCAGGGGATGTGCATGAAGACGAAGGTGTGCCGCACGTCGTGGTGGGCCGCCAGGACCTCTCGGATCCAGGCCAGCTGCGACTCGGAGAACCGCGCACCCATCGGGCCCTCGATGTGGTCCTTCTGCGAGGCGATGAACTCGGCCGGGTCCTCCTGCACGTTGTGGTGCATCTTGCGTAGCAGCGCCGAGAACTCCTCGGCCGACATGCCGTGCGTCATCTCCTCGACACTGGGCGGCGGGTCTTGGGTGTCGAGTACGACGAAGAGCACGTCGCGGTACCGCCAAGCGTAGTGGAGTGCGCCGTACCGGCGCAGCCACTCGGTGCGCATGACCTCGTTGGACACGTCGTGGTTGCCCGGCGTACGGAACAGCGGCGCGTTGAGGCCCGACGTGATGGCCTCGTACTCGCGCCACTGGCCCCAGATCTCGTTGAGGTTCTCGGTGTAGCCCTCGATGGCGTCGCCCACCTGCACCACGAAGTCGGGGTTGAACAGGTTGGTCATCTCGACCGCGCGCTCGAAGACACCTTCGCGCGCGAAACCGGTCCGGTCGGACAGCAGGGCGAACGTGAACTCCTCGGGGCGGTCGGGTGTTTCGGCCAGGTCGGTGAACGGTCGTTGGTCCGGGAGCGGGCTCACCGCGAAGTCCGGGTTGGCAGGGGAGGTCTCGAATGCTGTAGGGCGAGGTGTGGCCATGCGTCGGACGCTAAGCAGGCGCCGTGAACGGATCGTATGTTCCGTATGAACATCCTTCTGTGGAATACGATTCCTTACTCCCGGCCGGGCAACACGCTTCTAAGGTACGACCATGAATGCCGCCCGACCTCCGCTCGCCCCGCCGCCTGGCAGCACCGTCAGCTACATCCACGCGCACATCCCGGCGCTGATTCCCAGCGAACAGCGCGTCGCCAGGGCCTTCGCCGAACGGCCCGCCGAGATGGCCCTACTCTCCGTCGCCGAGGTCGCCGAGCGGGCCGACACCTCGCCCAGCACTGTGATCCGGACCTGCCAGAGCCTCGGCTTCAAGGGGTTCCAGCACCTGCGGCTGCTGCTCATGCGCGACGCCGAGAGCAGGTCCGCCGAGATCGGCGAGAGCACCGGACCCTCGGCTAGCTGGCTGCCGGAGTACTTCCAGCTCACCAGCTCCGAACTGCAGAACGCGTTCGGCGCCCTCGACTATGCCGCCTTCGACGAGGTGGTGCGCCAGATCGTCTCAGCCAAGCGCGTCCTAGCCCTCGGCAACGGCGCCTCCGCACCCGCCGCGAGCATCATCGCCCTGGGGCTCATCTCAACCGGCAAGGGCTGCGAGGCGCCCGTCGACGCCGTCGCCCAGCAGCTGACCGCCGCGACCCTGACCGATGGCGACGTCTGCCTCGCCCTGAGCAGCACTGGTAGCAACCAGGTCACCCTGCAGGCCGCCCAGGCGGCCGCGGACACGGATGCGACGGTCATCGGCATCGCCGGCTACGCGCGAAGCCCGCTGGACGAGATAAGCACGGTCACGCTGGTGGCCGGCGCGCCCTCCCCCCGCTGGGGCGGTGTCATCAGCGGCAACCTGGCGCAGATCCTGCTCGCGAATGCGCTCGTCCGAGCGGTCGCCGGCGCGCTCGGCGGCCGCCTGGGCGACAGCATGCTGGACCGCGTTGCCGCGATCCTCGAGTCGCCAAGCGCACCCCGCCCGACGACCCCCCTCCGGTAGTAACCCGACTCGCCGTCCGGCGGCAGGAGACCCACATCACAGGCCAACCAGCCAGTACTTAGGTGCGTCATCGCCAGCTGGCCCTCATGACGTCGCCGCGCGTTCACCGCGGTCCGCTTCCGTTCCTTCCGTAACGAGATTCCATGAAGTCGCTTAACCACGGAATCTTCATTCACGGAAGGAACCACTGTGAGCCGCATCGAGATCGTGGGCCTCACTCAGCAGTTCAAGGACCACCGCGCCGTCGACAACATCGACCTCACCATCGAGGACGGCGACTTCGTCGTCCTGCTGGGTCCCAGCGGTTGCGGCAAGACGACCCTGCTTCGGATGATCGCTGGCCTCCTCGATCCGACCAGCGGGCAGATCCTCATCGATGGCCAGGACGTCACGCACCTCCCAGCGAAGAAGCGCAACCTCGCCATGGTGTTCCAGAGCTACGCGCTCTACCCGCACCTGAGCGTCGAGAAGAATCTCGCCTTCCCTCTCAACGTGCTCAAGGTCTCCAAGGAAGAGAAGCGGGAGCGCGTCCTCGGCGCCGCCAGGGCCCTCGGGTTGGAGAGCCTGCTCCACCGCAAACCCCGGGAACTCTCCGGTGGCCAGCGCCAGCGCGTCGCCGTCGGTCGGGCACTCGTTCGCGAGCCCAGCGCGTACCTGATGGACGAGCCGCTCTCGAATCTCGACGCGAAGCTGCGCACCAACACCCGTCAAGAGCTCTCCGAGCTCCATGACCGTCTCAGCGCGACCTTCGTCTACGTCACCCACGACCAGGTGGAGGCGATGACGATGGCAACCAAGATCGTGATCCTCAACGGCGGGCGCATCGAGCAGATCGGGACACCCGAACAGGTCTACGACGCCCCGGCTTCGATCTTCGTCGCCGGCTTCGTCGGCTCCCCTCCGATGAACCTCCTCGAGGGCTCCCTGAGCACCCGCGACGGTCACGTTCAGGCCACTGCCCTCGGCAGCACCTCCAGGCTGTGGCCGGGCACCTGCCCGGAGCACAAGGTCACCATCGGCTTCCGGGCCGAGCACCTCCGCCTCGAGGAGGCCGAGACCGGCGCCGTACGCATCGACGGCGTCATCCACCAGATCGAGAACCTCGGTGGCGAGCAGGTCGCCTACATCAAGGTGGGCGACCACACGGTCGTCGCCAAGTGCGGGCGCGAGGTCACGCTCGAGCGTGGCGAGCGGTTCACCGCCGGCGTGAGAGCGGCCAACGTCCACCTGTTCGACCAGGCCACCGGACGGCGCATGGAGTGGGTCGAGGAGCCCGCCCCCGCGCTCGCCGACGCGCTCTGACGCCACCTGCACCCCACGCGTCCCATCGCACCTCCCGCACCTCCCGAGAGATCGAAGGAACCCCTCCCATGCGCATATCCAAGCGCTTCGCGACCGCCACCGTCGCGGCCCTCGCGGCCCTCTCCCTCGCCGCTTGCGGCAGCTCAACAGGCGGCGGCGCCGCTTCCGGCTCCGGCTCCCTGCCCACGCTCGGCGCGAACGACAAGGTGACCATCACCTTCGAGTCCTACAACGTGGCTCAGGGAGGCACCTGGGCCGACACCGTCACCAAACTGATCAGCGGCTTCGAGGCACAGCACCCGAACATCACCGTCAAGCCCCAGGCCCCGGCCAACCTGACCGGCTCGAACACGGCGTACGCCGCGAACCTGCAGGCTGAGATCCTGGCCGGGAAGGCACCCGACGTCGCCCAGGAGACCTTCGACGCCCTCGACTGGATGGCGACCCAGGGGGTCGTCGACCCGCTGCAGGACGTCGTCGGCAACCAGGCGATCAACGAGGCGTTCGACGGCAAGAACCTCAGCACCACCCATCCCGGCACCTGGCCGATGAACCCGAAGGCCCGCGCCCTCGCCACCGAGAACGGCAAGACGTACGGAATGCCGTACGTCTTCTCCACCCCGGTGCTCTGGTACAACAAGACCGCGCTGGACAAGCTCGGCATCACGATGCCCGCAGCGCCCACCTGGGACGACATCGAGGCCATCGGCAAGAAGCTGACCGCGGCCGGCCACAAGAGTCCCGTCAGCATTCCCTGCACCGTCACCGGCGGCGACTGGTGCATGCAGGGCATCATCAAGTCGGCTGGCGGCCACATCGTCAGCCCGGACAAGAAGACGATCCAGTTCGGCGACGCCGGCTCGGTCACCGCCGTCGCCAAGATGCGCAAGCTGTACGACGAGGGAATCCTGCTCAACGCCGACGCCGCGACGATGACCACCGCGTTCGCCAAGGGCAAGTCGCTGATCCAGCTCACCACCTCGAACTCCTTGGCGACGTTCACGGCCGGCGCCAAGGCCGGTGGCTGGCAGCTCGCGGCGACCAAGATGCCCGCGTTCACCGGCCAGACTCCGGCTCCCACCAACTCGGGCTCGGCCCTGTTCATGGTCCACCAGGCCCAGCCCGACCCGAAGAAGCAGGCCGCGGCCTGGGAGTTCATCAAGTACGTGACCGGCCCCGACGGTGTCGACGCGATCACCAATGGCATCGGCTACGTGCCGATCCGCGACACGATGGCCAGCGACCCCCGCGGCCCGCTGAACAAGTGGTACGCCTCCACCCCCGGCGCCAAGGTCAACGTGGACCAGCTGCAGGAGCTGCAGACGTGGGACGCCTACCCGGGCAACAACTACGCGCAGATCAGCAAGGTCTTCTCCGACGCCGTGCAGAACTCCGTGTACCTCGGCAAGGACCCGCAGGACACCTTGACCCAAGCGCAGCGCGACGCCCAGGCGCTGGTCAAGTAGCACGGCCGAGGAGTCAAGGAGCACCAGCTGATGACCAACATGGAGATCACCTTGAGCCGGCGGCTGCCGGTGGAGGGGACGTACAACCTGCGCGAGCTGGGCGGCCTCCGTGCCGGCGAGCGGACGGTGCGATGGGGCAAGTTCTACCGCTCCGACGCGCTGGCGGGTCTCACCCCGACGGGCAAGAAGTCGATGGACGACCTCGGCATCCGTCTGCTGATCGATCTGCGGACCGAGGAGGAGACCACCACCGAGCCGACCAGGCTGCCCGCCGCGACCATTGTGCACGCGCCGATCTTCGACTCCGGTATGCCGACCGTCATGCCCGAGCAGCCGCACACCCTGGACCACGTGTACGACGCCATGCTCGACCTGCACGGTGCCCGACTCACCGAGGCCGTCCGCCACATCGCCCACTCGGGTGAGGAGCGAGTGCTCGTGCACTGCACGGCCGGCAAGGACCGTACCGGTCTGGTGGTCGCGCTCGCCCTGCTCGCCGTCGGCGTGCACCGCGAGGATGTCGTCCTCGACTACAGCCGCACCGAGCAGCACCTCGCCGGACCGTGGGTCGAGGGCATGCTCGCCAAGATGACCGCCGCCGGCTACCCGCTCGACGACGACGTCCTGAAGCTGGTCAGCGCCAGCCCGGCCAGCCTCCTCGAGCGGATCGTGGACCGCTGGGAGAACGAGTGGGGCTCTCCCCTCGGCTTCCTCCAGGACCACGGCTTCACCACCGCCGACCACGCGGCGCTGAGCGCCGCCCTCCTCGCCTGATCACTTCACGGAGACCCACCACCATGAGCACTGACTCCTACCCCGAGGCCAAGCACTACTTGCTGCACCTCTCCGACACGCACTTCGTCGCCAAGGGCACCAACGGCGGGCTGCTGCACGACATCGTCGACTCGCAGGCGAACCTCGAGAAGATGTTCGCCGGCTTCGAGCGGTCGAACTCCATGCCGAAGGCGATCGTGCTGACCGGTGACATCGCCGACACCGGCGAGCCGGAGGCCTACCAGCGCGTACGTGAGGTGGTGGAGAAGTCCGCGGCCAAGTACGGCGCTCAGGTGATCTGGTGCATGGGCAACCACGACAACCGTGAGGCCTTCTACGAGAACCTGCTCGGGGTCGAGCCGAGCGCCGAGCCCTACGACCGGGTCTGGGACCTGGACGGCCTGCGTCTGATCGTCCTGGACTCGACCGTCCCCGGTCAGCACTGGGGCGAGATCAGCGACGAGCAGCTGGCCTGGCTCGCCGACGTGCTCGCCGAGCCGGCCCCGGACGGATCCATCATCGCGTTGCACCACCCGCCGGTGTGGAGTCCGCTCGGCCTCATCCGCCTCTTCGAACTGCGCGGCCAGGACAAGCTCGCCGCCGTCCTGGAGGGGACCGATGTGCGCTGCATCCTGGGCGGCCACCTGCACTACTCGACCCACTCGACCTTCGCCGGCATCCCGGTCTCGGTCGCCTCGGCCACCTGCTACACCCAGGACCTGCAGGTCGAGTTCCCAGCCGCGCGGGGCCAGGCCGGCGCCCAGTCGTACAACCTCGTCCACGTATACGACGACCGCATCCTGCACTCCGTGGTCCCGATCGGCGACTACCCGACCGCCTACGAGATGGACGGGGAGAAGCTCGCCGCCTTCCTGGCGCTCACGCCCGACGAGCAACTTGCCGCGGTCAACGCCTCGGTGCAGAACGAGCACTGACCCACTCTCCCGTCAGGACAGCCTGGAAGGTCTCCTTCATGTCGTTCACCATCACGCCCGTCCCCGGTCAGGAGAGGTACGAGCGGATCGCCCGCGAGGGTGAGGCCGCCGTCAGGCGGTGGCGCAAGCCCCCGATCGCGCCGTACCTGTTCATCCTGCCCGCCATCGCGCTGCTGGTCTTCTGGATCTACCGGCCGCTGATCGAGACCTTCCAGCTGTCCTTCTACCACTGGAACCTGCTCCCGACCGCCCCCAAGCAGCCGGCGGGTCTGTCCAACTACACCGCGCTCTTCCACGACCGGGAGCTGGGCAAGGCGGTCATCAACACGATCCTCTACATCGCGGCCTTCCTGGTCTGCTCGGTGATCCTGCCGCTGGTGATCGCCCTCATGTCCCGGCGGGTCAGCGGGCGAGCCAGAACCATCTACCAGGCCCTGGTCTTCGTGCCGTTCCTGGTCACTCCGGTGGCCACCAGCGCGGTCTGGCGATGGCTCTTCGACCCGTACGACGGCGTCATCGTCGTCGTCCTGCGCAAGGGCTTCGGGATCGACATCGGCAGCGTCTTCCGCAGCGACCACGGCGCACTGATCGCCATCATCATCATCGTCGGCTGGCAGATGCTCGGCTTCGGCGTCCTGGTGATGACGGCGGGCATGGCGGGGATCAGCCCCGACTACGCCGAGGCCGCATCCGTCGACGGCGCCAGCAACTCCACGATCCTGCGGCGGATCACCGTCCCGCTGCTCTCTCCCACGATCCTCTTCCTGGCTCTGATGACGATCCTGCTCTCGGCCCAGTGGACCTATCCGATGATCGACGTCCTCACCCAGGGCGGACCGGACAACGCGACCACGAACATCTACTACCTGCTCTACGAGATCGCGTTCAACAACTTCGACGCCGGCATGGCGGGCGCCGCAGGGACGGTCTTCTTCCTTGTCTTCGGGGCGATCGCGGTCCTCCTGGTCAAGCTCTCGGACAAGCTCGCCTTCTACGACAACTGATCGAGGTATGGAAATGTCGTTCACCATCACCGAGCCGCACCACAAGCCAGTTGTCCAGGCCGAGTCCGACGAGATCGTCAGCGGCATCGTCGCGCGGCAGGAGGACACCAGGAACAACGCAGCGGCGGTGCGCACTCAGCACTCCTTCGGCTCACGGTTCAGCGGCCACGTCGTACTCGCGATCGTCGCCTTGGTGAGCATCTTCCCGGTCTACTGGCTCTATGCGACGGCCCTTCGTCGCCCCGAGGACGCCACCAGGTCGACGCCGTTCCCGTGGCCCATCAGCTTCGAGAACTTCACGCACGTGTGGCACCAGATCCCGATCGGCGGAATGCTGTATCACACCTTCGTGATGGCCCTGTGCGTCTCGGTATGCCAGCTGCTCGTGGCCATCTTCGCGGCCTACGGCTTCGCCCTGTGGGACTTCCCGGGCAAGAGCATCCTGTTCCTGCTGTTCCTGGGCGCCTGGCTGGTGCCCTTCCAGGTCACGATGATCCCCAACTACGTCACCATCGCCCATTGGCAGCTGCTCGGCACCGTGGCCGGCGTGGTGATCCCGAACATGTGCTCGGCCTTCGCGGTCATGCTCATGCGCCAGCACATGCAGGCCTTCCCCAAAGAGCTCGTCGAGGCCGCCCACATGGACGGCCGCAACCGTTGGGGGATCCTGTGGAAGGTCGTCCTCCCCAACATGCGCCCGGCCCTCGCCGCGCTCGGCATCATGCTGTTCATCGAGGCCTGGAACAACTACCTTTGGCCGACCCTCATCCTGTCCAAGAAGCCCGACTCGCTCATCCAGATCGGCGTCCGGTCCTTCCTCGGGGAGGCGGGTGACGACTGGGGCGCGATGATGGCCGCCGCGGGCCTGGCCTGCATTCCGATCTTCCTGATCTACATCTTCCTGCAGCGCTACATCGTGGACGCCTTCGTCCGCTCCGGCCTGCGCTGACCACTACCTGGGATCTCACCGACGTGCGCTCCAGGGCAATACGGGCCGCAGCATGTCAAAGGTGCTGAGGAATTTTCCCGAAGACCGGGAGCTCGGCCGACCGGGCCGGACCCTACCCGCGTACCCACGCAGGTAGGGCCATGTGCCCAATCCACGGATTCTCTCCGTGAAGTGAACCGCCGACTTGTATGGGGGTAGCGGGACGCGGTCGGGTTGGCCGCTCGTAGCCTGCCGTAGGACGCCGGGCCGGGTGACTCGTGAACCGTCTGCCGCTCTTCGGGGCTGGCTCTCCCGGGGTATGTCCCCGGTCCGGTGTCCGTCCGCGGTCTGACTCAACAGAGGCGTGTCCCGGCCGGTTGGTTCCGGAAGTCGGCGTGTCGGCCGTGGATGCCCTGTCGTCCGACCGTGAGGAATACAGTCCCGTGACATTGCTCGGTGTCGATCCCCACAAGTCCACCCACACCGCCACTGCCGTTGAGGCGGAATCAAACCAGCAGGTCGGGACGCTGCGGATCGAGGCGAGTCTGACGGACTACCGGCGGCTGCTGGCCTGGGCCAAGCGGTGGCCGCAACGGAAGTGGGCGGTGGAGAACGCTAACGGACTGGGCCGGCATCTCGCTCAGTGGCTCATCGCCCGCGGCGAGAGCGTCGTCGACGTGCCTGCCGCGGCGACCAGTCGAGCGCGCGAACTCTCCCGCGGTGGACGGCGCAAGAACGACCAGATCGACGCCGCGGCCGCGGCCACCGTCGCCTGTCTGCAGGGAGACGGACGGGATGTCGAGCCCGAGGACCACACCACAGCGCTGGCTCTCCTGGACGAGCGGCGTGTGAACCTGGCTCAGGCCCGGGTACGCACGGTCAATCAACTCCACGCGCTGCTGCGTGATCTGCTGCCCGGAGGCGCCCCGACTCAGCTGTCCGCGGACCTGGCCGCCAAACTGCTGCGGTCCGTCCGTCCCGCTGGCGACGTCGAGACCGCCCGCAAGGTGGAGGTGCCGCTGCCCACGCCCTTCCTCGCCATCACCAAAATCGTCATGGAACGAGTGGCGGAGCAGCAGTACGACGGTGTGGTCCAGGCATCGCGCATCCAGCCGAGGATGACCCGGGCCGCGCTCAAGGGCGGCGCGCAGGCGGTCGTCCGCGAACTGGCCGTCTCCACCGGGACGGATGTGCTCTACCTCGACCAGGAGGGCACCACCCGCGCCGCACACCCTCCCGGCTCCCGGACACCGGAACTCCTGACGCTCGCCGGACCGCCGCCTCCGCAGCAGGCGGCTGCCTCCGTCACAACCACGCCGGAGGGCGTGGCAGCCGTTCACTAGATGCGTGTCGGTCCTCGTGTGCACGGCCGTCTGGTGCTTCTGAGTAACAGGTCCCTGACTCCCGTGGATCATCTGCTCCTTGGTCACGCGGCATCTCTCGTGGCTCTGGAAGCCGAAAAACCGCTCAGGCTGCGCGACGAGCAGCACCGCGTGAACGGAATGTTCCTGCGCATGCTGCTGAACGGGGCGGTGACGGCACCTGCTGCCCATGAGCATCTGAACGAGTCGGGTTTCCCGGTGCGCGACGGGATCAGAGTACTGGCGCTGAGAGGAGGCGACCCCCGTCACCTCCTCGAGGGAGCGGGCGAGGTGCTGACCGAGCGGGGACTGCCGCTGTTCGGGATGGTACGGGAGGGCGGCTGTGCTGCCCTGCTGTTGCCCGGCAATCATGCTCTCACCGCGCGGGGCGTCGGCGATGCAGCACCGGCTCATGCGCGCACGCGTACCTGGGCGGGCCTCAGCGGCATCCATGCCCTCGACGACGGTCCGGCCGCTCTGCGGGAGGCGCTGAACGCCGTGTCCGTAGCGCACTCACGGGGCTGCCGCGAGGTCGTCTCCGTGGAGTCTCTCGCCGGGCAGGTGCTCTTCACCACGCCCGAGACGAGGAGGGTGCTGGAATCGCTGGCCGTCACCCGGCTCGGCCCATTGGCGTCCTACGACGTGAGCCAGGGAACCGAGCTGATCGACTCTCTGTGTGCTTTCCTTGAGCATCACGGTCAATGGGAGGCGGCGTCGGTGGCGTTGGGCGTGCATCGGCATACCCTGCGCAGTCGCGTCGAGTGGATCCGCAGCCTGCTCGACGTGGACCTCGACTCGGCCCACGTACGGGCAGAGCTCCTCCTGGCCCTCTCGGCCTGGCAGGAGCCCGTCCGCGACGCCAAGCACTGAGGTCAAGGGCCCCAAACCAATAATGTGCCCCTCCGTTGGACTCCTCTGACCCGGCTGAAGTGGTTTCCTTGTCGACGGCTTCCGCGAGATGGCCATTTCTTCCTTCAGCAGGGTGTCCGGCATCGAAAGCAGCGAAAGGTAGCGAGGACATTGCCGTAGCTTCCGGCCGTGAGCGCGAGCAGCCCTTCCGCGTGACAGCGCCGGGCGACCCTGGTCGCCAGGTCGGAGGGGATGCCGTCGCCTGGGGTTCCACAACTCGGTGGCCATCATGGCTCCTCGGCCTCGGACGTCTCCGACGATCGAGTGGGCGTCGCTGAGTTCGTTCAGCCGATCGAGCATGAGGTCACCGATGCGATGGGCGCGGTTGAGCAAGTCGTGGGTCTCGATCTCTTCGAACACCCCCAGGGGCCGCCTCGTACGCCACAGGGTTGCCGCTGCAGGTGCTTCCCAGGCCGCCCGCTGGCACGGCGTCCATGTCGGCGAGCGTGGTGAGGAATCCGGGAGCCGGCACGACGAACCTGCTTTCTCCTTATATAGGCCCCATCAGAACCGCGGCGACGTTCTCCCCTCCGACCTGCCGGTCCAGCAGATTTGTCAGAAGGTCCGCGGGTTCCTCGGCGCAGCTGGTCGGCCCCATAGGCCAGCAGTAGGGATGGGCCATGGGAGCGCGGTGCACGTCCAGCCGAAGGGCCCGAAGCCCTGCTTGTAGGGCTTGTTCTTCACGGTGAGGCTCATGGTGAGCAAGGTTTGTTGCCTCCTTGAAAGGCGTGGTCGAAGACAACGACGCCCGTACGAACCGTGACGGCACCTCCGTGCCGAAGTTCACGAGGCCGGTGCGTTTCTCACTGGGGACGGGGGCGAGTTCGTTCAGCCGCTGGCGGACATCCAGGTACGACTCCAACGGGTTGACCAGGAAGCACGTATGGGTGGACCGGCGCAGCTGAGCGGTGGCTCGTTCCGTCACGGACGGCGCCGAATCACCCACCGTGGTGACCGCGATACCACGGCCGAAGTCGATGAAGGAGTTGCCGTCCACATCGACCAACACTCCCCCGTCGGCCGCCTCGGCGAAGGCGGGCAGGGCAGCACCGACACCGGCTGGCACCAAGCAGCGTCGGCGAGCGAGCAGTTCGCGCGGCCGCGGGCCGGGGACCTCACTGACGATGCGCCGCATCTGCGTCAGGCCGGGACCACCGGCCAGAGGGAAGCACCGGACATGCAGACGCCCTCCGTGGTGGGCAGGGATGGGGCTCCGAGCCAAGCACCGGCGCCGGGCCCGGTCGATCGACGGATCGGCATGGCCCGGGCCGGAAGGCCACGACATCTCGTCCAGTGCGCTGCCGCAGGGGCGTTCCACAGAATGGCGACCACATCAGGTCCATGAGCACCAGGGTTCGCCGACGACAAGCGCGGCGACCATGTCGAAAGGAAAGCCATGCGACACAGTGCGAGCGGTGCCTCCGCAGCAGCGGGTACCGCCCGGGCGGCCCGGCCGCTGCGCCAGCTCATCGCCGGCACGTGGCGGGACGGCGACGGCAGTGAGCTCATCGACACCAACCCGGCGCGCCCACGCGAGACCGTGGCGGCGGGTCGGCTCGCTCAGGAAGGTGACCTCGACCAAGCCGTCACCGCGGCGCGCGACGCCTTCCCAAAGTGGGCGGCGGCGCCGCACCCGGTACGCGGCCGGATCCTCCACCGCGCGGCCGCCATCATGGATGCGCACGCCGAGCAGTGGGGCGAGGAACTGGCGTGGGAGGAAGGCAAGACCCTCGCGGAAGGCATTGCGGAGGTGCGGCGGGCGGCGGACATCTTCCGCTACTACGCGAGTGAGGGACTTCGCCCGGTCGGCGAGGTGTTCGCCTCGTCCCGGGCGGGCGAGCAGATTCAGGTGATCCGGCGCCCGGTCGGCGTGGTGGCCGTCGTGACCCCGTTCAACTTCCCGTTCGCGATCCCCGCCTGGAAGATCGCCCCTGCCCTCAGCTACGGCAACGTCGTCGTGTGGAAGCCCGCCAGTGCCGTCCCGCTGCTGGCGGTGCGTCTGGCCGAGGCGCTGGTGGAAGCCGGGCTTCCGAAGGGCGTGCTGTCCCTGCTCATCTGCGGTGGCGCGCTGGGCGGCCGGCTCGTGGAACACCCCGGGGTCGACGCGGTCACCTTCACCGGGTCGACGTCCATCGGCCGGAATCTCATCGCGACCTGCGGCCGGCTGGCACGTCCCATCCCGACGGAGATGGGCGGCAAGAACGCGGCCGCCGTACTGGCCAGCGCCGACCTCGACCTCCGTGACGGAAGTGGTGGCGGGTGCTTTCCGCTCCACAGGACAAAAGTGCACCGCCACCTCCCGTCTCGTCGTCGAGGACTCGGTCGCCGACGACTTCCTTGACCGGCTCGTCAAGCAGGTCGCGGCGCTGAAGGTGGGTGACCCGCTCGACGAGACGACGGAGATGGGCCCCGTGATCTCGCTCGAGGCCCGCGACGAGATCCAGCAGGCGGTGGACGCGGGCGCCGCCCGTCCCGGTGTCGAGATCCTCACCGGTGGCCGCCCGTACGACGATGACCGATCGACGGGCGCGTTCCTGCGCTCCGTGGCACTCGATCTGCGCGACGAGACTGACAGGCGCCGGGCTATGGAACTGGTGCGCCGGGCCGACATCCTGTTCGAGAACTTCCGCCCGGGAACGATGGAGACCACGGTGCTCGTCGACGTGGATCCGTCCATGCGGGTCTACCGGGAGGAGATCTCCATGGGCAGGCCGAGGCCCGTGCCGTCGTGGTCGGCATCGGCGGCCCGCCAGAACGGGTCGAAGGCTCTTTGCCGTTCGGTTGATGGAGGGACTACACCGTTTCGGATTCACTGTGGATCACGCCAAAAAGGGGGGTCGTCGCACCCTCGTCCCTGGCCGACTGCAGGTACTCCAGAGAGCCTTCGGGCCCCGACGTCTCAGCTGCCTCGCCACACCTATCCCCGGCGACACCCGCTGGAGCAGTCGCTGCCTCGCCCCACCAACCCGGTGGCAGTACCGGGGATCGGCACCGATTCAGGAACAGTCCCTGGCTGGGCTTCCGCCATGCGTGGACGGCCTGCCCTGCCACCAGTCCGGCCCTGACGGGCACGGTCCCCGGTTAGAAGCCGTTGCTCTATCGACCACGGTGAACGTCGGTTGTATGACGGTTCAGCCGAGTGATCTCTTGGCTCAGCATGCTTGAAGGCAGGGCCTCCCGTGTAGCTTGGGGCTATTGAGACCAACGAGCACGCAGAAGGCCCTGTTGCCGCCGTTGTACGCGTTCGCGCCGGCCGGTTCCAGTTCGGCTACCCGGTCGTGTGACTGCCTCGCGCACGGGTTCGGGAACGCAGGCGACCATCCGGACAGGGGGCCGA